>CAZKHE010000038.1:0-34130 GCA_964552535.1 uncultured Enterobacteriaceae bacterium | reverse complement strand
CGGTGATGGACCCGGCGACGCTCGAGACCGAGAACCCGGTGCCGCTCGGCAAGCTGCCGTACATCGTGGTCGTCATCGACGAGCTCGCCGATCTCATGATGGTGGTCGGGAAGAAGGTCGAGGAGCAGATCGCGCGCCTCGCGCAGAAGGCGCGCGCGGCCGGCATCCATCTCATCCTCGCCACGCAGCGTCCCTCGGTGGACGTCATCACCGGCCTCATCAAGGCCAACATTCCGACGCGCATCGCGTTCCAGGTGTCTTCCAAGGTCGACTCGCGCACCATCCTCGACCAGATGGGCGCCGAGGCGCTGCTCGGCCAGGGCGACATGCTGTACCTCCCGCCCGGCACCGGACTCCCGCAGCGCGTCCACGGCGCGTTCGTCGCCGACGGCGAGGTGCACAAGGTGGTCGAATACCTCAAGCAGCAGGGCGAACCCGACTACGTGTCCGGCGTCCTGGAGAGCGCCGAGGAGATCGCCGAGATGATGGGCGGCGAGGGCGGCGCGAGCGGCGAGTCCGACCCGCTCTACGACCAGGCGGTCGAGGTGGTGCTGCGCACCCGGCGGCCGTCGATCTCGCTGGTGCAGCGTCACCTGCGCATCGGCTACAACCGCGCGGCGCGGCTGCTGGAGCAGATGGAGCAGTCGGGCCTGGTGTCGCCGATGCAGTCGAACGGCAATCGCGAAGTGCTGGTGCCGGCGCGGGCCGAAGGCTAGCGGACGTCAGGCGCAACCGCGGAGGGCGCCGGGCAGGGCCTTGTGTTTCAATGGTGGCTTCCGTCGTCCGGGCCCGCACCGTCATGAAGCGCTTCTCCGCGATCCTCTCGTTCCTCTGCGTCTGCGCGGCGGCCCTGTCTTCGGCCCACGCCGGCGGCGTCGACCGGCTGGAGCAGTTCATGAAGCAGACGCAGTCGGCCCGTGGCGAGTTCGAGCAGCGCATCGTCAACCGCGACCGCAAGGTGGTGCAGCAGTCGAGCGGCGCGCTCGCCTTCCAGCGACCGGGCAAGTTCCGCTGGAGCTACGCGAAGCCCTACGAGCAGCTCATCGTCGGTGACGGTGCGCGCGTCTGGATCTACGATCGCGATCTCAACCAGGTGACGGTTCGCAAGCTCGACCAGGCGCTCGGGGCCACGCCCGCTGCGCTGCTCGCCGGCTCCAACGATGCCCTGAATGCCTTCGTGCTCCGCGACGACGGCACGCGGGACGGGCTCGAATGGGTCGAGGCGAAGCCGCGCGACAAGGAGTCCACCTTCGAGGTGATCCGCATGGGCTTCGGCGCGCAGGGCCTGGAGCGCATGGAGCTCACCGACAGCTTCGGCCAGACGACGCTGCTGCGCTTCAACGGGCTGCAGTCGAACCCGAAGCTCGACGGCGGGCTCTTCACCTTCACGCCGCCCCAGGGCGCCGACGTCGTCGGCGACAAGTAGGGTGGCGGACCTCTTCTCGTCGGCGAGCGCTGGCGAGCGCGCAGCGCCAGCGCCCCCCGCGGCGGCGCACGCGCCCCTGGCCGAGCGGCTGCGCCCGACGTCGCTCGACGAGGTGATCGGCCAGCAGCACCTCCTCGGTCCGGGCAAGCCGCTGCGCCTCGCGTTCGAGTCCGGCAAGCCGCACTCGATGATCCTGTGGGGCCCGCCGGGCGTCGGCAAGACGACGCTCGCGCGGCTCATGGCGACCGCGTTCAACGCCGAGTTCATCCAGATCTCCGCGGTGTTCTCCGGCGTGAAGGAGATCCGCGAAGCGGTGGCGCACGCCAAGGACGTGCTCGCCGCGAGCGGGCGGCCGACGATCCTCTTCGTGGACGAGGTGCACCGCTTCAACAAGTCGCAGCAGGACGCCTTCCTGCCGTTCGTCGAGCAGGGCCTCTTCACCTTCATCGGCGCCACCACCGAGAACCCGTCGTTCGAGGTGAACGGCGCGCTGCTGTCGCGGGCCGCGGTGTACGTGCTGAAGAGCCTGTCGGAAGACGAGCTCGGCACGCTCTTCGACCGCGCCGTCGCGCATGCGATGCCGGATCTCGCATTCGACGCGCAGGCGAAGGAGCGGGTGCTCGGCCTCGTCGACGGCGACGCGCGCCGGCTGCTCAACCTGCTCGAGATCCTGCAGACCGCCGCGGCCGGCGCGAAGCGCTCCGCCATCGACGGCGTCTTCGTGCAGGACGCCGTGGCGCGCAACCTCCGCCGCTTCGACAAGGGCGGCGAGGCGTTCTACGACCAGATCTCGGCGCTGCACAAGTCGGTACGCGGCTCCAATCCCGATGCCTCGCTGTACTGGCTGGTGCGCATGCTCGACGGCGGTGCCGATCCCCTGTACCTCGCGCGCCGGCTCATCCGCATGGCGGTGGAGGACATCGGCCTCGCCGACCCGCGCGCGCTCGATCTCGCGCTGGCTGCCGCGCAGACGTACGAGCGGCTCGGCTCGCCCGAGGGCGAGCTGGCGCTCGCCGAAGCGGTGATCTATCTCGCCTGCGCAGCCAAATCCAACGCAGTGTACGAGGCCTACAACGCGGCACGCGCGCACGTCGCGAAGGACGTCTCCCGCGAGGTGCCGCTGCATCTGCGCAATGCCCCCACGCGCCTGATGAAAGACCTGGGCTACGGCAAGGCGTACCGCTACGCGCACGACGAGGCGGAGGCCTACGCCGCCGGCGAGCGGTACTTTCCCGACGGGATGAAGGAGCCGCGCTGGTACCTGCCGACCGATCGCGGCCTGGAGGCGAAGATCGCCGAGAAGCTGGAGCGCCTGCGCGCGCTCGACGCGGAGGCGCGCGCAAAGCGGCGCGAATAGCACCGCCTTCGGGCACAATCCGCTTCTTTCGCCTTCGCCGCAACGCACGCCCATGCTCGACATCCAGCTCCTGCGCGCCGACCCCCAGGCCGTCGCCGCGCGTCTCGCCGACCGCCCCTTCGACCTCGACGTCGCCGCGTTCCAGTCCCTCGAGGAGGAGCGCCGCGGCGTGCAGGTGCGCACCCAGGAGCTGCAGGCCGCACGCAACGCCATCGCCAAGCGCATCGGCCAGGCGAAGCAGAAGGGCGAGGACGCGGCGCCGATCATGGCCGAGTCCGCCGCGATCAACGCCGAGCTCGGCGGGCTGGAGAAGAAGCTCGACGAGATCCAGGCGCGGCTGCAGGAGTTCCTCGCCGTCGTGCCGAACGTCCCGCACGCCTCGGTCCCCGCCGGAAAGTCCTCGGACGACAACGTCGAGGTGCGACGCGTCGGCACGCCGCGAACGTTCGGCTTCGCGCCGAAGGACCACACCGACCTCGGCACGGCGCTCGGCATGCTCGACTTCGATGCGGCGGTGAAGATCTCCGGCAGCCGCTTCATGGTGCTCACCGGCGCGTTCGCGCGGATGCACCGCGCGATCGCACAGCTCATGCTCGACGTGCACACCGCCGAGCACGGCTACACCGAGGTGTACGCCCCGTACATGGTGAACGCGAAGAGCCTCTACGGGACCGGGCAGCTCCCGAAGTTCAAGGAGGACCTCTTCGCCGTCCCGCGCGGCGAGCTCGGCGACTTCTACCTGATCCCGACGGCCGAGGTGCCGGTCACCAACCTCGTGCGCGAGGAGATCGTGCCGCTGGAGAAGCTGCCGCTGAAGTACGTGTGCCACTCGCCGTGCTTCCGCAGCGAGGCGGGGAGCTACGGCAAGGACACGCGCGGGATGATCCGCCAGCACCAGTTCGACAAGGTCGAGCTGGTGCAGATCGCCCATCCGTCGAGCTCCTACGAGTGCCTCGAGCAGCTCACCGGCCACGCAGAGGCCATCCTCCAGCGGCTGGCGCTCCCGTACCGGGTGGTCACGCTGTGCACCGGCGACATGGGGTTCTCGTCGGCGAAGACCTACGACATCGAGGTGTGGCTGCCCGGTCAGCAGGCGTACCGGGAGATCTCCTCGTGCTCGAACTTCGAGGGCTTCCAGGCCCGGCGCCTGCAGGCGCGCTACCGCAACGAGAAGGGCAAGCCGGAGACGGTGCACACGCTGAACGGTTCCGGCCTCGCGGTGGGCCGCACGCTGGTCGCGATCGCGGAGAACTACCAGAACGCGGACGGCAGCATCTCCGTCCCGGAGGCGCTGCGCCCCTACATGGGCGGGCTGGAGACGATCAGGAAGGCTTAGGGCCGAGTCGGCCGAGCACCTCGGCCATGTCGTTCCACACCATCTGGTCGACGAGCCTGCCGTCGCGGACGGTGAAGCGGTCGATGAAGCGGATGCCTTCGTACGGCGTGCCGTCGAGCAGCTCGCCGTGGAGCGTCCCGAAGCAGTACACCACCGTCGATCCGTCCGGTTGCGGGGCGGCGTCGTAGCGATCGTAGCGCTTGAGCGCGCGCCGGTAGCGGGGCTTCGCCCACTCGACGAGCTGCGCGAGCGTCTCGAAGCGCTTCGCGCCGGGGAAGGTCATGACGAACCCCGGGGCGAGGAGCGCGTTCGCGGCGGGCAGGTCGCGGCGCTCCATGGCGGCGAGATAGGCGCGGACGACGTCGGCGGGGTCTTGGGCACTCATGGCCCCGATGATACAATCTCGCCCTTCGCGGAGAGGTGCCGGAGCGGTTGAACGGGCCGGTCTCGAAAACATGCCCGTGTAGTTTGGGCATGTTGCGGCGGAGGCTAACTTCTCCGCCTCGCGGAGAAGTTAAGCGCGGCAGCGCGGCCGGAGCCAAAACCGGAAGCGTGGCAAGGCAGTGGTGGTAAACGGAGAGGTGCCGGAGCGGTTGAACGGGCCGGTCTCGAAAACCGGAATAGGGGCAACTCTATCGTGGGTTCGAATCCCACCCTCTCCGCCACCGAACTAGCCTTGGCAACCCGGCGCCATCGCTCGGGTCTTGACCCCCATGCCATGAAGCGCCGTCCATCCGCCGGTAGCGCCTTCGCCCTTCCTGGATCCGCGGGCGAATCCGGAGCGCCGGGCGACGCCCAACGCGCGTTCAACGATGGCCAAGCAGACGGCGCATCGTGTCGAGCAGCGTCTGGATCTGCGCGGGCTTCTTGAGGAATGCGTCCCACGGCTCGGGCGGTCCCGGGTCGACCGCGCTCACGAGAATGACCGGGATGTGCCGCGTGTCCTCGCGCGCCTTCACCTTGGTCACGAATTCGCGGCCGTTCATCCACGGCATCATGAAGTCCGAGATGATGATGTCCGGCACGTTCTGGCCGAGCATCTCGAGCGCTGCCGCTCCGTGGGGTGCGGTCATGGGGGAGAAACGCTCGAGCTCCAGGAGCATGCCCAGGCTCTCGCGAACGTCGATCTCATCGTCCACGATGAGTACCTTCCTCGCGGTCACGGTCCTGAAGCGCCCGGGTCAGCGCGGTGGCCCGAGGGCTCTCCCGAGCCGTCGTGGACGGGCGATACCTGGATCCCGCCGGTCGTGATGCGGAACTTCCGGATCGAGGAATCGAACGCGCTGTCGCGAGTCTTCACGATCGAGATGAGTCGCTGCAGTTGCGACCTCGCCTCGACGTAGCGAAGCGTGATGATGTTCTCCATGAGGGCCGAGACGATGTAGGGCTGCTCCGGGTGAGACTGCGGCGGATTGGCCTGTTCCTGGATGATCACCGTGCTGACGTTGCAGGCGCGCAGGTCGGTGGTCAGCGCAGTGAGGAACAGCGGCAGGCGGTCCGGCCGCATCGCGCACTGATGGAAGCCGTCCAGGCCGTCGATGACCAGGCGGCGCGGCTGGTGGTGCCGGACCGCCTTCCAGAGCGCGTAGCCGAGCTCGTCCAGGGGATACTCCAGCGGCGGCTGCCAAAGGAGCGCCAGCAGCGTTCCCGAATCGCCGCGCAGATGGATGCCGACCGCTTCCGCCTTCGCGAGAAGACGCGCGGGCGATTCGTAGAAGCCGAAGTACAGGGCCGGCTCGCCCCGCAGGAGTCCCTGCTTGAGAAACTGCAGGCCGAGCAGCGTCTTGCCGGATCCGGGCGCGCCCTGCAGCAGCGTCGTGCCTCCGCCGACCAAGCCGCCGCCGAGCATCTCGTCCAGGGTCGGAACGCCGAAGGCGGTCCGCTCTCCCGATTCGGAAGCCGGCACGAGCCGGCGCTGCACTGCGGCCTCGAAGCGCGGGAACACCGTGACGCCCTCGCCGTCGATGCGGAAGACATGCCGGCCGGTCATCGGGTTCGACGCGCGCAGCTTCCCGACGTGCAGCTCCCGCAGCTCGCGCGCGCCGCGGCAATAGATGCCCAGATCGATCAATCCGTCCACGAGCGCGTGCTCGGGAGAGCTCGGCTCGGAAGTGTTCGTATCGAGCAGCAGGGTCGTGCATCCGAGCGCCGACGCGATGCTGTTGATGCGCTGCGTGACCTCCGCGATCTCGAGGTCGCTGCGGTGCGCCGTCCGTAGGGTGCCGAACCCTTCCACGATCGCGAGGGTGGGCCGCGTCTTGGAGAACACCTGCGCGACCAGCTCGAGCAGCCCGTGCGTGCCCCTGTCGCTCAGCGCGTCGTAGCCATTGATCAGTTGCAGACGGTCAGGGAGGCAGGCGGGATCGAAGTAGCCGAGCGTGGAGAGCTGCTGGAGGATGCGCGCGTGCGTCTCCGAAAGCAGGCTGATCACGGTCACCCGCTTTCCCTCCGACGCCAGTGCGAATGCGATCTGGAAGGACAGGACCGTCTTGCCCGATCCCGCCGGCCCGCGGAGCAGGACCAGGCCCCCCTCCAGCAGGCCACCGCCCAGAACTTCGTCCAGGCCGGGCACATGCGTGGGAACCCGCATCGGGGCGGCGTCGGGAGACATGGCGTGCGATGGGAGGCAAGCGCCATGCCTGGCGTGGGAATTGCCAGCCGCGACGGCTATGGTCCCCCACCGCACATCGACCGAAGCGCCTCCGATCACGTGGCGCGCGAGTCGAAGGCAGCGTGTCCTCGCTCTCGCCGCGGTCGCTCTGTCGCTGGTTGTCTTCCTCGCCGTTCAGAGGTACGCGACCGTGCAGGGTCCGCGGTTTCCCGCCTTCATCGCGATGTACGAGGCCGCCCTGCTGATCAACGACCTCATCACGGCGGCGCTGCTGTTCGGGCTGCACGGCGTCTTCCGCCAGCGCGCTCTGCTGCACCTCGCCACCGGATATCTGTTCACCGCCGCGATGGCCATCCCGCACGCGCTCACGTTTCCGGGACTGTTCTCGGACTCCGGCCTGCTCGGCGCCGGGCCGCAAACCACGGCGTGGCTCTACATGTTCTGGCATACCGGCTTCCCGATCGCCGTCATCGCGTATGCGCGCACGAAGGAGGCCCCGCCGATGTCGCCGCCGGTCCGGTCCGGACGGTCCATCGCACGGTCGCTCCTCGTCGTGGGCGCCGCGGTCCTGGCGTGCGTTTACGCCTCGACCGCCGGCCATGATCTCCTGCCCCCGATCATGACCGGGGATACCTACAGCGAACGCATGTCGTGGGTGGTCGGCACGGTATGGGCGGTCAACGTCGCGGCACTCGGCCTGCTGTGGGTCCGCAAGCCGCACTCAGTGCTCGACGTGTGGCTGATGGTCGTCATGTGCGCGTGGCTCTTCGACATCGCCCTTGCGGCGCTCCTCAACCGTGGGCGCTACGACGTCGGGTTCTACGCCGGCCGGATCTACGGGCTCGTCGCCGCGACCTCGGTGCTGATCGTGCTCGTGGCCGAGAACAGCAAGGTGCATCGCGAGCTCCTCGCCGCGCACGCGGAGGCCCGGGGAGCGATCCGCGGGAAGGACGCCTTTCTCGCCATGGTGGGGCACGAGCTGCGCAATCCGGTGGCGGCGCTGAGCAACTCGGTCGCGGCGCTCGCACGCCTGCCGATGCAGGACCGTCGCGCCGCGGGCCTGCTCGCCATCGCCGAACGGCAGCTCGCGCAGTTGATGCGCCTGGTCGAAGACATCGTCGATGCAGGGCGCATCGCCACGGGCCGACTGCAGCTCAAGATCGACCGCGTGGACCTGGGTGGCATCGCGCGACACGCGTTCACCGCGCTTCGGGACACGGGCCGGTTCGCGGACCACCGGGCGTCGATCGCCACGGACGCCGTCCTGGTCAGCGCCGATCCGCAGCGCATCGAGCAGGTCGTGACGAATCTACTGGTGAACGCGGTTAAGTACACGCCTCCGGGCGGCGTGATCGAACTGGCCGTCTACCGCGCTGGCGAGGAGGCAGTCCTGCGTTTGCGCGACGAAGGCATCGGCATGACGCCTGAAGACCTGGGGCATGCGTGCGAATGGTTCTATCAGGCGAATGCCGGAGTCGACGACGCGCGCGGTGGGCTTGGAATCGGCCTTGCGCTGGTCCGCACCCTGGTCGAGATGCATGCCGGCCGCGTGGACATCGAGAGCGCCGGCCGCGGCACGGGAACGACCGTCACGGTACGGCTTCCCGCTTCCGCACCCGAGGCGGTGCGGGAACCGCTGCGCGTCGGCTGACGACGGTCCGATGTTCGCGCCGGGACTGCTCGATCCGCGAGGACGCGAAATCCTTAATCTGAATCACGCCGCAGGCCGCAAGCGAGGCGCATCATCGCCCTGCATTCATCTCCTGGTGTTTGGGGCGGAGCAACGAGGCCGATGGCGTCGCCAATCCGCCCGATTTTTTTCTACGGCCGCCGCAGGCATTCGAGGATACCGGTGATGGCCTCGTCCACCGTCTGCCGGGCCGTGGTGTCGTGGGTATAGGCGTCCAGCACGTCTCTCGGCAGGTAGAGCTTCACGCCGCCGTAGCTCGTGCGGATCCGGAAGCCGCCGTGTCCGTCCGAACCGTCGTCCGCGGTCCCCGGCTGGACCTCGACCCGCGGCACACCGGCGCGGGTCAGGCGGTGGGCAATGCGGGCGCACACGGCCGAGGACCCCGGGTCGCGGCCCGCGGCCGGTTCGAGTGCGGCCGTCAATGCCAGCCCTCGTCCCCCCGAGGGGCGAGCAGATCGGCGAGCGCGGGCTCGCGCTCGACGCCATCGAGCAGGCGTCGAAACGCATGCTCCAGGCGCATGCGCTCCCGCGCGACCTGCCGCTTCGCCGCGCGCGTGCCGAGCGCAGTGGCGCGGCAGTATTCCGTCTTTGCTTCCTTGTTCAGCACGTTGTCCTCCGGCATCGAAGCTGCGGCTGAGGTGAAGCAACTTCCATGCAGCCGCAGCCGGCGCCGCCACGGCGCGTCCCGCCGTGCCCTCCGCTGTCAATCGTTCCGGGCATGCGGAAGAAATTTCACTCGCGGATCTCGCCCGCGGCCCGCGGGACGGAGGGGCACGCTTGTTGCGACGGCTCCATGCGTGAGTTCATCGCAGTGGAGACCCGAACATGGCCGCAGGACAGTGGCACGAAGACGACGACATGCAAGCGGGGCGCGACGAAGGCCGCGCTCGAGGATCGGAGGAACAGCGGACGCGCGGGCCGCTGGGGAACCAGCGCGGACCGGACATGTGGCGCGGGCCGCAGGGTGGCGGCCAGCGCGGGCCGGAGATGGAAGGACAAGGCGGATATGCCGTGCCCCGCGGTGCGGGTCATGGAGGCGACCACGTCGGTTCCGGTGCGCAGAGCTACAGCGCGTCGCAGGGTGCAGGCGGCTTCGGGCATGCGGGATACGGCGCCGGCGGTTACGGCGGCTACGGCTCGGACGCGCAGCAGAGCCAGTTCGCGCAGCATCCCGGTCGCGGGAGGGAGCGTCACGGCGGGCAGCAGGGCGGCTATGGCGGCCACGGTGGCCAGCAGGGGGGCTACGGCAGCTTCGGCGAGCATACGCGGGACACGCAACCGTGGATGGACAACGGCTACGGCGGGCAGGAACACGGCGGAGGCTCGGGTTACGGACAACCGCGCGCCTACGGCGGATCGCACCAGGGCGGCGGAGCGCCGGGCAGGTACGCCGACCAGGGTGGCTACGGCGCCGAGCAGGGCGGCCCGGACCGGGGCGGTGAGCGGTACGGGCGCTTCGGCGGGCAGTCGAGCTACGGCGGCTTCGGCTCGCCCGCAAGCTACGGGTCGCAGGGCTGGAGCCAGGGCGGCAGCATGGCGGGGCGGCAGCGCCGCGGCCCCAAGGGCTACACCCGCTCGGACGAACGGATCCGCGACGACATCTGCGATCACCTCATGCGCAGCGACCTCGACGTCGAGGACGTGAGCGTGCGGGTCGAGAAGGGGCATGTCACGCTGGAAGGCACGGTGCCGCACCGGTCGATGCGCCATCGGCTCGAGGACATCGTGGATGGCTGCATGGGCGTGCAGGAGATCGACAACCTCGTCCGCGTGCGCCGTCCGGGGCGGAGCGACGAGGACCTGCGGGAATCCGCGAGCCCCGGGGCGCCCGACCGCTCCGACCCTTAGGCCCCGGCATCGGCCTCGCGGGCCCGGGCGTCGCTCAGGCAGCGCCCGGGCGGCGCCCCCCGTCGGCCAGCACCTCGCCGCCGCGGCGCTCGGCGAGGCGGCGGGCATAGGCCGCCGCGACGCCGTGCTCGTGGAAGGAGGCGACCGCCGCGGCGACGCCGACCTCGAGCACGTCCCACATTCCACCGGGGCCCCGGCATACCCGGTAGCGCAAGGCGCGCTGCGATCGCTTCGTCATCCTGCCTGCTCCTCCTGCACGGTCTCACGCCGCGCGCGACGCTCAGCAAGGCGCGTGCCGCGCAATGACATCGTCATTCGTCCCCGCAGCGCGACGGAGGTACAATGCCGACTGCCCGCGAGGCCGCGGGTACGGGAGGCCGGATGAGCAACAACGAGAAGCACGGACGCCGCATTCTGGTCGTCGACGACAACGTGGACTCCGCGGAGAGCATGGCCGTGCTGCTCCGCCTCGAGGGCCACGAGGCGCATACGCTGCACGAGGGCGAGCGCGTGGTCGCCGCCGCGCGCGAGCTGCTTCCGGACGTGATCCTGCTCGACATCGGGCTGCCGGGCATCACCGGGTACGAGGTCGCCCGCCGGATCCGCGAGGACGCCAGCCTCTGCCGCGTGGCGCTGGTCGCGGTGAGCGGCTACGGCCGCGACGAGGATCTCTCGCGGGCGCGCGACGCGGGCTTCGACCGGCACCTGGTGAAGCCGGTCGACTTCGCCGCCCTGCACGACCTGCTCACCCGCCTGCAGGTGGGCTCCGCGCACGCCCGATAGGCGCGTACGGCACGCCGCGTTCCGGTGGCTTCGCGCGCGCGTCCCCCGCACGCGTGAAGCGGCGGCTGTGCGAGGCGATGACGGCCGAACGTCGTACGGCGACCGGCTGCAGGTTCCCGCTCCCACATTGAATCGGCGACGTGCCGCACTGACCGGCACGGGGATTGCTGACGGCTCTCCACGCGGAAGGAGCCCGCAACCCGTGAAGGAACTCGAGAACATGAATCGCCCCCTCCTGGCGGCCGCAATGGCCGTCGCCGCGACGAGCAGCATCGCGTGGACACCCGTGGCAGAGGCGCAGTCGGCGACCCGCACGCCTACCGCGACCCCGATGACCGGCCTTCGCATGCCCTATCAGCGCGACTTCTGGGGCTACGTCGGCGGCTCGGTCGGCCGCTCGTACATCGACGTGGATTGCGTCGGCCTCAACTGCGACAAGCGCGACGTGGGCTTCAAGCTGCACGCCGGCGGCAAGTTCAACAATGCACTGGGTCTGGAGATCGGCTACGTCAACCTCGGACAGGCGCAGACTGCCGGCGGCGCACACGACGCGCAGGGCGTCACCGCGGTGGTGCTCGCCGGCCTTCCGGTTGGCGACCGCTTCAGCCTGTTCGGCAAGGTCGGCGGCGTCTACTCCTGGACGAGCGTGAGCGCGGGCGTGCCGGGCTACGCGACCGGCGACGACCGGGGGCTGGACTGGACGTACGGCGTCGGCGCCACGCTCGCCGTCGCGCGCAACTGGGAGCTGCGCCTGGACTGGGACCGCTACCAGATGGACTTCGCCAGCGGCGAGCGCGACGCCGACCTCTACTCCATCGGCGTGCAATACCGCTTCTGACGTGGCGGTTGCGCGCCTCGCCGCCGGCAGCGTCGCGGCCGGCGCGGCCGCGGTGCTCGCGCTGCGCTTCGGCAAGGTCGCCGGGCGCGTGCGTTGTGGCCGGGCCCTGGCAGCGCGTGCCTTGCGCTACGAGCGCGACGGTCCTGCGGACGCGCCGGCGCTGCTCGTGGTCGGCGACAGCCTCGCGGTCGGCGTCGGGGCGCAGCGCCCTGAACACTCGGTGCCTGGGCGCCTCGCCGCCGACTTTCCCCATCTGGTCGTCCATCACCGCGGGGCGTGCGGCGCCCGTGTGCGCGACCTGGGCGCGCAGCTTCGCGCCGCCCCGCGCCAGCGCTATGCGGCCGTGCTCGTCGCAGCGGGAGCGAACGACGTCCTGCGCGGTACGCCGATCCGCGACGTGCAGTGCGCGCTGACGCGCTTCCTCGCGGAGGCGGGCGAGCGCGCGCCGATCGTGGTGATCGTGGTGAGCGCGAACGTCGGCGGCGCGCCGATCCTGCCGTGGGCCCTGC
Source organism: uncultured Enterobacteriaceae bacterium (assembly GCA_964552535.1). Taxonomy (GTDB): domain Bacteria; phylum Pseudomonadota; class Gammaproteobacteria; order Burkholderiales; family SG8-39; genus CAZKHE01. Next base: position 21,732 of record CAZKHE010000038.1, on the reverse strand, counting down.
GGCGCTTCTTCACCGCGCGGTCGCGGCGCATGCGCGACGTTGCCGCGGCCGCGTGCGTGGGGAGCGGCGCGTATTTCGTCGATCTCTTCGCGGAGCCCCGGGAGGACCGGTTCGCACGCGACCCGCAGCGCTACTTCGGCATCGACGGCCTCCATCCGAGCAGCGAGAGCTACCGCATCTGCTACGAGCGCGTCTGCGCCGCCGCGCCGCTTGCCGAACACCTCGGGGCGCGACGACGCGGGCACGCCTCGTGCTGACGGCAATCCCATTCACACACGGAGTGCGAGCCATGGCCAACGACAAAGTCATCGAGACCCTCAACCTCCTCATCCGCACGTCGCGTGACGGCGAAGCGGGATTTCGCACCTGCGCGGAGCAGCTTCAGTCGCAGCGCCTGCGCGAGCTCCTGCTCTCGCGCGCCGGGGACTGCGCCCGCGCCGTGGACGAGCTCAAGCCGCTCGTGGAGCGCCTCGGCGGCACGCCGATGGAAGGCACCTCCGCACCCGGCGATGCCCACCGTGCCTGGCTGGTGGGGAAGGCCGCGCTGACCGGCTCCGACGATCTCGCCGTGATGAACGAGTGCGAGCGCGGCGAGGACATCGCGCTGGCCGACTACCGCAAGGCGCTCAAGGAGGAGCTGCCCCAGGAGATCCGCCAGGTGGTGGAGAGCCAGATGCGCGGCACGAAGCACAACCACGATCAGGTCAAGGCGCTGCGCGATGCGCTCGCGCGCGGCGAGTCTCCCGATCAGGCCGTGGAAGAGGGCACCGCGGGCAACACGCGCGACGACGGGCGTCGCGGCGAGCAGACGATGGGCGGCGAAGGCGCACCGCAGGGGGGCTTCATGCACTGGACGCTCACGCAGGTGCGCCTGCATCCGTTCCAGGCGCTGGGCGTCGCGGCGCTGCTGGGCGTGCTCGGCTGGGCGGCGATGGCCCACCGCGGCGAGCCGCGCCTGTTGCCGCGGCGCGGCCGCCTGGGCGGGCTCGCGCTCGGCGGGCTGGCGGGGAGCCGCATGTCCCGCATGCAGCGGCTTTTCCGGTGAGCATGCGTCCCGCCGCTCGGCGGGTGCGGGGCCGCCAGTGACGCGCGGCCTCCTCGACAGGCGCGACGCGGAGGCCGCGATCGAGTTCGCGCTGCCCTCCATTCGGGCAGCGCTCGCGCGCCCCGAAGTGAGCGGTGAGGGCGTCCTGCACGTGGTGGTGGTGGATCCGGTGGTGCGACCGCCGGATCCGTTCGAATCCGCGGTGCTCGCCGAGCGCAGCGTGGGCGACCCGCAGCGCTGGGGTGCGGACTACCGCCGCTTCGCGCGGGCGAAGGCCGAGCTGGCCTGGCGCAGCGGACGCGACACCCGCGCGCTGCAGGAGGCGGCACCGCATCTCATTGAACGGGGCGACACGCTGCTGTGGGGGTCCGCGCACCGGGACGGTCTCGTGGTCGCGGCGAGCGGAGCACACCCCTGGTACGACGAGGCGTTCTGTCACGCCATTGCGGCGTTCCTCGCCGCCATCGCGCAGGACAAGGCCCGGTCGATGCGCCGGGAAGGACTCTTCTTCGAATGAGCCCCCGCCCGCCGGCCAAGCAGCCCGACGGCAGCTCCGCCGAGGGCGATCCCCGCCGCGTCGCCCACGACCAGCTGCGCGACTCCGACGAGGGCATCTATCGCGGCCGCCGGCCCTCGGACCTGGACATGCGCCAGCCGCACGAGCGTGACGAATCGGCGGACGGCAAGCCCGTGGACGAGGTGGACGACGTCGTCCGCCAGGGCGAGCGCGACCTCGCGGAGGGACGCGTCGACACCGACCAGCGCGGTGCGGCCGTGCGCAACTACGAGCGCCGCGAGGGCGGCGCGGCAGGGGACTCCGCGCCCCAGGACGACGATGCCACGAAAGGAGACGACCGATGAGAGGATATGCCTACACCCTGTGCGCCGCGCTCGCGCTCGGCGCCGCCGCCCTGCCGGCACACGCGAAGCGACCGCCCCCCTCGCCCGAAGAGGTCGCCGCGGCCGAGCAGAAGAAGGCCCAGGAGCTCGAGCAGATGAAGCGCGACCAGGCCGCGCTGGCGCGGGTGCAGGACGAGGTGGCGGCGCGCTATCGGCGCGAGCATCCGGGGCAGCGTCCGCAGGCCGCCGGCGAGACGCCGAAGGAGGCGCTGCCGCGCGTCTCGCGCGACCTGCCGCGCGAGGTCGGGCCCCACGGCCGCGACGAGCCGAGCGCGGAGGCTCACTCCGCGCCGGCGGGCCAGCCCGGCGCCTCCGGTCCGCGCTGATTCCCGGCGCCCGGCCACGAAGGGCCCCGCGCGGGGCCCTTCGTGTTCCTGCGAGAGCCTCAGCTCCGGCTCGCGAGGTCCTCGACGGAGCCGGCCAACTCCTCCTTGCGCTGGAGGATGTCGGCGGCGAGGCGCTCCAGCGTGCTCGGCATGCGTTCCTCGAGCGGCGGGAAGAGCTCGTCCTCCTCGGCGGCGACGTGGCTCTCGACGAGCTGCATCATGCGCAGCACCGTCGCATCGAACTCCGCGTCCTCGGGCTGCAGCTCGCGCAGCACGTCGATGCACTCGCGCACGTCCGCGTGCTCCTGCAGCGCTTCCTCGACGAGATCGTCCGCCTCCTGGCGCACGGCCGGGTAGAAGATCTCCTCCTCGATGTCGGAGTGCATCTCGAGCTGCATGCAGATCTCCTGCGCGAGCGGGCCGCGATTCTCCGCCGACGCGTCCATGGCGTCGCGGTATTGCTCGAACAGCTCGGCGACGCGCTCGTGATCGGCGCGCAAGAGATCGGTGGCGCGGTTGCCGTCGGTGGCATTCCCGCTGATCGCGCTTTCGAGGTCCATGCTTCGTGTCCTTCCTGCGGCGTCCCGGCGAAGTGGGGACTCGCGTTGGCGTCTGCAGGGACCATGCCACGAAGCGCGGGCGCATCGCGCCGCCGGCCCGCCGCCCGCGCTGCAGATTCTTCCTGCATCGCGGGGAATTTCGTCCGCGCGGTCGCGCGTCGAGGCGGCGCTAGGCGTGCGCTGGGGGACGGCGCATCACCGCCGCGGCAGCGAGCGCGAGCAGCGCGAGGCCCGCGGCGGAGGCGAGCGGGTGGCGCGCCGCAGCCGTGTACAGGCTCGACTCGAGCACCAGCGCCGGCGTGCCGCTGCGCTCGGCAAGGTCGGCCGCGGGTCCGTACAGGTTGTCCGCGGCGTCGGCGTCGTCCTCGCGCCGCGAGCGCTGCATGCCGAACATCGTCCATTCCATCAGCTTGTCGGTCGCGCGCGGGCTGTAGTAGCCGGCCGCGGAGAAGAGCTTTGCGGGACCGCCGACGAGGACGTCGCGCATGGGGTGCTCGGCCGCGTGCAGGATCGCTTCGGCCGCAACCTCCGGCGCGTACACCGGCGGCGGCAGCTGCGGCCGGGTGCCGAGGTGGCTGCGCGCGTGGACGGGGAACATGCTGTCGATGCCGGTCGGCTTCACGAGCGTGACCGACATCGGGATGCGGTCCTTTTCGAGCTCCATGCGCAGCGCGTCGGTGAAGCCCTTCACCGCGTGCTTGGACGCCGCGTACACGCCCTGCAGCGGGATGGCGCGGTCGGAGGTGACGCTGCCCACGTTGACCAGCGCGCCGCCGCGCGCCGCCATGACCCGCACCGCGGCGAGCGAGCCGTGCACGACGCCCCAGAAGTTGGTCTCGAACAGCTGGCGCATGTCCTCCAGGGGCGTATCGGTGATCCGGCCGTAGAGCCCCACGCCGGCGTTGTTGACCCAGGTGTCCACGCCGCCATAGCGCTCGGCGGCAAAGTCGGCCAGGCGCTCCATGTCCTCGCGCCGACCGGTGTCGGCGGCCATGCAGGCGGCCTCGCCGCCCTCGCCGCGAATGCCCGCGACCGCTTCTTCCAGGGCCGGCGCATTGCGGGCGGCGAGCACGACGCGCGCACCGCGGCGCGCGGCCATCCGCGCCGTCACCAGTCCGATGCCGCTGGAGGCCCCGGTGACGACGAGGGCCTGCTGGGCGAGCGGTCGCAGGCGCGCTGTCATTGCGCGGCCGGCGTGCGCTGCGCGCTCTCGTCCTCGGCCTCTTCGCCGGAGAGCTCCGCTTCCAGCTCGGCCTTGCGCGCCATGATCTGCTGGCCGAGGCCGTCGGTGTCGAGGCCCGCCTTCTTCACCTTGGGGAAGATCTCCTTCTCCTCTTCCTTGATGTGGTGGTTCACGTACTCGCCGAGCACCGTGAACGTGGGCTTGTAGCGCTCGTCGCTCGGATCCATTTCCTCGAGCTGCGCGATGAGGTCGGTCGCGGACTGGTGTTCGATCTCCGCTTCGAGCATGAGGTCCTGTCCGTCCTCCAGGACTTCGCGGAACGCGGGATAGGCGAGCTCCTCCTCGACCTGCGTGTGCACGGTGAGCTCCATGCACGCGGTCTCCACGATTTCCTGCAGCTCCTCGAGGTCGTCCTGGCCGAGCTTCTCGGCGGTCTTGAACATCTCCTGCACGCGCTTGTGGTCGTCTTCCAGCAGCGTGATCGCGTCGGTCTCGCTCTTGCGTTTGCTCATGGTGCTCCTCGTGTGGTGGGCCGCGCGGGCGTCGCGGCAGGATGGGGAACGCAGTGGACCCTGCGCACGCGGCGCAATGTCCGTGCAGCCGGCAGCAAGTTGCATGCCGCGCATCCGGCTGCATGGGCCACGCAGGGAGCGGGGGCACGGAAGGTGCTTTTCGCGAGACGTTCGAAACGTGGCGAGATCGACAATGACACGGCAGCAACAGCGTGGCGAAGGCGAATCGCGGCTCCAGCAGGCGGCCGCGGAGCTCGGCCTGCGCGACCCGGTGCAGGACCGGCTGGAGCATCAGGAAGGCGGGGCGCAGCAGCCCCGGCAGCAGGAACACGAAGCGCAGCAGGAAGGCCGGACGCTGCCGCGTCAGGAGCAGGGCCGGCGGCCCGGCGTGGAGACGCAAATGACGCCGGTTCCGCGCGACCGCATGGAGCACTACCGCGCCGCCGGCAAGCTCCAAGGCAGGCGCGCGCTGGTGACCGGCGGAGACAGCGGCATCGGCCGGGCGGTGGCGATCGGCTTCGCCAAGGAAGGCGCCGACGTGGCGATCGTGTACCTGAACGAGCACGAGGACGCGCAGGAAACGGAGCGCCTGGTCCAGGCGTGCGGACGCAGGTGTCTCCTCATCGCGGGCGACGTGGGCGACGAGCGCTTCTGCGTCGAGGCGGTGAACCGTACGGTGAGCGAGCTCGGCGGGCTCGACGTGCTGGTGAACAACGCCGCCGAGCAGCATCCCCAGGACGACGTGGCCGACATCACGGCGGCGCAGCTCGAGCGCACCTTCCGCACGAACCTGTTCGCGATGTTCCATCTCGTGAGGGTCGCGCGACCGCACCTGGGGCGCGGGGCGCGCATCATCAACACCACGTCCGTCACCGCCTATCGCGGCAGCGGACACCTGCTCGACTACGCGTCCACCAAGGGCGCGATCGTCGCGTTCACGCGCTCGCTCTCGCAGCAGCTCGCCGGCGACGGGATCCTGGTCAACGCGGTGGCGCCGGGGCCGATCTGGACCCCGCTGATCCCGTCCACGTTCGATGCGGAGCGCGTGTCGAAGTTCGGTGCCGACGTGCCCCTGGGCCGCCCCGGTCAGCCCGACGAGGTCGCACCCTCGTTCATCTTCCTGGCGTGCGACGACTCGAGCTACATGACCGGGCAGGTGCTGCATCCGAACGGCGGCGAGGTCGTGAACACCTGAAGCGGCCGGGATGAGGCCGCGAACGCACGGTGCCGGAGGCGACCATGGCGAACGTCGAGCGGTGCTTCTCCGCGTCGCGCTGCGGCATTCTCTGTCTCGTCGCCGCCCACGTCCTGCTGCCCGCCGCCGCGCACGCCGCGGAGTTCACGCCACCCGCCTTCTACATCACCGCCGCCTTCGATGCGGATGACCGCGCGCGCCTCGGTCAGCTCGCGCACGACGCCAACCTGCGGCTCGAATTCGGGGCGAGCGGCGCGGGCGCGGTGCTGCGCAGCGCCGCCGTGTCGATCTTCACCGCGCGCGGCGAGCGTGTGCTCGACGCCGTCGCCGGCGGCTGGCTGCTCGCGTACCTGCCGCCCGGCCGCTACCGCGTCGTCGTCGACGACGGTGAGCGGCGCGACGAACGCCCCGTATGGCTGACCGGCAACGGGTCAAGGACGCTGCGCTTCGCCTGGTAGCGGCGCTGGAGGCCGCACCGCGCGTGCCGGAGGCACCGGTGGTGCCGCCGGGCACCGAGCCGCCGGTCGAAGCGGTGGAGGCGGCCGCAGCGGCCGGGCTGCGCTACGTATCCGACGCCGTTCCCGGCATCCGCCGCGTGCGTCGGGGGCGCGGGACGGCGTACGTGGACGCAGACGGCCGTCGCGTCGGCGACGAGCGGACGCTCGCGCGCATCCGCCGGCTCGCGATTCCGCCGGCGTGGCGCGGGGTGTGGATCGCGCCGATCGCCAACGGTCACCTGCAGGCCACCGGCATCGACGCCCGCGGGCGCAAGCAGTACCGCTACCACCCGGACTGGCGCGAGGTGCGCGACGCCACCAAGTACGAGCGCCTCGCGCAGTTCGCCCGCGCGCTGCCGCGCATCCGCGCCGCGGTGGAGCGGGACCTCGCGCTGCCGGGACTCCCTCGCCAGCGGGTGGTGGCGACCGTCGTGCGTCTGCTCGAGACGACCTTCATCCGCATCGGCAATGCGCGCTACGCGAAGGAGAACGGCTCCTTCGGGCTGACCACGCTGCGCAACCGCCACGTGGAGGTGCGCGGCGAGCGCGTGCGCTTCCAGTTCCGCGGCAAGAGCGGCAAGGCGCACGCGATCGAGCTCTCCGACCGCCGCATCGCGAGCATCGTGCGTCGCTGCCGCGATCTTCCCGGCTACGAGCTCTTCCAGTACCTCGATGCCGACGGCGTGCCGCAGACCATCGACGCCGCCGACGTCAATGCATACCTGCGCGACGCGACCGGTGCCGACTACACCGCCAAGGATTTCCGTACCTGGGGCGGCACGCTGCTCGCGGGCCTGCGGCTGGCCGCGTCGCCGCCCCCGACCTCCCGCGCGGCGACGACCCGGACGATCACGCGCGCGATCAGCGAGACCGCCGCCCGGCTCGGCAACACGCCGGCCATCTGCCGCAAGTGCTACGTGCATCCGCAGGTGATGACGCTGTACGCTGCCGGAGCCCTCCGGGAACGGGCGCGCGTGCCGCGCGTGGCGGGGCTGCGTTCGGAGGAACGTCGGGTTCTCGCGTGGCTCGAACACCCGCGGAAGGGCTTACCGGGTGCCGCGGCAACAACTGCGCGTGCCGGGGCCCGGGCCCGCGCTGCACGGCCCCGCGCGCGGCTCTCGCACGGGCGCCCTGGTTCACGCGCGGAGTCGGGCACGCGCGTTGCTCGTAGTTGAGCGGCCGCCGATCCGGGCCCGCGCAGGCCTCCCTGGGCTCCCTCCTATCTGCGTTGTACCGGTTTCGGCGGCCTCCCCATTCCTGCGGTGCCGTTACTGGCTCGGGCTGCGGCCGACGTCGCGCTTCCGGGTGACGTCGGCCACGAGCGCGTTGCAGTTGGTGTCGTCGGCGCCGCCCGTCTCCACGAGCGGTAGCACCGCGAGCAGCGGATTGACCATGCCGAGCAGGATCGCCGCGCCGGCGCGCGCCGCCAGCGCGGTTCGGTCCACCCCGACCTGCGGCTTCTCGAAGCTGCCCTTGATGTGCAGCGGCGAGCGCAGCACGGCGATGCTCGGGTCCTTGGGCTGCGGGTAGAGATCGATCCGCATCTGCTCTGCGCCGAGGTCGATGCGGGCCTCGCCGCCGATCTTCGTGTCCTCCGTGTCGAGCACGAGGACGTCGCTGGTGAGCACGCCGTTCTTCGCCTTGAAGCTCGCCACGCCGCAATGAATCGGCACCTTGCGGTCGCCGCCGACGAGGAAGCGCACCGCCTCGCCGGCGTCGAGGCCGGCGATCTCGAGCAGGAGGTTGCTCATGTCCCCGCCGCGGATGACGAAGCCGAGCTCGCCTTCGAGTCGGCCGAGCAGCTCGTCCGGCGCGTTCCCGCGGCTGGCGAGCTTGGCGCGCCCGTCGATGGCGCCCACGCCGCCCGCGGAGTTGTCGCCGCGGGGCAGCAGCTCGGCGAGGCGCAGGCGTTGGAAGGCAAGATCCGCCTCGACGGCCATCGGCTGCGCGCGCGCGTCCGCACGTATCGCCGCGTCCACCTTGCCCTTCGCCACGCCGAAGTCCAGCGGATCGAGCGTGAGCCGCCCTTCGCGCAGCACCGCGCGAGCATCGAGGTGGTCGAGCGGCAGGTTCGCGGTCTGCCGCAGCGTCTGCGCCTGCAGCGCGACGTCGGCGTCGAACTCGGTGAGGCGACGGGTATCGAACGGCTTCTCGGGCACCACCTCGCCCGGCTTCGGATTCGCCTCACCTTGGCCCGGCTTGGCGCCGACGAGGCCGCCGAGGTCCGCGAGGTCCAGCAGCTTCGACTCCGTGCGCACGCTCACGAACGGGCGGCCCTCGCGCGACGTGAGCGACAGCGTCCCGCGCAGGTCGGAGCGGCCGACCCTGGCGTCGAGGTCGGTCACGTGCCAGCCGTCCGCGCGCCGCGCGAGATGCGCGCTCGCTTCGTAGGGCTTGGTGTGCGGGAACGGCACGCCCGCCAGGTCGCGCAGGTCCCACAGGTCGCGACCGCTCGCGGTGATGCGCCCGGCGAACGGCTGCGCGGGGTCGTCGGGCCGCATCTCGCCGTCGTAGCTGAACTGCGCGCGGCCCGAGGTCGCTGCCACGCGCAGCGGATACGGACGGCTGCCGGCAAGAAGATCGTCGACCGCACCGGCGCGCGCCTCGGCCGTGATCGCGGCCCCGCGCCACTCGCCGCGCGCGCTGGCGGCGATCGGCAGCCCGCTCTCGCTCGCGTCGTGCGCCACGTCGAGGTTCAGGAAGCTCTTCGCATCGCCCTCCCGCAACTCGGCGTAGCCGTCCTGCACGCTGACCGAACGCACCGCCGGCAGCGTGCGCGGCGCGTCGCTCGGCTCCTGATCGTCGTCGAAGGACCAGTTGCCGCGCCCGTCGCGGTCGCGCTCGAGATAGGCATGCGGAGCCTCGAGGCGCACGTGCGGCAGCACGAGGCGCCCGAGCAGGAGATGCGGCAGGCTCACCGCGACGTCCGCAGCGGCGAGCGTCGCAAGGTGCTCGGCCTGCGCCCAGTCGGCGTTCGCGATGCGCACCCCGCTCACGCGCACGCGCGGGGCCAGCGCGAACGGCTGGATCTGCAGGCTCTCGATCTCCACGTCGCGGCCGGTGCGCGCCTCGGCCGCCTCGATCACCGCCTTGCGGACCACGGTGTCGTCGAGCGCCGCCACGGCAGCGAGCAGCAGTACGACCAGGCCGACCACGATGCCCGCACCAATGGCGAGCCTGCGCGCGATGCCGCCGCGCTGGCGGTGAGGGCGGGGAGTGTCCATGGGCAGGGCTGCGAGCATCGCGCATGCCAGTGGCATGCCCATTGCTGCACCGCCTGCATCGCCACACGCCGCAGTCCGCACGCATGCAGCTCGAAAGCCGACGCATCCCCGAAGTCACGCTCGCCATGCGCCGCAACGGCGAACTCGCGCAGGTGAACACGCGCGACCTGTTCGCGCGACGTACCGTCGTCGCGTTCGCGCTGCCCGGGGCGTTCACGCCGACGTGCTCGAGCGCGCACCTGCCGCGCTTCATCGATCTCGCGCCCGCCTTCCGGGCGCACGGCGTGGACGACATTCTCTGCGTCGCGGTGAACGACCCGTTCGTGATGGAGGCATGGCAGGAGGCAAGCGGTGCGCAGGCGATCACGTTCGTGCCGGACGGCAACGCGGAGCTCACGCGCGAGCTCGGCATGCTGGTCGACCAATCGGCCAAGGGCCTCGGCCTGCGCTCGCGGCGCTATGCGCTCATCGTCCGCGACGGCGTGATCGAGCGCGCGTTCGTGGAGCCGGAGGAGGGCGACGACCCCTACACGGTGTCCGACGCCGATTCGGTGCTCGCCGCGCTCGCGCCCGATGCGCAGGTACCGCCCGACGTGGTGCTCTTCACCCGGGCCGGATGCCGGTTCTGCCTGCGCGCGAAGCGTCTCCTCGGCGACCGCGGCATTCCGTACGACGATGTCCCCGCCACGCTGCGCACCTTGCGCGGCGTATCCGGCCGCCAGAGCACGCCCCAGGTGTTCATCGACGGCCGACACGTCGGCGGCTGCGACGACCTCGAGCGCTGGCTCGCCGCGCACGGCAGCGGCACCCACGCGGCGCGCCAGCACGGGGCGCCCGCGCCGGTCGCGGAGGCGGCATGAGGGCCGCCGTCTTCGTCGAGGCGCCCGTCGTGCTCGGGCGGTTCGCTTCAGCGGCCGATGCGGCCCGTGCCGTCGAAGCGCTCCGCGACGCCGGCATCGCGCCGATGTGCATCGACGGCCCCACCAGAAGCACTGCGGCGGTTGCGCTGAAGGTGCCTGGCCGGTCCGACCGCTACTTCGCCATCGAGACGCTCCGCGAGCTCGGCGCCCGGGTCCAGGTGGTGGAGCCTGTCACGCCGGCCTGAACCCGGCGGTCCGCGCCTGCGGCAGGGACGGCTCCATGACGTGCCGGACCCACTCGGCCTTCGTCATCGGGGTGCGCCGCGCGACCGCCTTCGCGATCACGCGCCGCCAGTGCGCCAGGACGCCGGGGTGCTCGGCGTCGGCGGGATGCAGGGTGATGCGCAGCAGCGCGCGGCCGCTGGCGAGCCGCGCCAGCTCGACGGCCGCGTGCGAGGCACCCCGCCGCAGCGGCGAGCGCGTGCTGTAGGCGAGCGTCGTGGTGTCCACTGCGGCAGTCCCGTCGCATCGCGCGACCCGGGTGCGGGTCGTGGTGTACGCGAACGGGAATGCGGCGAGGGCGCGACGGGCTTCGCTGCCGATCAGCCATGCGGGCGGGACGAACCCGTACAACGGCCAGCAGCGGCGCCGCCACAGGGCCACGCCGTGGGCGATGCGATGGAACGCTTCCTCGTATCCCAGTGCCGCGAATTCGCCCTCGCCCGCCGTCAGCATGCGTCGCCGCAGACGGTCCCTGAGCCCGCGCGGCGGCGGCGCCTCGTCGAGGTGGCACCAGCCGTGCAGCGCGAGCTCGTCGCCCCGTGCGAGCCGGGCATCCATGGCGCGCAGGAACGCGGAGTCGGCGGCGACTTGGCCGCGCCGGTGGTAGTCGGGTACGACGAGCAGTGTGGCGGGGGTCGCGCCGAGATCGTCGAGCATGTCGAGCAGCCGTTTGCACTGCGGCCAGGTGGCAGGGGCGACATCGTGCACGGCGAAGCAGACTGCGGCCACGGGCGCTAGCGCATCGCGTAGGCGGGCGGGGTGACGCGCACCGACGTCGCCGCGACGGTCGCGTAGGCGCCCACGAGGGCGCGCATCGCGGCATCCCAGCCGTAGGTCCGCGCGGCATGCACCCGCGCGGCGCGTCCCAGCGCGGCGCGATCCTGAGCGAATACGCCCTCGATTGCGTCGGCGAGCGAAACGGCGTCCGGGCGGGCCGCCACCACGCCGGCGGCGGCGGGCACGAGCTCGCTCACTGCACCGCCCGGCACGCAGGCGACCGGCAGTCCGCACGCCATGCCCTCCAGCACGACCAGCCCGAACGTCTCCTGGTCGCCCGCGTGGACCAGCGCATCGCAGCTCGCCAGCACGGCGGCGAGCCTGCGCTCGTCGGCCTCGTATCCCCACGGCGTCACGTTGTGCGGGAGCGGCGGCAAGGGGCCGCTGCCGACCAGGACGAGGTGATAGCGCGGGCCGAGCCGTTGCACCGCTTGCACCAGCACCGGCACATTCTTCTCGCGCGCGAAGCGGCCGGCGAACACCAGCAGCCGCTTGCCCGGCGAGAGCCGGAGGCGCTCACGGACCACGCCGTTGCCGCGCGCCGGGTTGAAGACGTCCGTGTCGACCCCGAGCGGCCGGGTCAGCACGACGCGCACGCCGAGCGCATCGAGCCGCGACGCCATGTGCCGGCTCGGCGCGATGACGCAGTCGAAGCGGTCGTACAGCGCGCGCAGGTAAGCGGCCGCGGCGGCCCGGCCGGGCGCCCCGTACCGGCTTTCGGCGAACCGCACCAGATCCGAGTGGCAGAAGGCGACCGCGGGAATGCCGAGCGCCTCGGCCGCGTGGAGCGCGGCGTGCGCGGGGACGTACGGGTCGCCGCATTCGACAAGGTCCGGCGCCGCCGCGACGATGCGCCGGGCCCAGCGCAACGGGCGCACCGGAAACCGGTAGCCCCCCGAGCGCGGGATGCGCGGGGCCCGGAGCTCGATCTCGCCGTCGCCGTAATCCTCGTCGCGCGCGCCGGGAACGATCAGCGTGTGGCGCACCGAGGTGTGCCTGCGCAGCCACGCGCGCTTCGCGCGGAGATAGCGCCCCACGCCGCCGCCCTGCGGGGCGTGGAACATGGTGACGTCGGCGAGGTGCATGGTGAGCGGCCGTCGAGCAAGAACGTGACCAGCATCCGTGGCACGTCGTGTGCATCTCGCGTGCGGACTTTGGAGGAGGGAAAGATGGCCCGCACCCAGGCAGCACGACCGGACGCCGACGTCCGGGGAGAACCGCAATGATCGACGAGGCCACGCTGCGCGCGATGCCGCCGGAGGACTACATGAACGAGGCGCAGCTCGAGTACTTCCGTGCGCTGCTCGAGAAGCGCCTGGAGAGCCTCGGGTATTCCCGCACCGTGACCGTCCCCGACCCTTCGGAGGAGCAGCCCATCGAGAGCGGCGACCGGGCGAACCTCGAGGAGGAGCGCGCGATCGCGACCAGCATCATCGAGCACAACGCCGAGCAGCGCGCCGAGGTCGAGGCGGCGCTGAAGCGCATCGCCGACGGCACGTACGGCTACTGCGAAGAGACCGGCGACCCGATCGGCATCCCGCGGCTGCTCGCGTATCCCTCCGCCGTCTATGCGATCGAGGTGCAGGAGCGCCACGAGCGCGCGCGCAAGCTCGGCGAAGTGCCGGGCCGCATGGGCGTCGCCACGGTCCCGGACGCCGCCGAATCCTGAGCGGCGGCGCGGCCCGACCGGGGTCGACGCAGACCGGGCCCGAGAAGCGACGGGGGAGGGTCCCCCGTCGTCCAGGCGCTACCGCATCAGGCGACCGAGCAGGAACCCGGCGAGCACGGCGATGCCGAGCGTACGCATCGGGTTCGCAACGACGTACTCGCGCGTCTGGTCGTAGTACTGCGTGCCGCTCGAGCCCATTCGATCCGCCATCGATGCAGCCCGCGCCGCGACGCGGTCCACGGTGTCGTGTGCCGTGCTGGTGATGCGGTCGATGCTCTCTCGCGTACGCTGCTGCGAGACGCCGCCGCTTTCGCTTTCCGACGACATCCCCGACGACATGCCGGCCGATCCGGCAGCGCTGCCGGCGCCCGACGTGCCGGTCGGGTAGGGCGTGGATGCGGACGAGCCGCCATTGCCTGGTGTGTTGATGCTGTTCATGCTAGCTCCTTGAGTGGCGCGGGCGGACGAGGACTTGCGGCGAACGCGCGCTGCTCCCGCTTGACGCGGCCCGCCGGGCGGCGAGCCGCCCGTGGCTTTCATGGCAACCCCCATGCCACCCTGCACGGTGCGGAAAGCGCCGTCGCGAGAACGCGTTGCGGGCGCGGCTCGACGGCGCAGCCGGCGTGCATGCGCAAGAATGACAACGCCGGCGGCGCGCGCGCACGACGGGCGCACGGACGTCTTTACCACCGCGTGCAATAGTTGCCGAGAAGAGGTAAAACTGACCGGGAGCCCGCCGTCGGCGCCGTCCGCTGCCGGGCGACTATTTTAGCCGCTTCAACGGTTTACCCCAAAAGGCACAAGCGGTACGCATCTTGCGAACAACGACCACTTGGTTGGCCGGGCCGGGAGCCCTTCCGCGCGCCCCTCAGGAGAGCGCGGGCTTGGATTCGTGCGCCCCGGTCTGCGCGCCCCGCGCCACCACGCACCGGAACCCCTGCTCCCACATGCCGCACGCACTCATCGTTGACGACGACCCGCTGTCGCTCGCCTCACTCGCCGAGTTGGTGGCGGACGAGGGCTTCACCACGTCCACCGCCGGCACGCTTGCCGAAGCGCGCGAGCATCTGCACGAGTCGCCGGATGTCGTGCTGCTCGATCTCGTCCTGCCCGACGGCAACGGGATGGACCTGTTCGACGACATGTCGACCCGGCGCAACACGGAGATCATTCTCATCACCGGCCACGCGAGCCTGGAGACCTCCATCGAGGCGCTGCGCCTCGGCGCCACCGATTACCTGGTGAAGCCCATCAACGTCGCGCATCTGCGTGCGGTGCTGTCGCGGGTCGCCCGTCCTGCGGAGCTCAAGGCCGAGGTGACCGACCTGCGCCAGGAGCTGCGCCAGCTCGGCCGCTTCGGACGCCTGGTCGGCAGCTCGCCGGTGATGCAGACGCTCTATGACGAAGTCTCGCGGGTCGCGCCCACCGGCGCGACCGTCCTGATCGTGGGCGAGAGCGGCACCGGCAAGGAGCTGGTCGCGCAGACCATCCACGACCTGTCGCGACGCAAGGCGCGGCCCTTCCTCGCCGTGAACTGCGGCGCCATCTCCCCGCAGCTCATCGAGAGCGAGCTCTTCGGTCACGAGAAGGGCAGCTTCACCGGCGCGCACCGCCAGCACCGCGGCTTCTTCGAACGCGCCCACGGCGGCACGCTGTTCCTCGACGAGATCACCGAGATGCCGCACGACCTGCAGGTCAAGCTGCTGCGCGTGCTGGAGACGCGCACGGTGGTGCGCGTGGGCTCCGACCAGGTGATCGAGACCGACGTGCGCGTGCTCGCGGCCACCAACCGCAATCCGCTGGATGCGGTCGCTCAGGGCAAGCTGCGCGAAGACCTGCTGTACCGGCTCCAGGTGTTCCCGCTGCAGGTGCCGCCGCTCCGCGAGCGCGGCGAGGACATCGACCTTCTCGCCAAGCACTTCCTCGGCGAGCTGAATCGCGCCGCCGGCACCAACAAGACCTTTGCACCGTCGGTGCTCGAACGCATGCGCCGCTACGGCTGGCCGGGCAACGTGCGCGAGCTCTCCAATGCCGTGCAGCGCGCCTACATCATGGCCGACGGCGACGTCATCCAGCAGGCCGGCCTCGCGCGCGAGCCCACCGCGGTGCCCGAGGTGGAAGGCAATGCGTTCCGCGTGACCGTCGGCAACAAGCTCTCGGAGGTGGAGGAAAAGCTGATCCTCGCCACCGTCCAGGAGTGCAACACGAAGGAGCAGGCGGCGGAGATGCTGGGCATCAGCGTGAAGACGCTCTACAACCGCCTGCGCGCCTACGGCTCGCGCCAGTAGATGCGCCGCGCAATGCCCGTCCGCTCAGACCGCGGGCGCGGGCTGCTGCGGGCGGCGCGGCCGCCCCGGCGCCGCGGAAAGACGTGCAATGCTCGTGAGCAGGCGTTCCAGGTCCACGGGCTTCGGCACGACGTCCTGGTAGCCGGCGCCGAGCGCGCGCTCCCGATCTTCGGGACGCGAGTAGCCGGTGAAGGCGATCGCCGGAGTGCCGCCCCCGCGTTCGCGAGGCAGGGCACGCAGCTGCCGGATGAGGTCGTAGCCGCTTTCCTGAGGCATGCCGACGTCGGAGACGACGACATCCGGTCGGTGGTCCCGCAGCACGCGCCGGGCCGCCGCAACGCTCTCCGCGGTAACGACCTCCGCGCCGAACAGCGTCAGCACCTCCGCCAGCATCTGGCGGGTATGGGCATCGTCGTCGACCACGAGGATCCGCAGCGGGCGCGAGCCGATTTGGAGGGAGACCAGGACCGACGGGGTCATGCTATGCAAGCCGAGGGGGCGTGGGTGAGTACTGAGAAGCCCGTAGCAATTCCTGCACCAGTTGTCGCCCCGCGGATACAGCGCGCGCGGCACGTTCCCTGCTGGGGCTTCCTGTTCGCGGCCCCGCCGTTCCCGACCGGTTCAGCCACGCCCGGCGCACCACCGTGTGCGCGACGGGGGTGCACCTTGAGGTTCTCCGGATGAGCGCACCGACGACGTCGCCCGCGCCGCACGCCGCCGCAGCAGCGGACTTCCGCGCGCTGGCCG
This sequence comes from uncultured Enterobacteriaceae bacterium, assembly GCA_964552535.1. Classification (GTDB taxonomy): domain Bacteria; phylum Pseudomonadota; class Gammaproteobacteria; order Burkholderiales; family SG8-39; genus CAZKHE01. The sequence continues at coordinate 5,667 of CAZKHE010000038.1, read as the reverse complement.
GCCTCGCCCGCTATGGCGTCATGCTCGTCGACGAGAAGGGCGGCGCCGCATACGTCAGCCCGTCGGCCGGCGACGCCCTCGGACGCGCCGGCCCTGCCGCCTTGCAGGAGGCGTGGCCGTCCATCATGGCGCAGCGCGCCGGCGCGGACGCTGTGGCCCACGCGACGTTCGAAGTGCAGCATGCTGACGGACCGCGTTGGGTGCGGGCCGAGGTTCATCCGCTCGACTCGGCGTCGCACGCGAGCGCCCCGGCTGCCTATCTCGTGCTGATCGAGTGCCTGGGCGCCGCGGCAGTGTCGCAGCTTCGCCTGGCCAACCAGGCGATCGTCAACGCCTACCTCGCCTCCGCGCTGCTGCACGAGATCAACGCCCCGTTGAACAACGTGAAGCTCACGCTCGCACTGTGCGACGCGAGCCTCGCCCGCGCGGCTCCGGACGCGGTGCCGGCCGACCTGCGCAACCGGCTGGAACGCTACTTCAAGGTGGTCGGCGACGAGACCTCGCGGCTCGCGGTGCTCCTCGACGAACTGCGGCAGATGTCGTCCGCATCGCCTTCTCCAGCGGAGACGTTCGACCTGCGCTCGCTCAGCGCCGACGTCGCCCGGCTCATGCGGCACGAGGCGACGATCCGGCAGATCAAGCTTCGCACCGAGGCCGGCGACGAGCCGGTGAATGCGCACGCCGACCGGCGCCTCGCGCTGCTCGCCCTCCTCGGGCTGGTCATCCACATGCTGGAGCAGACGGCCCCGGAAGGCGTGCTCTCGGTCGCGCTGACGCGGACGCCGGACGGCGCGGGCTGCTTTCACGTCGAGAGCACTGCGGCCGCCGACGTCGAGGCCACGCGCGCTGCGCTGGCGACCGTCGCCGACGGCGTGAAGCGCCAGGACATTCCGCTCGTCGCCGCGCGCGCTCACGTCGAGAGCCTGGGCGGCGCGGTGGACCTCGTCGCGCGCGACGGCCGGTTCGGCTTTCGCGTCCTGCTGCCCGCCGCGCAGGGCTAGTGCCGGATCGCCGCGCTCGCGACGCGCGGCGTAAGAAGTGCCGGTAAGACCTTCCTCGAAGAGCGTCCGGACCCCTCGAATTAAGGGTTTACCGCCGTTCATTGCCGGCGGCATGGCGATTGCTCAGTGCCAAGCGCCGCGCGCCAGCGGGGCACGCACACCGAGGAAAGAATGGTCAAACACATCGCGCTCATCAGTGAACACGCCTCGCCGCTCGCCGCCGCGGGCGGCGTGGACTCCGGCGGCCAGAACGTCTACGTCACGCACACCGCGCGTCACCTTGCGGCCCTCGGCTACAACGTGGACGTGTTCACGCGACGCGACGACGAGTCGCTCGAGGAGATCGTGCGGCTCGGGCCGCGGGTGCGCGTCGTGCACGTCCCGGCCGGCCCCGCGCGGCGCCTGCCCAAGGAGGAGCTCCTTCCCTACATGAGCGAGTTCGCCGCATACGTGGTGGACTTCGCGCGGCGGCGCCAGGCCGCGGGCGCCGGCTACGACATGGTCCACGCGCACTTCTTCATGTCGGGGCTCGTGGCGGTGCGCATGAAGCGCGACCTCGGCGTGCCGATCGTCGTGACCTTCCACGCGCTCGGCAGGGTGCGCCTGCGACACCAGCCGGACGACCGCTTCCCGATCGAGCGTCTCGGCATCGAGCAGCTCGTGATCGACGCCGCGGACGCGGTGATCGCCGAGTGCCCGCAGGACCGCGAGGACCTCATCAGCCTCTACAAGGCGCCGCCGTCGCGCATCACCACCATCCCCTGCGGATTCGATCCGCAGGAACTCTGGCCGGTCGACAAGCGCACCGCGCGCGAGCGCCTCGGACTGGGGGCGGACGAGAAGGTCATCCTCCAGCTCGGCCGCATGGTCCCGCGCAAGGGCGTGGACACCGTCATCCAGGCGCTCGCGCGCCTGCGCGACGAGCACGGCGTGAGTGCCCGGCTCCTCGTCGTGGGCGGGGAGACCGAAGCGCCGGACCCGCAGTCCACGCCGGAGCTCGGCCGCCTGATGCAGCTCGCGGAGGAGTGCGGCGTGCGCGAGTCGGTGATCTTCGCCGGACGCAAGGACCGCGGCGAGCTGAAGTACTACTACGGCGCGGCGGACGTGTTCGTCACCGTGCCCTGGTACGAGCCATTCGGGATCACGCCGGTGGAGGCGATGGCGTGCGGCACGCCGGTGATCGGCTCGCGTGTCGGCGGCGTGAAGTACTCGGTGCTCGACGGCCGTACCGGCTTCCTGGTGGAGCCGAAGGATCCGCGCGCGCTCGCCCGGCGCCTCGCGCACTTCTACAGCGAGCCGTCGATCGCGACGCTGCTCTCCCGGCACGCGCGGCGGCGCGCGAACGACCTCTTCACGTGGCGGCGGGTGTCCATCGCCATTGCCGCGCTCTACGAGCAGATCGCGGTCAAGCGCGCCACCGTCCGCCGGCCGGCCTCGGCAGGCGCCCGTCTCGCGCCGGTCGCCTCGGTCCACGCGCCGCTGCAGCAGCCGCGCGCGTAACCGGGAGGCACCCATGCTGGTCGGAAAGGTCGTCCTCGTCACCGGGGGCGGGCAGGGACTCGGCGCTGCCATCTGCCGGGAGCTCGCGGTGCAGGGTGCGGTGCCCGTCGTGGTGGACCTGCGCGGGCAGAACGCGCAGGCCGTCGCCGGCGCCATCGAGGCCGGCGGCGGGCGTGCCCTGGCGATCGCGGCGGACATCGGCGACGAGGACGCGGTGCGCCGCGCGCTCGACGAGGCGCTCGCGCACTTCGACCGGCTCGATGCGGTGGTGAACAACGCCGGCACCGACGTGACGCTGTCGATCGACGAGCTCGCCGTGGCGGACTTCGACCGCGTGATCCGCACCAACCTGCGCGGCCCCTTCGTGCTCGTGAAGCACGCGCTGCCGCTCCTGCGGCGCGCCGGGGGCGGCGACGTGGTGAACATCGCCTCCACCGCCGCGAAGCGCGCGTGGCCCAACGCGTCGGCGTATCACGCCAGCAAGTGGGGCCTCCTCGGTCTCTCGCACGCGATGCATGCGGAGCTGCGCAGCCAGGGCGTGCGCGTGACCGCCATCGTCGCCGGCGGCATGCGCACGCCGTTCCTGCTCGACCGCTTCCCGGACCTCGATCCGGAGAACCTCCAGGATCCGGTCCACGTCGCGCGCGCCGTGTGCTTCGCGCTGGCGCAGCCGCCCGGGACGGCGATCGCGGAGATGACGGTGATTCCGATGCGGGAGACGTCGTGGCCGTGACCACGACCCGGGACCGCCGCCGCCGCGCGGTGTTCCTCGACAAGGACGGCACGCTGATCGCGGACGTGCCCTACAACGTCGACCCGCGACGCATCCGCCTGTTGCCCGGTGTCCTCGATGGCGCGCGCCGGCTGTACGCCGCGGGCTATCGCCTCGTCGTGGTGACGAACCAGCCCGGCGTGGCGCTCGGCTTCTTCGCCGCCGAGGCGCTCGACGCCGTGGAGCAGGCGCTGCGCGAGGCGTTCCTCGACGCGGGCGCCCCGCTCTCGGGCTTCTACTACTGCCCGCACCATCCGGCCGGGCACGTGCGTCCCTACGCGGGCGCCTGCACCTGCCGCAAGCCCATGCCGGGGCTGCTGCACGCGGCGGCGCGCGCGCTCGACATCGACCTCGAGCACTCGTGGATGGTCGGTGACATCCTGAACGACGTGGAGGCGGGGCGCCGCGCCGGCTGTCGCACCGTGCTGGTCAACAACGGCAACGAGACCGAGTGGCGCTGGAGCGCCGACCGGGTGCCCGAGCGCGTCGCGCGGTGCTTCGAGGAGGCTGCCCTCGAGATCGTCCGCGCCGGGCGGGAACGCCGGGCGGCCGGGCCCTGCGCCCCGACGCCGAGGATCGGCCATGCCTGATCCGGTGTGGAGCGCGGCGCGCAGCATCCTCGCGATCCGGCTGGACAACCTGGGGGACGTGCTGATGACCACGCCCGCGCTGGCGGCACTGAAGGCCGCGGTGCCGGGCCGGCGCGTGACCCTGCTCGCCTCGTCGGTGGGCGCGCAGGCGGCGGCCTACGTGCCCTGCATCGACGGCGTCATCCGCTACGATCCGCCGTGGATGAAGTCGCTGCCGCGCGACGGCGCGGAGTTCGACGGCGCGATGATCGAGCATCTCGCCGCCGGCTGCTTCGACGCGGCGATCGTGTTCACCGTCTGCACCCAGAGCGCGCTTCCGGCCGCGACGCTCGCGTACCTGGCCGGCATTCCCCTCCGGCTCGCGCGCAGCCGCGAGAACCCGTATCGACTGCTCACTCACTGGTTGCCCGAGGACGAGTCGTGCGGCTTCGCGCTGCACGAGGTCGAGCGGCAACTGCGGCTCGTTGCGGAGGCCGGTGCGCCGCCTGTCGACCGGCGCCTGCAGTTCGCGGTGCCCGACGCATCGCGCGCGGCCGTCGAACGCCTGCTGGACGACCTGGGCATCGACGTCGACGGGCCGTGGCTGGTGCTGCACCCGGGCGCGTCGGCGCCGTCGCGGCGCTATCCCGCCGAGAAGTTCGCGCACGCCGCGCGTCTCGTCGCGGCGCGAACCGGGGCGAGAGTCGTGGTCACCGGCGACGAGGCGGAGCGCGGGCTCGCCGATCGCATCGCCGCCGAAGTGCCGGGATCGGTCTCGCTCGCCGGCCGCCTCGACCTGCCGGGCCTCGCCGCGCTCATCGAGCGCGCGCCGCTGCTGGTGGTCAACAACACCGGCCCGGCGCATCTCGCCGCCGCCGTCGGTACGCCGGTGGTCACGCTGTACGCGCTCACCAATCCCCAGCACACCCCGTGGTCGGTGCCGCACCGCGTGCTCAACCACGACGTGCCGTGTCGCAACTGCCTGAAGAGCGTCTGCCCCGAAGGCCACCACGGATGCCTCGAGCGCGTGCCGCCGGAGGCTGTCGCCGCAGCCGCGGTGACGTTCCTGCACCGCGCCGGCCGCCGCCGGCTGTCGATCCGCATCGCCGCTGCGCGCCACGCGGCGTCCCCCGCATGATCACGCTCGGCATCAACGCCGCGTATCACGACTCCGCGGCGGCGCTCGTCGCCGACGGCGTCGTCGTGGCCGCCGCGGAGGAGGAGCGCTTCACGCGCATCAAGCACGGCAAGCGCCCGGTGCCGTTCTCGGCCTGGGAACTGCCCTATCACGCCATCGACTACTGCCTGGCGGAAGCCGGCGTGCGGCTCGCCGAAGTGGACCACGTGGCTTATGCGTACGATGCCGAGGTCTTCGCCGGGGCGCGTCTGGCCGACACCATCACGCTGCCCATGCGGCCCGCAGCGCAGCCCCAGGAAGAGTGGGAGTCGCCGTGGGACCCGCTCTTCGTGTCCTACGTGGTGAACGCGCCGCGCCAGCTCGCCGACGGGGCGCCCCATCACCTGCGTGCCCGCTTCGCCGGGGCGAGCGCGACCGGGCCGTATCGATGGCACAACGTGGAGCACCATCGCGCCCACGAGGCGAGCGCGTTCCTCGCGGCGCCGTTCGACGACTGCGCGGTGCTCACCCTCGACGGCCGCGGCGAGCGCGCGTCGACCAGCTACGGCCTGTGGCGCGACGGCCGCTACCGGCGCATCGGGCAGGTGGACGTGCCGCACTCGCTCGGGCTGCTGTACGAGGACGTGACGCGCCACCTCGGCTTCCTGCACTCCTCCGACGAGTACAAGGTGATGGCGCTGGCCTCCT
>CAZKHE010000037.1:18303-35918 GCA_964552535.1 uncultured Enterobacteriaceae bacterium | reverse complement strand
GCGCCTCGTTGGCGTCGGCGATCGTGACGGCGATCGCCTGTTCGTCGAACAGCGTCCCGTCGGAGGTCCGCACGGTCACGTCGTAAACGTTGTTTCCGCCGGCGTCGGCGGGCACCTCGAAGTCGGGCGCCGCGAGGAACGCGAGCGCGCCGGTCGAGGCGTTGATGGTGAACAGGGCCTGGTCGGCCCCGCCCACGATCGAGTAGGTGAGGGTGGTGGCCGCGTCCACGTCTGTGGCGAGGACGGTGGTCACCGCGGTCGTGTTCTCGGCCACCGACACGCCTGCCGTCGCGCCGCCGCCGTTGGAGGTGATCACCGGCGTCTCGTTGACGTTGGTGAGGGTGACCGCAATGGCCTGCTCGTCGACCAGCGTGCCGTCGGAAGCGCGGACGGTGACGTCGTAGACGTTGTCGGCGCCGGCGTCGACAGGCGTTTCGAAGTCCGGGGCCGCGAGGAAACTTAGCGCACCGGTGGAGGCATTGACGGTGAACAGCGCCTGATCAGCCCCGCCGACGATCGAGTAGGTGATCGTGGTCGGAACGTCCACGTCGGTGGCCGTGACGGTCGTGACCGCAGTGCCGTTCTCGGCCACGGACACCGCCGCCGTCGCGCCGCCGCCGTTGGAGGTGATCACCGGCGGCTCGTTGACGTTGGTGATGGTGACCGCGATGGCCTGGTCGTCGAGCAGCGCGCCGTCGGAGGCCCGGACGGTCACGTCGTAGATGTTGTCGGCGCCGGCGTCGCTGGGGACCTCGAAGTCCGGGGCGACGATGAAGCTCAGTGCACCCGTCGAAGCGTTGATGGTGAACAGGGCCGAGTCCACACCGCCCACGATGGAGTAGGTCAGCGTCTGCGCGGGAAGGTCTGCGTCGGTCGCGGTGACCGTCGTCACCGCGGCGATGTTCTCGGCGATCGATACGGACGCGGTGGCGCCCCCGCCATTCGAGGTGATGACCGGCGAGTTGTCGTTCACCGCCGTCACCGTCACGGCGACGGCCTGGTCGTCGAACAACGTCCCATCGGAGGCCCGGACGGTCACGTCGTAGACGTTGTTCCCCCCCACATCGGCAGGCGCCTCGAAGTCGGGCGCCGCGAGGAACGCCAGCGCACCCGTGGAGCCGTTGATGGTGAACAGCGCCTGGTCGGCCCCGCCCACGATCGAGTAGGTGATGGTCGTAGCCGCGTCCACGTCCGTGGCGAGGACGGTGGTCACCGCAGTGACGTTCTCGGCGACGGATACGCCTGCCGTGGCCCCGCCGCCGTTGGAGGTGATCACCGGCGGCTCGTTGACGTTGGTGATGGTGACCGCGATGGCTTGGTCATCGAACAGCGTGCCGTCGGAGGCCCGGACGGTCACGTCGTAGACGTTGTTCGCCCCGACGTCGGCGGGGGCCTCGAAGTCGGGCGCCGAGAGGAACGCCAGAGCCCCGGTGGAGGCGTTGATCGTGAACAGGGCCTGATCGGCTCCGCCGACGATCGAGTAGGTGATCGTCGTGGCCGCATCCACGTCGCTTGCGACGACCGCGTTCACCGCGGTGCCGTTCTCGGCGATCGATACGCCTGCCGTCGCCCCACCGCCGTTGGAGGTGATCACCGGCGGCTCGTTGACGTTGGTGATCGTGACGGCGATCGCCTGGTCATCGAACAGCGCGCCGTCGGAGGCCCGGACGGTCACGTCGTAGAGATTGTTCGCTCCGACGTCGGCGGGGGCTTCGAAGTCGGGTGCCGAGAGGAATGCCAGCGCGCCGGTGGAGGCGTTGATGGTGAACAGGGCCGCATCCGCGCCGCCGACGATCGAGTAGACAACGACCTGCGGCGGCGCTTCCGCATCGGTCGCCGCCACGATCGTGACCGCGGCGCTGTTCTCGGCCACGGAAACCGACGCCGTCGCACCGCCACCGTTGCTGGTAATGACGGGTGCGGTGTTCGCCGCGACCACGGCGATGCTCCCCGAGAACTCCGAAGTGTTCGTCGGGCTGCCGGCGACCAGTTGCGACGCCGTAGTCGTGATCCGCGCGCCGATCGGCGTGGACGTCGTGATCGTCGTGCTCCAGCCGACCAGGTTGCCGCCGACCGGCACGTTGACGTCAACGAAGCCGAGATACGTCTCCCCCTGGCGATCCGTGGTCGGGCCGAGCGCCGCCGTCGCGTAGACGTGGATCCGGTAGGGGGCCGGGCCGAACGTGACCAGGTTCCCCATCACGGTGAGTTGCGTGCCGTCGGTGGCCGCGCTCACCAGGTTCGGGTGGTTCTGCAAGGTGTTGACGCCGGTGTCGGCATCGCCAGCCCCGTCGTTGTTTGTCGAGCCATTGACGGTCTCGGTTCCGCCCACCAGGTCTATGCCGATGCCGTCGCCGTTCCCGTCAGAGTCCACGTCGCGGATGGAGTTGCCCACGATGCGGGTGGTATCCACGCCCGCGCCGGAGATCGACACGCCGTCCTGTCGGTTGTGGGCGATGACGTTGCCTTCGCCCGGGTTCTCGCCGCCGATGATCGTACCGCTCGGACTGCTGCCGGCAAGAGCCCCGCCGACGATCGAGATGCCGTGCTGCAGGTTCCCTAGGTTCAGCGTGGCGGAGGCGTCGGTGCCGATGAGGTTGCCGCTTACCACGTTGAGCGATGTCCCGGCGCCGCTTATCAGCACGCCTGCCCCGGCGCTGCCCGAAATGACGTTCCTCGCGCCGGGGGTCGTGCCGCCGATGGTGTTGGACGACGCACCGTTCAGGATCGCGACGCCGGTGCCGTTCGCGATCGCCGCAGTGCCGGCGGCGTTCGTGCCGATCCGATTCCCGATCACGACGTTCCCGGTCGTGCCGGCATCGATTAGCCGCACCCCCTCGCCGTTGTTGCCGGCGATGAGGTTGCCCGCCCCGGCCGCCGTGCCGCCGATCGTGTTGTTCGAGGCACCGAGGTACAGGGCGACGCCCTGGTTGGTGTTGCCTACGTCGAGCGTACCGGTGACGTCGGTACCGATGTAGTTGCCGATCACGACGTTGCCCGAGGCGCCAAGCGAGCCGTTGATCTGCACGCCGTCGAGCACATTGCCTGACAGGATGTTGCGTTCGGCCGCCGTCGTGCCGCCGATCGTGTTGTTGTTCGAGTTCATCCAGACGCCGGCGACGTTCGGAGCCGCCGCCGTGCCCGCCGCGTTGGTGCCGGAGTAGTTGCCGGTGACGACGTTGCCGGAAGAGTAGAGCGCGATCGCCCGGTTGAAGTTGTTGAGCACCAGCCCCTTTATCGTGCTGCCGCCGCTGCCCGCATCCATGTAAAGGCCGTCGGTCCCCAGCCCCGGCCCGGTGATCTGGACAATGGGTGCCGCAATCCAGCCCCCCTGCGTGGTGCCGTCGATCACCACGGTGTCGGTGAACCGGGCGAGCGCCGAGGTCAGGGTGATGGTCGTCGCGCCGGTGCCGATCGAGAAATTGGTGGTCTGCGTGCCGCCGACGGCGTTGGAGTTCAGGATGAACTGGCGCAGCGTGCCTTGCTGGAGGCGGTCGGCACCGACGTCGTCGTCGACCGCGTTGCCGCGGTTGCTTACGATCGCGCTGAACGAGAAGCCGTAGTCGACCCCGGTCACGTTGGCGCCGGCGACGGTGACGCGGGCGAGGTGCTCGGAAGTCGCGAGCGCCGAGGCGTTGTCGGAGACGGAGGCGCTGCGTCCTCCGTATCGCGCCCCGACATCGATGACGCCGGTCGCGGAGTCGTCGCCGTAGGTCTGCTCGGCCCAGACATCGTCCGCTGCGGCCGCGCCGACGAATCCCGCGGCGTTGTACGCGGCAGCGCCGATGGTCTTCGAGTCGACGGCCACCCAGTAGGTCGCGGGAGGCAGGGCGGCGAAGGAGTAGGCGCCCGAGGCGTTCGACGTCGTCGTCGCGACGAGCGAATCGCCGGCGTTCGGAGTGCCATCGCCGTTGTCGAGGTACAGCCGCACGGTCGCGCCGGCGAACGTCGCACCGCCGTCATCGGCCAGATTCGCATTGCCGTTCACGTCGTCGAAGATCGTGCCGCTGATCGTCCGCCCCGCCGCGACGTTGAGGTTCGCGCCGAACTCGGACGTGTTCCCCGTGCCGTCGGTCGCGGTCGCCGTCACGAGATCGCCGACGGCGAGTCCGGCCACCGATATCGTTCCGCTGAAGTTCCCGCTCGCGTCCGCGGTCAGCGTACCAAGGTAGAGCTGGCCTTCGCCGAAGCCCGGCACTGCGCCATCGCCGGCGCCCGGCAGAGCCCTGAAGACGTCGACCTGCGCGTTCGCGAATGCTGCCTGGTTGGGCGCGCTGCCCACGTATCCGATGAGCGTCAGGTTTGCGCCGGACAGGGAGACGGTGATGAAGACGGGCGAGTCCATGCCCGAATTGGCCAGCGCGCCCGACTTCGTCCCGTTGTTGGCGGTTACGCCGTCGTACGCCAGATCGATCGCCAGCCCGCCGTTGCCGAAGCTGCTGTTCTGGAGAATCGCGTTGCCGGTCGAGGAAGCAGCGACGCGGATCCCCGCCGTCGCGTTGCCGTAGATCGTGTTGAACCGGATCGTGCTGCCGTCCCCTGGTCCGTCCAGACCCAAGCCGCTTTCGCCGCTGTTCGCGATGATGTTGCCGTGCGCAGCAGTGGGACCGCCCACGACGTTGCCCGTGCCGTTCACTTCCAGGCCGTCGTCGCCGTTGCCGATCGGCGTCGCACCATTCGCGCCGACGCCAATGTAGTTCCCGTAAACCGAGTTCAGATCGGCTCCCGTATCGATCCGCACGCCGTCCTGGGAATTTCCCGCGATCACGTTCCGGTCGGCCGCCGTCGCTCCGCCGATGATGTTGTTCGAACCGGACACGTAGATTCCGTAGAAGCCGTTCGCCGAAGCGGCGGTTCCCGCAGCGTTCGTGCCCAGATAGTTTCCGGCGACGAGATTGCCATTGCTGTTGACCTCGATCGCGCTGCCGCCGAAGCGGTTGATGATGAAGCCGCGGAGGGTGCTGCCGGAACTGCCTGCCATGAGCGAGAGGCCGTCGTTCCCGGCGCCCGCTAGGCTGCCGTTCAACTCGACGACCGGCGCGCTCGTCCAGCCCTCCTGAGTCGTTGCGTCCAGGATCACCCTGTCGGTGATGTCGGGCAGAACGGTCGTCGGCGCGATCGTCACCGCACCCGTACCGATGGAGAAGTTCGCGCTCTCGGTGCCCGCGATCGCGTTCGAGTTGAGAATGAACTGCCGCAGGGAGCCCTGCTGCTGAACGCCCGCCCTCGTGGCGTCGTCGTCCGTGTTGTCTCCGCGGGTGTTGACGATCGCGTTGAAGGAGAAGCCCGAATCGATGCCGGCAACGCTCGCCCCGGACACGAGGACGCGTGTGAGGTGCTCCGCGTTGAGTGCGCTGGTCGCGACGTCGGATAGGGAGGCGTTCCTTCCGCCGTACAGGGCACCAGCGGACCCGGTGAACCCCGCGCCGCTTGCCGCGTTGGCGACTCCATAGGTCTGCTCCGCCCAGACGTTCGCGATGCCGAAGCCGCCGTTGTAGGCCGAGGGGGCGAGTTGGCGGGAATCGACGATGACCCAGTAGGTGCCGTCGGCGAGCCCGGTGAACGCGTAATTGCCGCTCGTGTCCGTGCTCGCGGTGGCGACGAGCAGGTCGCTTCCCGCTCCCTCGATCACGCCGTCGCCGTCATCGCGATAGATGCGCACCGGCGCGCCGGCGAAGGCGAGTGTCCCGCCTTCTGCAACGTCGGCGTCGCCGTCGACGTCGTGGTAGATCGTTCCGGACACGGAATGGGTCGGTACGACGAGACGCCCGGTGCCGAAATACCCCGGATCTAGCCAGGACTGGTCGATCGGATCGGCCCAGGCGATCTTCGAGTCCCGGTCCGGACTGCCAGGGCCGCCGTCGTCGTCGCCGACGTGAACCTCGAGGCCGATGTCGGCGCCGGCGGTCGGGACGATTCCGATGCGCGTCCACGGGATCGCGGCTTCCAGGCGGTAGCCGCCCGCGCTTCCCACCATGCGGAAGGTCATGCCGGTGGTGTTGCCCGCGGAGTTCACGCCAAGCACCAGGTTTCCGCCGTTGCCGGCTGCGCTGTCTCGCTGGAAGCCGATCTGGTAGTCGTTCGTCTCGTCGTAGCTGTCGGTCCCGTCCCAAGCCGTCGTGCGCGAATAGTTACCGTCGATGTAGATCTCGACGATGTCATCGGAGTAGGCGCCGGAGGGTCCGCCGTCGGGCGTCTTCACCTCCGAATCAAGGACGTCGACGAGGACGTAGAGGTACGTGGCGTCCCAGAGGGCACGCCAGCTTCCCGAGATGTCGCCCGGACCGGATACGCTACCCGCTCCGACGGGGGTGTTCGGGAACCCGCTCGTCACCGCGTTGGCCCACGCCGCATCGACGGTGCCGTCGATCGTGATGGGAGTCGAGGTGGACACCACGTCGACGATCGGGGTGACGTAGACGTTGGCGGAGAACTCGGATGTATTGCTCGACGCGTCGATGCCGATCGCCGAGATCGCATCCCCTGCGTTCAGGACGACGGCGCCGTCGATGAACGAGAACGACCAGGCCCCTGCGACCACCGCGGCGGTGCCCAGATACTGTCCGCCCTCGCCGTATCCGCGTAGATTGCTCACGTCGCCGCTGCCGGAGACCGCTCGATAGACTTCGACGCTCGTCACGCCGGTGGCGGCCGTGCCGGTGATCGTGGTCGTGGTTCCGGATTTCTGTGCCGCGCGCAGCACGGGAAAGTCCACGCCGATGTTGCCGCTGTTCGCGTTAGTTGCGCCATTGTTGGACGTGATGCCGTCGCCCTGGCTCGTGGAGGGATTCCACGGACCCGGCGTCGCGTAGTTCACCAGGTCGATCGCAACGCCGCCATTGGCCACGAAGCTGTTGCGCGAGATGAGGTTCCCGGTCGACGCCCCGTTGGGCGGTCCCGAGTCGGCGCCGACCACGAGCACGCCTGGACCCGGGTTCACGCCAGCGCCCGAACCCTGGATGAGGTTGCGCGAGACGGTGCTTCCCGTGCCGAACAGCCGCACCGATGCCGGCTCCGACGCGCCGCGGCCGTTGGACAGAAACGTGTTGTCGGTGATCTGATAGCCGCCGTCTCCCCGATAGCTGTCGACCGCCCCGCCCCAGTTGTTGTAGACGTAGTTCCCGCTGATCACAGTACCGCCGGATCCGTTGCCCGTATCGATCGCGTCCTGGCTCGTATTTGAGTAGGCGTTCTCGCGGATGTCGTTGCGGGTGATGGTCCAGTTCTCGGCGTTGTTGGACACGAAGATGCCGAAGCGGCCGGCATAAGCGATGAGGTTGCGCTGGATCGTTCCGTTATCGGGGCCGAGGACGGCGATGCCCGTCACGCTCTGGTTCGGGAATCCCGGGTTGACGATGGCACCCGGCCCGATGCCGATCATGTTGTCCTCGATGACGACGTTCGTGTACGCCGGCCCGGCGTCGCCGCCCAGGTCCTGGCCGACTCGAATGTCGGCCTGGGAGAAGATCGCCGCGGTGTTCGGATCCTCGTTGCCGAATCCCGAGATGGCGATGCGCCGCACGGTCACGTTCGAGGCCTGGATGTCCAGACCCTGGTCGATAACGGCCGCCCCGCCTTCGACGATCTCGAGTTCGGGCCGTTCGACGCCCGACAGCGTGATCTCGTCGCCGGTTCCCGCAATGGCGTCCGCGCCGAGGCCGACGGCACCGACGTACCCCAGCACGCCGTTGTTGGTCGCCGCGAGCGACGAGACCCCGTCGGCACGGCTGTAAGCGGTTCCGTCGATGGTGGTGTTCTGGTCGGTGATGGAGGGCAGTGCCACGCTGACGGTGAGGCGCCACCAGTCCTCGCCGCCGTCGTTGAAGACGCCATCGTCGGAATAGCTGCCAGTGACGGCGTTCGGCGCCGCCGCGGGCACGAAGCGCATCGCGTTGGGGCCGGCGACGCCGTTGGCGTTCTGGATGAACTGGCGCAGCGAGCCCTGGACGGAACGATCCTGTCCCGCGGCGTCGTCGGTGGCATCGCCGCCCCGGGTCGTGGTGACCACGTTGAAGCTGTAGGCGGAGTTCACGCCCGTGACGCTCGCCGCGCCCGCCACGACCGCGCGCTGGATGTGTTCGGCGCCGACGGCGGCGGCGGCGTTCAGCGTGAGGCCGTCGTCGGACCGGTCGGCGCGCAGGCCGCCGTAGAAGGCGCCGGAGGTCGACGTGAAAGTGAAGGAGCCGTTCCAGCTCACTGCGGCGACCGTCGTTCCGTTAGCTGCCGCGTAGGTCTGTTCCGCCCACACGTCGTCGGCGAAGCCGGCGCCGTTCAGTCCCGCGCCCGGCGCGATGTCCCGGGATTCGACGACGACCCAGTACGTGGCGTTCGCCGCGACGCCGATCGAGTAGCTGCCATCCAGGCCGGCGATATTGGCCGTCACGCCCGTGGCGACCAGCGTGTCCGCGCCGTCCGGCGTGCCGCTGCCGTCGTCGAGGTAGATGCGGACGTCGACGCCGTTGACGCCGACCGCATCCGCGAGATTCGCATCGCCGTTGACGTCCTCGAGGACGCGGCCGGAGATCGTCGCCAAAGCGGGGGCCGTTACGTTGACGGTGGCGCTCGAAGCCGCGCTCGTCCCGCCGTCGCCGTCGGTCACGGTGAAGCCGACGGTGCGGGCGCCGAGGGTCGGCGATCCGGAACTGTTCGTGTAAGTGATGTTGCGCAGCAGCGCGGTGACCGCTGCGGGCGTGGCGTTAGCCGTCGTGAACGTGATGGTGAGGGGCGTGCCGCCGCTGCCCCCGCTCGCAGTACCGATGGTGACGCCGCCGTAGGTCACCGTGCCGGCGGCAAAGCCGATCTGGCCTGCACCGAGGCCCTCGTTGCGCACCGAGAGCACGTCCTGCGCGGCGACGCCACCCGCGGTGATGCTCACCGTCAGCGCTCCGCCGTTGAAGTCGGCGGAATCGACGTCCGACGCCGTCGCGTTGCCGCCTTGTTCGATGATCTGGGCACCGCTGCCTGCGGTGTAGGCGAGGACGTCACCGGCGAGGTTCGTGATCGTCGGTGCGGCGCTGGAGGAGGCGACAGTAATGTCGCGCGTAATGGTATTGCTCGCGCCGTCGTTGTCCGTGACGGTGAAGCTGACGGTTCGCGTCAGCGTGCTGGGAGAGCCCGACGTGTTCTGATAGGTGACCGCGCGCAGGGCTTCCTGCCACTGGGCGAAGGTCGCGGTCGACCCGGCAGAGGTGAGCGTGAGCACTCCGGTGCCGGCGTTGAAGCTCGCCGCGATGTTGCCGAAGCGGGCTGCATCGGTGTTGCTGAACGCGAGGAGATCCTCGCCGTTCTGATAGTTCCCGGTGACGCCGACCGTTGCACTCGACGCGGTGAAGTCGTCGCTGTCACGCGAGGTGAGGCGGGACGTGATCGAAGTGGGCGGATCCCCTTCGGTATAGGTTAGTGGCGCTGCCTCGATCGCTCCGCGGGCGCTCGCTGCCTCGGCGCCCGTCGGCGTGTACGCCGCATTCGTGGTCAGGACAACCCGGTCCAGCAGGACACCATCCTCGCGCAGCCAGATGTTCAGCGTGTGCAGTCCGGCGGAGGCGACGTTGATGGTGGCGACCGGATCGGTCCCGCCGGTCCCGGTGCGCGTGCGATCCCAGTCCCACGCACCGCCGCCTCCGATGCCGTTGATGATCGCAACCGACGGGTAGGCGCCATCCAGGCCGACGAAGACCGAGTCGTCGTTGGTGGAGGGCGCGTAGCCGCGCACCCAGACGTGGTACGTGCCGGCGGTCGCGAACTCGATCTGGTAGTCGAGCCTGGCCTTGGTCGTTTCGCTTCCGGCGCCCGGAATGCCCGCACCCGCGTTGGCGGTTCCGACGTAACCCTTGCCGGAGTATCCCGCCTGGCTGTTGGCCAGGCTCCAGACCTCCGCGCCGTTCGGCACGGTCCGGTCGTAGTCCTCCGCCTCGAGCACGACCAGGTTGTCTGGGTTCGTGCCGGTCGGCGTCTGCTGGACGACCCCTGCAAGGGACGGAACGGGGGTGGCCCCTGCCGTGACCGTGAAGTTGAATGTGAACTCCGAGGTGTTGCCCGACGCGTCGGTGGCGGTCGCGGTCACCGCCTCCCCCACGCTGAGCAGCCCTGCGACGGTCAGCGCCCCGGAGAACTGGCTGCTGCCGTTTGCAGTCAACGTCCCGAGGTAGACCCGGCCCTCCCCCCAGCCGGTGCCGTCCGGGTCTGCGCGATAGAAGTCGACGGTCACGTTGGCGAAGGTGGGTGAAGCCGGCGTGTTGCCGACGTACCCCGCAACCGTGAGCGTGCCGCCGGCCAGCGACGCAGCGTCGATCCAAGGCACGTCGATGCCGTTGTTCGCGCTGCCGGCGTTGAAGGTGCCGTCCCGGTTGACGCCAAGATTGACGCCGTCGTTGTCGATGTCGAAGCCAAGTTCGACGTTGCCGTAGATGCTGTTGCCCCGAATGCGGTTGCGGTCCGTTGCACCACCGACGAGGGTAATCCCGTCGCGCCCGTTACCGGCGATGACGTTCCCATCGCCGGCCGCGATCCCGCCGATCACGTTGTCCGTGGAGCCGCTCTCGATGCGGATACCCGAGTCGCCGTTTGCCACCAGGGTTCCAGCGGCGTTCACCCCGATCCGGTTGCCCTGGATGATCGTGCTGCCCGACCCGGTACCGCCGTCGATCACGATGCCGTCGTTGCGGTTGCCCGCGATGACGTTGTTGCGGATGACGGTTCCGACAGCGGCCTCGACGTCGACGCCGTCGTCGTCGTTGAGGAGCGCTGCGCCGGTGCCGTCGATGCCGATCCAGTTGCCGAGGACCTGATTGTTGTCTCCGCGCAGCAGGATGCCTTCGTCGTTGTCGCTCGTCGCGCTGTCGTTGCCCGCGATGATGTTGCGGTCGAGCGCGGTCAGTCCGCCGATCGTATTGCTCGTTCCATCGACCCTGACGCCGTCGCCGTCGTTCGCGTTGCCGGTGGAGGCCGTACCGTCCGCGTTCAGGTTGCCGATGTAGTTGCCGGCGATCGTGTTGTCCGTGGAACCGGCTTGGATGAAGATGCCGTAGCCGTCGACGCCGCTGTCCGCAGTTCCGTCTGCGTCGCCGAAGTCACGGATCACGAGGCCGCGGATCGTGCTGCCATCGGCGTTTCCGGTCACCGTGAATCCGTTGCCTACGATGCCGTTTCCGTCGAGCACGATCACCGGCGTCCCGGCGAAGTCCGGCTCCGACCATCCGTCGATGACAACAGCGCGGTTGATGTTCGGCAGGGCCGAGGCGAGCGTGATCACGTGGGGCGACGCGGGAGTGGCGGCGCCGGCGATGTTGAAGAAGATCCGGTGCGGCTGGCCGCCGACCAGCGCCGTGTTGTTGACGGCCGTAATGGCCTCGCGCAGCGTGATGCGTGAGTCCGCGCCCTTGTTCTGGATCAGCGCGCCGATGGAACTCGTGTCGCCCCAATCGGTGCTCGCATTGGTGTAGTCGGCGGTGGTGTCGACGATCAGTGCATTCTCGTTTGCGCCGGCGACGTAGTTGCGCTGCACCTCGGTGTTGGTCAGCGCCTGGTTGTAGATCGCGACCAGATGGTAGGTGCCGAGCCAGTCCCGCTGCCCGTTGTTCTCGTTGCCCAGGTTGAGCCAGAAGCCGGATCCCCAGTTGGAGAAGTCGCCGGATCGGTAGCCGGCCGGCTGGCTTTCGACGGTCAGCCCGTTCACCCACATCTGCTCCGAGCCGTCGGAGCGATGCACGAAGACGACGTGCTGCAGACCGAGCTGGGCGACGTTCACCGGCGAGGAGAAGTCCGGCGTCGTGCCCTGGGGGTTCGCCGAGCTGCTCGCCCGCAGGCGCACGTTGTACTCAGTGTCTGCGCCGCCTACCTCCCCGGCATCGACCGTGTCGTCACCCTGGCCCAACTGGAAGTTGCGGGAGCTGATCGGATTCAATGGATCCGAGTAGGTGACGATCCGGTTCGGCGAGCCGTCGGGAAAGGTCAGCAGCGACGGCTGTATCCAGGCCTCGATCGTGATCTCGTTGGTGAAGGCAGCCTCGAACGTCGGCGTAGCCGCAGCCCGCCCGATGAACTTGTTCGCTCCGGTGATGGCGAGCGAGCCTGCTCCCCATGTGGTCCCGGCCGCATTCACGGTATAGGTGGTCCCGTCCCGGATCTGCAGGTCCAGGGCCGACCCGAGCACGCCCGCGTTCTCCACCGTGGTGCCCGCGCCCTCGTCGAAGAGATACAGCACTTGCGCGCCCGCGGCCGCCCGGATGTCGTCGTCGTCGATGACGGTGATCGCGACATCCGCGGGATTCAGCCCGTTGTAGCCGGCATCCGCGCTCACCACCGGTGCAAGCACGACGGTGTAGGTCTGGTCGCCCTCGGCGGTCCCGTCATTGACGGCGTTTGCCGTGATCACCTGTGCAACGTTCCAGTTCCCCGCGGTGAAGGTGAGCGAACTTGTCGAGACCGTCATCTGGCCGGGGCTGCTCGAGGACACGCCGATGGTCACGTCGGCGGTGGGGGCCTGATTCAGGACCACCGATACGCGCGCGTCGGCGCCGCTTTCGAACGCGAAGTCCGCCGCACCCGCGGTCGATGAGACGGTGACGCCCACCGCGAGCACTTGGTCGTAGCTCGCCTGCCCGGCGAGCGACACCGCCAGCGCCGACTCCACGAACCCGACCTTGAACTCGAGCTCCCAATCCCCGCCCAGCGCCGCCGCGCCAGTCAGGTCCTCGCTCGCCGCGACGTCGGCGCCGGTGAGGCGAGCGATCGCGTCCATGAGCGACTTGCCGCTCTCGTTGGCGGCAAGGTCGCAGCCGTAGAACAGGATGTCGCCGTTCTCGCCGAGCGCCTTGCCCCACTTCTTGACGTCCTTCGACTGCTTGACCAGCGAGTCGAAGTCGAGCGTCGCCGTGCCGAGTTGCACCTCGCCGGGGGATCCGTGCGAGATGACGTGGACGGCGTCGATGCCCGTGCGCTTGGCGAGGACGTTGGTGATCTGCTTGATGCCGTCGCCACCGCCGTAGAGCGCGACGACCTCGATGTCGCGCGTGTCGGAGGCGTTCGCGCGGATGTCGTCGAGTAGCCGCTTGAAGTCGGGCGTGGATGCATCGACGAACACGATCTCGCGCGTGCGCTGCACCGCCTCCTGCACCACCGGGGCGAACTCGATCCGCGGCGCCCCCACGTCGGTGATCGCCCGGAACTCTGCCGGGATGGGCGCGCCGTAGAGCGTGTCTCCGATGAGTGCCGCCGGCGTCGGATCGGCGGACAGGAGCAGGCGGGCCTCGAGTTCCTCGATGATCGGCCGGCGGAGGAATGGCGTACGCGGGCGCCGCGCGGTGGCGGTGCCCGGCTCGGTGCTGCTCGCGGCGCTCGTGCTGCGACCCATGGGTATCCGCCGTAGTGCGGCGGAGGCTCCTCTCCGGTAGGCCCGTTTCCTACAGGTTTGCAAGTAACGAGCCTACATGACAGCTTGAAGAGTGCTTTAGAAGCTTATGAAAAGACGAGAGAAATGGGTAGCTCCGGTGTGAAAAAGCCACGCTTCGGCGGCTGCCGCCCGACAGGCGGTCGTTTCCCCGATCCGCATGTCGGAAGCCAAGGGTTGGGTGTGAGAAACGCACGCCTTTGACCGTCTGTGACAAACGCCGGCCGGCGTTCGGCACGTCGATCTAGGCCGGCCGGCCGACCCCCGGCTGGCGAAGTTCGGTCAGGCGCGCGGAGAGTTCGCCGCGGGAGCGCCCGGATCGAAGTAGCGTTCCCCGGCTTCGGACGCCTCGGGCGGCGCTTCGTCGGGCGCATCCCACTCGACGCGCTCGCGATCCCCGCCCCCGAGCACCGGCAAGGGATCGATGTGGCGCCATGCCGGCGCCGAGACGAGCGCGCTGCCGATGAGGCTTCCCATGCGGAAGATCCACCACACGCCCCCGGCCGTGAGCGCGAGCCCGGCGACGCGAGCGGCGGCGGTCGTGTCGAGTCCGAGCACGCTGTCCTCCCGTTCTTCCAGGGCGATGTCGTGGCGCAGCGGGTCGAACGAGAAGTCGATGCGCGGGACCGAGACCTCCCCCGGCGCCGGGGGGGCGAAGCGCAGCCCGACGGCCGCCACCTCGATGCGCGGGGACTCCACCGACGCACCGGCGAGGCGCGGACGCGGCGAGAGCGCCGCCGCGGGCTCCGGCTCCGCGACGACGGCGGCCACCGGCGGCACGGCGGGCTCACGCAGGTAGCCCTGTGTGAGCGGTGCGGTCAGCTCGGCGGGGCGCGAATCGCTCCGGAACGGCGCAAGCGGCGTTAACGTCAGCGGCACGGTGTCGGCGACGGCCGGCAGCGGCAGCGATGCCGGCAGCGCGCGCAGGGTGAGCACCACCACGCGGGGGCCGTCGGTCGCCTGGCCGTCGGTGACGCTCACCCGGATCGCGGGCGTGAGCGATGCATCCGCCTGCACGAACTGCACGAGGCCGGCGCGGAGCTGCGCGCCGGTGAAGCTCGTGATCGCCGTGCCTTGCGCGGGGGCGAGCTCCATGTAGCCGCCGAACACCGCATCGAGCGTGAAGACCAGCGCGTCGATGTCGTCGTCCGGATCGAACGCGCTCACGAGGCCGGTGGTCACGACGAGGCGCGTGCCGGCGTCCACTTCGCCGCTGCCCGTCGCGAGCGCCGGGGCATCGTTCACCGGCACCACCACCACGTTCAGCATCCCGACATCGGGCCCGGCGCCGTCCTCCCCGCCGTCGGCAAGCCGCAGCGTGAAGCCGTCGGCCGTCGTCTCCGACCCGTCGTGCACATAGCGCACGCGGCCGGCATCGAGGTCCGCCTGGGTGAACAGGGTGATGGGGGTGCCGGGAGCATCCGCGAACTCGAGGCGGCCGCGCGCCGGCGGCGCGAGCACTTCAAAGACCAGTCCGGTCCCGCCGTCGTCCACGTCCAGCCCGGCGAGATCGACGGGCGCGATGGTCACCGTGCCGCCCTCGAGCACGAGCAGTGCGAGGTCGCCGGCGATGACGGGCGCGTCGTTCACGGGCGTGACGTCGAGCGTCACCGCGGCGGTGGCGGCGCGGGCGCCGCCGCTGCCGGTGTTGCCGCCGTCGTCGATGGCGATGGCGAGCGCCACGTCCGCGGTCGCGTTTGCCGCAGTGGTGAAGGCGATGGCGCCGCTGCCGATGAAGGCATTGATGTCGGCGACGCTGCCGGTCAGCACGAGTGCCGCGGTGCCCGATCCGGCCACCGCCACGCCACCGCCCGCGGCCGCCGTCAGTGCGCCGGACCCCACGCCAAGCGTCACCACCACGGGCGCTGCGCCGGCGTCGACATCGGCGAAAACGAGCCCGGTCAGTGCGCTGGGCACGTCCTCGGTCACGGCCAGGATCGCGGGCGCGGCGATGGTCGGGGCGTCGTTCACCGCCGCGACGTTGAGCGTACTGCTCGCCGTCGCCGTCAGCGCGGTGCCGGCGCCGCTGTTGCCGTTGTCGTCGATGGCGATGGCGAGCGTCACCGGCGTCACGGCGTTCGCGGCGGTGGTGAACGACACGCTGCCGGCGGCGATGAATGGATTGAGGTCCGCGGCCGCCCCGCTCAACATCAGCGTGCCGGTCCCCGCGCCGCCCACCGTCACCCCGCCGGCGCTCGCTGCGGCGAGCGTGCCGGACGCCACCTGCAGCGTGACGGTCAGCGCTCCGGCCGCGGCGTCCGGGTCGGAGAAGACGATGCCGGTGAGCACGCTAGCCGCGTCTTCCGTGACACCGATGGCGCCGGGCGCACTGATGGCGGGCGGATCGTTCACGGGCGTCACGGTCACCGCGAGCGACTGCTCGTCGAAGAGCGCGCCGTCGGAGGCGCGCACCAGCACGGCGTACACGTTGTCGGCGTCCGCGTCGGCGGGCGCCTCGTAGTCGGGCGCCGCGATGAACGACAACGCGCCGGTGAGCGCGTCGATGGCGAAGCGCGCGGCGTCCGTGCCGCCGGCGATGCTGTAGACGAGCGTCGTCGGCACGTCGACGTCGGATGCAGCCACGAATGTGACCGCGGTGCCGTTCTCCGGCACAGCGACGGCGGCGGCGGGGCCGCCGCCGTTCGAGGTGATCACCGGCGCCTCGTTGACGTTGGCGACCGTGACGGCGATGGCCTGATCGTCCGACAGCGTGCCGTCGCTCGCGCGGACGACGACCTCGTACACGTTGTCGGCGCCGGCGTCCGTCGGCGCCTCGAAGTCGCGTGGCGAGACGAACGTCAGGACGCCGGTGTTCGGGTCCAGCGCGAAAAAGGCCGCGTCCGCGCCGCCCACGATCGTGTAGGCGAGCATCTGCGCCGGCAGGTCTGCGTCGGAGGCTGCGACAACGGTCACCGCGGTGCCGTTCTCGGCCACGGCGATGCCTGCCGCCGCGCCGCCGCCCCCCGAGGTGATCACCGGTGCGTTGTCGTTGACCGGAGCGATCGTGACGGCGATGTCCTGATCGTCGAAGAAGGCGCTGTCCGAGACGCGCACGCGGACGTCGTACACGTTGTCGGCGCCGGCATCCGCGGGAGACTCGAAGTCGGGTGCCGCAACGAAGGACAGGACCCCGGTGCTGCCGTCGATGACGAAGCGCGCCGCGTCGGCGCCTCCGGCGATGCTATAGACGAGGGTCTGGGCCGGCAGGTCGGCGTCGGCCGCCGCGACCGTCGTCACCGCCGTCGTGTTCTCCGCGATCGACACCGCCGCCGCCGCGCCGCCCCCGTTCGAGGCGATCGCCGGCGGGTTGTCGTTGACCGGCGTGATCGTGACCGCGAGATCCTGCTCGTCGGAGAAGGTACCGTCCGAGACGCGCACGCGGACGTCGTACACATTGTCGGCGCCGGCATCCGCGGGCGCCTCGAAGTCCCGGGGGGCCGCGAAGGAGAGGGCGCCGGTGAAGCCGTCGATCGAGAAGAAGCCGGCATCCGCGCCGCCGACGATAACGAAGGTGAGCGATTGCGCGGGGAGGTCGGCGTCGGCGGCGGCCACCGTGGTCACGGCCGTGCTGTTCTCCGCGATGCTGACCGCGGCCGAGGCGCCGCCGCCGTTCGAGGTGATCACCGGCGGATTGTCGTTGACCGCCGTGATCGTCACGGCGACGTCCTGCTCGTCGAAGAGCAGGCCGTCCGAGGCACGCACGCGCACGTCGTAGACGTTGTTCCCGCCGACGTCCGCCGGCGACTCGAAGTCCGGAGCGGTGACGAAGGCCAGCGCGCCGGTGAGCGGGTCGATCACGAAGCGCGCCGCGTCGGCGCCGCCCGAGATCGTATAGGTGAACGTGGTCGGCACGTCGACGTCGGTCGCTGTCACGGCGGTCACCGCGGAGCCGTTCTCCGCCAGTGACAGCGCGGCCGCGGCACCGCCCCCGTCGGAGACGATGGCCGGCGCTTCGTTGACATTCGTCACCGTGACGGCGATGTCCTGCTCGTCGACGAGCGTGCCGTCGGAGGCGCGCACCCGGACGTCGTATACGTTGTCGGCGCCGGCATCGGCCGGCGCTTCGAAATCCCGCGCGGAGACGAAGGAGAGCGCGCCGGTCGTCGAATTGATGGTGAAGAACGCGGCATCGGCTCCGCCCACGATGCTGTAGGCGAGCACCTGGGCCGGCACGTCGGCGTCGGTCGCCGTGACCGTCGTGACCGCGGTCGCGTTCTCCGCCACCGAT
>CAZKHE010000037.1:0-18203 GCA_964552535.1 uncultured Enterobacteriaceae bacterium | reverse complement strand
GGAGACGAACGAGAGCGCGCCGGTCGTCGCGTTGATGGTGAAGAATGCGGCATCGGCCCCGCCCACGATACTGTAGGCGAGCGCCGGCGGTGCGTCGGGGTCGGTGGCCGTGACGGTGGTGACCGCCGTCCCGTTCTCTGCGACGGAGACACCCGCGCTTGCACCCCCGCCGTTCGAAGTGATGGTCGGCGCGCTCGCCTCGAAGCGGATGTCATGGATGGAGATGCCCTGCCCCGAGACGCCGCGCGCGTTGCGGTACTGGATCTCGATCGAGGTGATGCCCGAGGTGTTGAACCGGATCCAGGCGTTGCCGTTGGCGCGGTCTCCCGGAGAGTTCTCTTCCACCGTGGTGTCGCCGGTGATGGTGTTGCCGCTCACCACGTTGTAGGGGCCGTCCTGCGGCGCCGGCCCCTCGACGAGGGGCGTCCCGTAGCCCGCCGCGAGGTTGGCTGCGGGGCCGTTCACGATCGCCGGATTGCTGATCGTTCCCCCGTTCGCGGTCACCGTGATCTGGTCCACGAATGCCGTGCCGTTGCCCGCGGTGTCGATGTCGAAGATCAGGAAGCCCACGTTCGAGACCGTGCCGAACGCGGAGAAATCGAAGGTGACGGTGATGGATTCCCCGGCAGGGATGCCCGAGGTGTCCAGCGCGAGCGCCTGCTCGTTGAGCACCGCGTTGGTCCCCGGGGCGGTGAGGCCGCCCGTATTGGACGTGCTCGTTTGGGGGTAGCCGAGGTCGAGCGCGGCCAGGCCGGCCGGCGTGCCGGTCACCGTCCCGACCACGTCGTAGCCGCCGACGTCGATGGCGTTCGGTCCGGTCGGCACGGTCCAGGCGCCGACGGCGGTGTCCCAGTCGAGCGTGTAGGCGGCGAGCAGGCCCGACCACCCCGTCGCCGCGAGCGGGCGCGCATCGATGGCGCCGTTCGCGTGCTCGAGCACCCAGTCGCCCCCGAGCAGCGCGGCGCCGGTGGCGTCGGTGCTCGCCGCGACGTCCGCGCCGGTCAGCATCGCGAGCCGGTCGGCGAGGGCGAGGCCGGCGGCCTCCGCCGCGAGGTCGCACGCGTAGAGCAGCAGGTCGCCGTCCGGGGCAAACGCCTCGGCCCAGCGTGCCACGTCGGCGGCCCGGGCCGTCACCCCGGCCGTGTCCCAGGCGCTGCCGCCCATGACGAGCGCGCCATCGCGGCCGTGACTCACGAGGTGCACGGCGTCCAGGCCGCGGCGCACCTGGAGCAGCGCGCCGATCTGATCGATCGCGTCGCCCGCCGGGTCGAGCACCGCCACGTCGAAGCCATTCAGCCGCCAGGCGGCGGCAAGGGCGGGGGCGTCTGCGACGCCGGCATCCACGATCACCAGCTCCCGGGGCGCAGCCGGCGCGAGGGTCACCGTCGGCACGGATCCGAGCTGCAGCGCCTCGGCATCGCGAAACTCCGCCGGGCGCGGCGGCTCAGCGACGACGAAGAGGTCCGCGGGAAGCAGATCCGCCGAGAGCAGGGCGCGCGGCTCCAGCGTCTCGAAGCCGAGGCGGCGGGGGCGGAGCGCGCTGCGCGGACGATGCCGGGTCATGTTCTTTGTGCGTATTCGGGCGCCGGTCTGCAAGACTTGCACCAGCGCGCCGGGCTGCGTGCGCACGAGTTGGCGCGACGTGCCAGGAGGGGCACAAGCGCGTCCCGGTCCGTGACAAACCGCACGTGCGTGCGCCGTGCCGGTCACCGCCCGGAGCGATGTCCGTTCGCAGGTGCCGGCCTGCGGTCCGACCCGCGTCGGCAGCCGCACGCGCCCGTCGGTGGCGCGTCGCCCTCGACATAGGCCATTCGGCCGAGCGAGGCGCGGGCCGGGGCGCCCATCCGTCAGTCATCTGCAAGGGGGGGCGCCGTAACGTGCGCAGCCATACGCCCATCCCGCGACATCCCGCTGCACAAGGAGGACGACATGGCTCTGAAGGATTCCCGCGGCCTCGCCGCATCCACCGCCCGCGCCGATTCCCTGGAGCGCTTCGAGCGCGCGGCCGAGCTCTTCCACGGCTACTACGGCGACCCGCTCGGCGTCATCGACGAGGCGCTGCGCGAGGATCCGTCGTTCGCGCTCGGCCACGCGCTCAAGGCGGGGCTGCTGGTGTCCGCCGGCGAGGGCGCGGTCATGCCGCTGTTGCGCGAGACCCTCGACCATGCCGAGCGGCTCCCCCACGCGAACGAACGCGAGCGCCGGCACCTCGCCGCCGCGCGCGCCTGGTACGACGGCGACTTCCGCGCCGCCGCCCGGATCTACGGCGATCTCCTGCTCGACCATCCGCACGACCTGCTCGCGCTGCAGCTCGCGCACCTCGTCGACTTCTTCAGGGGCCAGTCCGCGATGCTGCGCGACCGCGTCGCGCGCGTGCTCCCCGACTGGGACGAAAGCGTGCCGGGCTACGGGTACGTGCTGGGCATGCACGCGTTCGGGCTGGAGGAAACCGGCGACTACGCCCGCGCCGAGGTCACCGGGCGCAAGGCCCTGCACCTCAACCGCCGGGACCCGTGGGCCGTGCACGCGGTGGCGCACGTGATGGAGATGCAGGGGCGGCTGGGCGAAGGCGTCGCCTGGCTCGAAGGCCGCGCCGACGACTGGGGGCTGGACAACGCGTTCGCCTTCCACAACTGGTGGCACCTTGCGCTGTACTACCTCGATCTGGGGCGCCATGAGCGGGTCCTGGCGCTGTACGACCGGCAGATCCATCCGCGCCCCACCGGCGTGGCGCTGGAGATGATCGACGCCTCGGCCATGCTGTGGCGCCTGGCGCTGCGCGGCATCGACGTCGGGTCCCGCTGGGAGCCGCTTGCGGACGAGTGGGCGCCGAAGGCGGCCGACCGCTTCTACGCCTTCAACGACGTGCACGCGATGATGGCCTTCGTCGGCGCCGGGCGCTGGGCCGAGGCGGAAGCACTGCTCGCGACCATGACGGGCACCGCGGAGCGCCCCGACGGCAACGGCATGATGACGCGCGAGGTCGGACTGCCGGTCGCGCGCGCGCTGCTCGCGTTCGGCCGTGGTCGCTACGCCGAGTCGGTGGAGCTGCTGCGTCCCGTGCGGCTGATCGCGCACCGCTTCGGCGGCAGCCATGCGCAGCGCGACGTGCTGTCCCTCACGCTCGTCGAAGCGGCGATTCGCGGCGGCCAGCACCGGCTCGCGAAGGCGCTGGCGGCCGAGCGGATGCAGCTCAAGCCGTCGAGCCCGTTCAACTGGAAGCTCAGCCTGCGCACCCAGGCGGAGCAGGCCGCGGCGCTCGCCGCGTGACGAAACCGCAGAGAAAAGCGAAGGGCGCCGCGCCGGCGCCCTTCGTACCGTACGTCGCGCCGCCTACTGCAGCAGGCTGCGCAGCATCCAGGCGGTCTTCTCGGACACCTGCATCCGCTGCGTGAGCAGGTCCGCGGTCGGCTCGTCGCCGGCCTTCTCCACTGCGGGGAAGATCTCCCGCGCGGTTTTCGACACCTGCTCGTTGCCCTTAACCAGCAGCGCGATCATCTGCTCGGCGGCAGGCACTCCGGGGGTCTCCTCGATCGAGGAGAGCCTGGCGTACGCGCTGTACGTGCCGGGCGCGGGGAAGCCGAGGGCGCGGATGCGCTCGGCGATCAGGTCCACCGCCAGCGCGAGCTCGGTGTACTGCGTCTCGAACATGAGATGCAGGGTGTTGAACATCGGGCCGGTCACGTTCCAGTGGAAGTTGTGCGTCTTCAGGTAGAGCGAATACGTATCGGCGAGCAGGCGCGACAGGCCGTCGGCGATGGCCTTGCGGTCTGCCTCCGGAATGCCGATGTCGATCTGGGGGGCGGTGACGTTGGTGTTACCCATGCGAGCGGTCTCCTAGAGGTGACGACGAATGGCGGATTCAGAGCGGGAGCGTGTCGAGCAGCAGCATGACCGCGAAGCCGCCCAGCAGGCCGCCGGTGGCGACGCGCTCGTGACCGTTCCGGTGCGACTCCGGGATGATTTCGTGACTGACGACCCATAGCATAGCGCCTCCGGCGAACGCGAGCGCGAACGGGAGCGCCGCCGAGGAGAGCGCCAGGGCGCCGGCGCCGAGCAGGCCGCCGATCGGCTCGACGAAGCCGGTGGCGAGCGCGACCAGGACCGCGGCCACGCGCGAATAGCCGACCGCCACGAGCGCGGCCGCGACCACCAGGCCCTCCGGCATGTTCTGCACCGCCACTGCGAGCGCCAGCGCGTTCGCCTTCGCGTCCTCCGGCTGGCCGTAGCCGACCCCGACCGCCAGGCCCTCGGGCAGGTTGTGGAGCGCGATCGCGATGACGAAGAGCCAGATGCGCGCGATGTCGCGGTGGCCCACGTTCTCCGCGCCCTTCACGAAATGCTCGTGCGGGAGCGCGCGGTCCAGGAGCGCCAGCACCAGCCCGCCCGCGGCAAGCCCGGCGATGACCATTGCCGCCGCAAGGCCCCGGCTGCCGGTCATGTCGACCCCCGCCTCGACGGCCGGCAGCAACAGCGAGAACCCGGCGGCCGCCAGCATCACGCCGCCGCCGAAGCCCAGCATGCCGGCCTGTGCCCGATCGGAAATCCGGCGCGCGAAGAGGATCGGCGCCGCGCCGAGCCCGGTGGCCGCGGCAGTGCCGAGGGTGGCGGCGAGCGCCGGCGACCACAGCAGCTGCAGGAGATGCACGGCGCCGGCCGCGACGGCCACGACCCCGAGGAGGAACAGCGGGTCGCGGCGGCGTGCGGCGATGGCATCGCGGGCGGTAAGAATGGCGGAGCTCATGGGGGGAGGATAGGGGCGGGCGGCGCGGCTTTCCAACGCGAAAATCCGGCCGCCGTCATCGATTCCGCCGCATGCCCCCCGGCCGTCGGCCCGCGGCGCACGGGCGGTGCGGCGTCGTCTATAGTCGCGCCATGGTGGACCGACGCACGATCCTTGCCGGAGTTGCCGCCTGGTGTGCGGCGGCGGCAAGCCCCGCCGCGGGGCAGTTCATCCCGGACCAGACCGGCGCGATGGACGGGAAGGACGTCATGTGGGTTCCCACCCCGGATGCGGCGGTGGCGCGAATGCTCGAGATGGCGCGCGTCGGGCCGGACGATCTCGTGGTCGATCTCGGCTCGGGCGACGGGCGCATTGCCATCGCCGCGGCCAAGCTGCGGGGCGCGCGCGCCCGCGGCATCGAGTACAGCGCCGACCTCGTGCTCGCCAGCCGCGAGGAGGCGCGCCGTCAGGGGGTGGCCGACCGCGTCACGTTCCGCGAGGCCGACCTCTTCGAGGCCGACTTGAGCGACGCCACGGTCGTCACGCTGTATCTGCTCACGACGCTGAATGTCAAGCTGCGCCCGAAGCTGCTTGCGCTCAAGCCCGGCACGCGCATCGCCTCGCACATGTTCCGGATGGGCGACTGGGAACCCGACGAGCGCGACCGCATCGGCGCGAGCGAGGTGTTCCTGTGGATCGTGCCGGCACGCGTGGCCGGCACCTGGCGCCTCACGCACGGCGCGGACGCCTTCACGCTGGAACTGCAGCAGAGCCATCAGCGCGTCACGGGGCTCGTGCGCACGCCGCGTGGTGCGGGGCCGGTCGAGGTGCAACTCCGCGGCGCCGAGGTGCGCTGCGCTTTCGACGATGCGAATGGGGCGCGCCGGGTGCTGAGCGGCCGGGTGGAGGGCGCGCGGATGCAGGGCGAGGGCTGGCGCGCGGCGCGGCTGCCGGGTTGAGCGAGACGCCCGCCACGGGGGCCGTCTATCGCGAAGGCAGGGTTCGGCTGCCGGATGGCCGCATCCTGGGCTGGCTCGAGGAGGGTCTGGCGGAGGGGCGTCCGGTGCTGGCCTTCCACGGCCTGCCCGGCTCCCGCGAGCAGCGCCATCCGGATGCCTCGCTGGCCGCTGCGGCCGGCGCCCGCGTCCTCCATCTCGAGCGCCCGGGCTTCGGGTGGTCCACGGCCGCGCCGGGTCGCCGCCTGCTCGACTGGCCGCACGACGTCGCCGCCTGCGCCGACGCGCTCGGGTTGGGGCGCTTCGCCGTCGTCGGCATCTCCGCCGGCGGCCCCTACGCGCTAGCGTGCGCCCAGGTGCTCGGCGCGCGCGTCACGCGCGCGGCCATCGTGAGCGGCGTCGGTCCGCCCGGGACCATGCCGCGCGGCATGGCGCCGCTCGCCCGGCTCGGCTTCCTGCTCGCGCCGCGCTGGCCGGCCGCCGTGCAGGCCGTGGTTCACCCGCTCGCGCGGCTCGCCGTGACCCGGCCGCAGCGCTACCTCGCACGCGTCGCGGCGCAGATGGCGCCCGCGGATCGTCCGATCCTCGCGCGCCCCGCGGTGCAGGCGATGTTCGCGCGGGACTACGCTGCCGCGTTCGCGCAGGGCGTCGCGCCATTCGTCGAGGACCTCGGGCTGATCGCTGCCCCGTGGGGCTTCGCGGCCGCGGCGCCTGCGGCGCCGCTGGCGCTCTGGCATGGCGATGCCGACCGCATGGTGCCGCCGTCCGCCTCCCGGGAACTCGCCTTGCGTACCGGGGCGGTACTGCGCGAGTGCCCCGGAGAGGGGCACTTCATGGTGTTCGACCGCTGGACCGAGGTGCTGGACTGGCTGGTCGGCTAGGCACGAGCGGAACGCCGCATGGCCGCGCTATCCTTGCGCGCTTTTCGAGCCCGTCGCAACCCGCCATGACCGTCTCCGCCGCCCGCCGCCGCCTCGCCGCCTGGATCGAGCAGCCCCGGATCCAGAGCGCGCTCATCGTCCTCATCGTCGCCAACGCGGTGATCCTCGGCATGGAGACGAGTCCGGCGCTGATGGCGCGCTGGGGCGAGGCGCTGGTCGCGGTCGATCACGTCATCCTCGCCGTCTTCGTCGTGGAGATCGCGCTGCGCATCTACGCGCACGGCTGGCGGTTCTTCCGCGACCCCTGGAGCGTCTTCGACTTCGTCGTCGTCGCGATCGCGCTCGTCCCGGCGAGCGAGGCGTTCTCGGTGCTGCGCGCGCTGCGGGTCCTGCGCGTGCTTCGCCTGGTCACCATGGTGCCGAGCATGCGCCGCGTGGTGGGCGGCCTCCTCGCGGCCATCCCCGGCCTCGGTTCGGTCTTCGCGATCATCTGCATCCTGTTCTACGTCGCCGCGGTGGTCGCGACCAAGCTGTTCGCACGGAGCTTCCCCGAGCTCTTCGGCGACCTCGGGGCCACCGCGTTCACGCTGTTCCAGGTGATGACGCTGGAGGGCTGGTCGGGCGACGTCGCCCGGCCGGTGATGGAGCAGTACCCCTATGCCTGGGTGTTCTTCATCCTGTTCATCCTGGTCTCGACGTTCACGATGCTCAATCTCTTCATCGCGGTGATCGTGAACGCGATCCAGACGGAGGGTCACGCGGAGGCCGAGCGCGTCGAGGCGAGCGTCGTCGCGCGCGTGGACGCCGATGCCGCGGCGCTCGCCCGCGAGATCGCCGGGCTGCGCGCCGAGATCGCCGGCCTGCGCGCATCGCTCGCCAGGGAAGGCGCGCGGTGAGGCGCGCCCGCCAGGGACGCTAGGCGGCGTTGCGCATCGCGACCCGCGCTTCGGGCACGGCGTAGCCCGCTTCGCCGCCCACGTCGCTGATCGCCTTGTTGGTGTCGAAGAACACCTGCCAGTAGTGCGCGTTGGCGCAGTAGGGCCGCACCGAGAGCACCGGGCCGCGCTCGGTGAACGTGAGGATGTCCACCGACGGCGCGGGACTGGCGACCACGTTGGGAATGCGCGCGAGCTTGTCCCGCAGGCGGCGGATCGCGTCCTGCGGATCGACGCTGTGCGCGAGCTGCGCGGTGAGGTCGACGCGGCGGTACGGGTTCTCGCTGTAGTTGTGGATCGTGTCGGAGAAGAGCTTGTTGTTGCCGACGTACACGCGCACATTGTCGACGGTGTCCAGCGCGGTGACGAAGAGACCGATCTCGCGCACGTCGCCGGTCACCCCGGCGGCGCCGATCATGTCCCCGACCTTGAAGGGCCGCAGCACCATGAGGAACAGGCCGGCGGCGAAGTTCGCGAGCAGTCCGCCCCACGCCGCACCGATGGCGATGCCGAGCGCCGCCAGCAACGCCGCGAACGAGGTCGTCTCGATGCCGAGTACCGACAGGATCGCGATGAAGAGCAGCAGCTTCAACATCACGTTCGCACCGGCCTCGACGTACCGCGAGAGCGTCGGATCGACCTTGCGCGCGAGCAGCGTGCGCCCGAGGGCCGCGCGCAGCAGGCGGATGACCCAGCCGCCGACGATCCAGACGGCGACTGCCCCGGCCAGCTTCCAGCCGAAGGGCACGAGATACACGTTGACGAAGTTGTTGGCCTGGTCGATGAGGTCGCCGTTCACGGTTGGGCTCCGCTTGTTGGTCGTGGAGCGCGGACTGTAGCGGCAGCCCGCGTCTCCCCCGTGCGGGGCTCACACAGCGGAAGGTCTGGCGGTGAGGAGCAGCACGACGTAGCCGAGGTACAGCGCAACGAGGACCAGCCCGCGGGCGCGGCCCAGGCGCGGGCGACCGAACGGCAGCGCGGCGATCGCCAGCACGATCGCTGCGCCGAGCGTCAGCGCGACCTCGGCGAATGCCGCGCGCGGGGGCGAGATGAAGGCGGCCGCAGGCACGATCGCCGCGCCGTTGAAGACGCAGCTGCCCAGGATGGTGCCGAGGCCCACTTCGTCCTGCCCGCGCAGCTTGGCGGTGATGCTCGTCGCGAGCTCGGGGAGCGTCGTGCCGAGGGCCACGAGCGTCGCGCCGACCACGAAGAGGTCCCAGCCCTGGCGCTCGCCGAGGCGCAGCGCACCGGCGACGAACGTCTCGCCTGCGGCCACGAGCAGCGCGATCCCGACCGCGAGCAGCGCGAGCGCCTCGCCCGTACGGCGCGCGGGCATCGGTATCGCCGTCGGCGCGCCTTCGTGCGCATCGCGCAGCACCCGGTACAGCCACGCCCCGAACAGCAGCGCGAGCGCAGCGGCGTCGATCCGGCCGAGGGTGCCGTCGGCGAGCAGCGCCGCGGTGAGCAGCGGGACGGCGAGCGCGGCCGCGAGGTCGCGATTGATGCGGGGCTCGCCCACCGCGCTCGGTCCGATGAGCAGGGACAGACCCAGGGCGAGCCCCAGGTTGAGCACGTTGGCGCCCAGCGCATTGCCCAGCGCGATCTCCGGCGCACCGCGGAGCGCAGCGCCGACGCCGACGATCGTCTCCGGCGCGGAGGTCGCGAACGCCGCCAGGGTCACGCCGATCAGCGCGGGGCGCACGTGCAGGATCGCGGCGAGCCGGACCGCGCCCCGCACGAATGCCTCGCCGCCGAGGCCCGCGCACAGCGCGCCGAGCGCCATGAGGGCGAGGTCAGTCCACATGCGCCGCGGTCGAGGCGCGATCCGCGCGACGCCACCAGGCCTTCAGTGCCTCGCGTGCGTAGAGCACCGTGGACGCCACCGCGAGGCACAGGACCCAGTCTGCGGCGCCGAGCGGCACCGTGCTGAAGGCCTTCTGCAGCGCCGGCACGTACAGCACCAGCCCCTGCAGCGCGAGCGCGAAGAGCACCGACAGCCACAGCCAGCGGTTGGAGAAGAGGCCGCGCGCGGCGCTCGCCTCGTCCGAGCGGATGCAGAAGACGTCGAAGAGCTGGTAGAGCACCAGGGTGTGGAAGGCGAGCGTGCGTGCCGCCGCCACGTCGCGGTCCCCCTCGATCAGGCCCCCGGGCAGCGCGGCGTCGAGCACGAGCAGCGTGCCGATGCACATCACGACCGACGCGACGCCGATGCCGATCCACATGCGCCGCGTGATCACGCCGCTCTTCGGGTCGCGCGGCGCGCGGTGCATCAGCGCCGCGTCGGCCGGGTCGACCCCCACGGCGAGCGCGGGGAAGGAGTCGGTGACCAGGTTGATCCAGAGGATCATCGTCGCGGTCAGCGGCAGGACCAGCACTTCGCCTTCGCCCGCCACCACGCCGAGCAGCCCCGCCAGCACCACGCCGAAGAACATCACCAGCACCTCGCCGAGGTTGGTGGAGAGCAGGTAGCGCAGGAACTTCTGGATGTTGGCGTAGATCGACCGGCCTTCCTCCACGGCGGCGACGATGGAGGCGAAGTTGTCGTCGGTGAGGATCATGCTCGCCGCCTCTTTCGAGACGTCGGTGCCGGTGATGCCCATCGCGACGCCGATGTCGGCCGCCTTGAGCGCGGGCGCATCGTTCACGCCGTCGCCGGTCATCGCGACCACGTGGCCGTGGGCCTGCAGCGCCCGCACGATCGCGAGCTTGTGCTCGGAGGACACGCGGGCATACACGTTGGCCGTCTGCGCGACGCGGGCGAGCTCGCCGGGATCCATGGCGGCGAGCATCGCCCCGGTGACGGCGCGCTCGCCCGGCCGCGCGATGCCGAGCTCGGTCGCGATCGCGGAGGCGGCGAGCGGGTGGTCGCCGGTGATCATCGTGACGCGCACGCCGGCGTCGTGCGCGCGGCGCACCGCCTCGGCCGCCTCGGCGCGCGGCGGGTCCATGATGCCCGCCACGCCGAGCCACACCAGGTCGGACTCGTGCGACTCGTCGAGGGCCGCGGCGGTGGCCGCATCCACCTCGCGGCAGGCGAGGCCCAGCGTGCGCAGCGCGTCGGCGGCAAGCGCGTCGATGGCGGCGCGGATCGCGGCACGTCCGGCCTCGTCGAGCGGAAGGACCGTCCCGCCCACGCGCCGGGCCGCGCAGCGCGCGAGGAGCACGTCGGGTGCGCCCTTCGACACCAGCACCACCCGCCCCGCCTCGCGTGCGTCCGTGTGCGCGGTGCTCATCAGCTTGCGCTCGGAGGAGAACGGCAGCTCCGCGACGCGCGCGAAGCGCCGATCGAGCCGCGCCGGGTCGAGGCGCGCCTTCAGCGCCGCAACCTTGAGCGCGCCCTCCGTCGGGTCGCCGAACACCCGCCAGCGGCCGTCGTCGCACACCGCCTGGGCGTTGTTGGAGAGGAACGCGGCGCTCAGCGCCCAGGCCGCCTCGCGCTGCGCGTCGGCGTGCGCGGCGAGCGGCGCGTCGCCCACGCGCAGTTCGCCTTCGGGCGCGTAGCCCGTGCCGGAGAAGTCGATGCGCGCACTGGCGGTGACCAGCGCCCGCACGGTCATCTCGTTCCTCGTGAGCGTGCCGGTCTTGTCGGTGCAGATGATGGTCGCCGAGCCCAGCGTCTCCACCGCGGCGAGCTTGCGCACGATGACGTTGCGCTTCGCCATGCGCTGCATGCCGAGGGAGAGGACCACCGTGGTCACCGCCGAGAGTCCCTCCGGGACGGCGGAGACGGCGAGCGACACGGTGTAGAGCAGCACGCCGGTCAGGACCGCCGCCGACAGGTCGCGGGTGACGGCGAGGATCGTCGCCGCCACGATGAGCGCGATGGCGATCACGATCGCGCCGAGCACCTTGCCGGTGCGGTCGAGCTGGCGCTGCAGCGGCGTCGCCTCGGCGCGCGTCGTCTCCAGCAGCCCGGCGATGCGCCCGATCTCCGTCTGCATGCCGGTGGCGGTGACCACCGCGAGCCCGTGCCCGTAGGTCGCCGCCGTGCCCGCGAAAAGCATGTTGGTGCGATCGCCGATGCCGACCTCGCCCTGGAGCGGCGCCGGGTCCTTCATCACGGGCGCGCTCTCCCCGGTCAGCGCGGCCTCCGCCGTCTGCAGCGATGCGCTTTCCAGGAGGCGCGCGTCCGCCGGAATGGTGACGCCCTCCTCGATCACGACCAGGTCGCCGGGCACCACTTCGGCGGCCGGGACGGCCTGGCGCTGACCCTCGCGGATCACCGCCGCCATCGCCGCCGTCATGCTCCGCAGGCTCGCGACCGCCGCCTCCGCGCGCGCCTCCTGCACGAAGCCGAGCGCCGCGTTCGCGATCACGATGACGAAGATGGTCAGCGCCTCGTAGGGCACGCCGCCGCCATGCTCCAGCCACCAGACGACGAGCGACACGATGCCCGCGGCGACGAGCAGCAGCACGAGGGGGCTCTCGAACTGGCCGAGCAGGCGCCGCCATGCCGGTACCGGCGGTGCGCCGGCGAGCTCGTTGCGGCCATGGTGCGCGAGGCGCCGCGCCGCTTCTGCGGCGGGCAGGCCGCGCTCAGGGTCCGTGCCGAATGCCCGACAGGTATCGGCGCCGGTCAGCCGGTACGGCGCGGCGTCTGGCCCCCTGCGGTCCGAGTCGGGCGACTCCATGGACTCGACTCTACGCGGCGTTCACGCCGTCCGCCTGACCTGCGTCAACGGCGCCGCCGTGCCGCCGGGCGCCGGATTGCGCTACGCTTCGCGCGCCATGCGACTGCCCCAGCCTCTCCACCCGGCCCTTGCCCTCGTTTTCGCCGCCCTGATCGCGGCAGGCTGCGCCGTGGCGCCGCCCGCCGAACGGCTCATCGTTTCGCTGCCCGACGTGCCGAAGTTCTCCAATGCGAAGCCGGGCGACGTGTCGCCCTCGGGCTGGCGCGTGTGGCAACTGTCGGGCATGAAGCGGCCGACCGAGTACCAGCTGGTGGACTACCAGGGCCGCACGGTCGTGTTCGCGCGCGCCAACGCGTCCGCGTCCGGGCTGATCTTCCCGATCTCGATCGATCTCGCGGAGTACCCGTTCCTGCACTGGCACTGGAAGGTCCCGGCACGCATCGATGGGGCCGACAACACCCGGCGTGCGACCGAGGACTCGCCGGTCCGCGTCGTGGTGGCCTTCGAGGGCGACAAGTCGAGGCTGCCGTTCTCCGACCGGCTGTTCGCCGACCAGTTCCGGATGCTCACCAAGCAGGAGATGCCGTACGCGCTGCTGATGTACATCTGGGAGAACCGCGCGCCGGTCGGCACCGTCATCGACAACCTGCACACCGGGCGGATCAAGATGGTCGTCGCCGGCAGCGGCGACATGAAGATCGGCGAGTGGCACGACGTGCTGCGCAACGTGCGCGAGGACTACGAGCGCGCGTTCAACGAGCCGGTGCCGAAGGTGCGGTCGATCGGCATCATGACCGACACCGACAATACCGGCGCGACCGCGAGCGCCTACTATGGCGACATCCAGTTCCTGCGCACGCCGCGCTGAAGCGCGAGGAGAAGGCACATGAGCGGCATGGCTCCGATCACCGACGCCAATCCCACCATCGCGGAGATGGAGGCGCGCGTGGCGCGCTTCGCGGCGCTCCGCCCGACGGCCGACTACGTCGATGCCGCCATTCCCGGCTGCGAGCGCACCACCTGGCGCGTGCTCGGCGTGCCGCCCGACGCGCCGCTCGCCGCCGAGGAGTTCCACATGAACCTGGTGCGTTGCGCCCCGGGGAAGTCGGCGCCGCTGCACAACCATCTCACGCAGGAAGTGTTCATGCCGCTCACCGGCACCTGGGAAGTGTTCTGGGGACCGGAGGGGGAGCGCCGGCTCACGCTCGGTCCGTGGGACACCATCACCATCCCGCCCGGCGTCTCGCGCGGCTTCCGCAACGTCGGGAACGAAGACGCGGTGCTGATGGGGATCGCCGGCGGTCGCGATCCGGGCCGCATCAACTGGCCCGAGCCGGTGCGCGCGGCGGCGCGCGCCGCCGGCGTGAACCTGCCGAGCGAGTAGCGCCTCAGGCGGCGAGCGCCGCGCGCGCCGCGATGCCGGCGAGATCCAGCCGGGCGGGCAGGGTGCCGAACGCGCGGCCCGCGTCGTGCGCGAGGCGCGACACGCAGAAGGCCTCCAGCACCGCGGGGGTCGCGTGGCGCGCGAGGAGGTTGGCCTGCATCGCGAGCGCCAGCATCTCGGTGATGCGCCGCGCGCGAGCTTCCTGCCCCGCCGCCTCGCCGAGCTCCGCCCCCAGCCCATCGAGGTAGCGGGAGATCCGGCCATCCACGTGGGCCGCGGCCGAGAGCTCCCCGAAGTAGGCTTCCAGCGCCCGCGGCTCGCGCGCGAGCGCGCGCAGCACGTCGAGGCAGATCACGTTGCCGGAACCCTCCCAGATGCCGTTCAGCGGCGCTTCGCGGTAGAAGCGCCCGAGCGCGGACGTCTCCACGTAGCCGTTGCCGCCGAGGCACTCCATGCACTCGGCCACGAACATCGGCAGGCGCTTGCACAGCCAGTACTTGGCCACCGGCGTCAGGA
Source organism: uncultured Enterobacteriaceae bacterium (assembly GCA_964552535.1). Classification (GTDB taxonomy): domain Bacteria; phylum Pseudomonadota; class Gammaproteobacteria; order Burkholderiales; family SG8-39; genus CAZKHE01. The sequence goes on along the minus strand of CAZKHE010000037.1, from coordinate 4,177 downwards.
TGCGCGTGAGCAGCCGCTCCGACTCGTCCTCGTGCTGCGCGTCGAACGCGCGCGCGAGCCGTAGCGCGATCAGCAGCGCGGCCTCGGTCTCGAGCGCGAGGTCGGCGAGCACGTTCTGCATCAGCGGCTGCGCCACGAGCGGCGCACCGAACGCCGAGCGGTGACGCGCGTGATGCAGGGCCTCGTTCAGCACGCCGCGCATCATTCCGGCGACGGCGACGACGATGTCGAAGCGGGTGAGGTGCGCCATCTCGATGAGCGTCGCGATGCCGCGGCCGGCCTCTCCGACCTGCTGCGCCAGCGTGCCGTCGTACTCGATCTCGGACGAGGCGTTGGAGCGGTTGCCGACCTTGTCCTTCAGTCGCTGGATCGCGAACGGATTGCGCGTGCCGTCGGGGAGCCAGCGCGGCACGAGGAAGCAGGTGATGCCCTCCGGCAGCCGCGCCAGCGTGAGGAATCCGTCCGACATCGGCGCCGAGCAGAACCACTTGTGGCCGATGAGCGCGTGCCACCCGTCGCCCGCGTCCGCGGCGACCGTGGCGATCGCGCGCAGGTCCGATCCGCCCTGCTTCTCGGTCATCGCCATGCCGAGCGTTGCCGCGCGCTTGGCCGCGATCGGGGCCGGCGCGCGGTCGTAATCGGCAGCCAGGACCTTCGGGAGCCACGCCCCGGCGAGTCCGGGCTGGCCGTTCAGCACCTGCACCGCGGCGAAGGTCATGGTCACGGGGCAGCTCGTGCCGTTCTCGCCCTGGTTCCAGAGATAGTTGAGCGCGGCGCGCGCCACGAAGCCCCCGGCGCACGGGGCGGTCCAGGCGCGGGCGTGCAGCCCGGCGCCGAACGCGACCGACATCAGCTCGTGATACGCCGGGTGGTAGCGCACCTCGTCGATGCGGTGACCGTAGCGGTCGTGGGTGGCGAGCTCCGGTGCATGGCGGTTGGCGTCTTCGGCGAGCTCGCGCATGCGCGCCGAACCGACCCACGCCCCCAGCGCCGCCGCCTCGGGTGCGATCCAGCCCCCGCCCTGGTGGGCGACGGCGGCCGCGAGCCACGGATCGTGGCTCCAGGCATCGTAGCCGACCAGGGGCGGCGCCTGGTTCAGGACCTCGTGCGTGCGTCGGATCGGCGGGTTGACCATATGGCTGCATGGTAGCGCGTCGCCCGCGGGTGGAGGCGCCGCGACGGGCGCTACACTTCGCCGGTGAGAGTCCGCTTCGCCGCCGCGCTCGCCCTCGCGCTGCCCCCCGCCTACGGCCAGGACGCACCCGCGCTCGACGCGGTCGTGGTCACCGCGACGCGCGTGGAGCAGTCGAGCTTCGGCGTGCCGGCGTCGATCGACGTCGTCCCCGGGCGCGCGCTCGGCGAGCTGCAGCCGCGCGTCAATCTTTCCGAGGGCCTGGGGCGCGTGCCGGGCCTCGTGATGCAGAACCGCCACAACTACGCGCAGGACCTGCAGGTGTCCTCGCGCGGCTTCGGCGCGCGCGCGAGCTTCGGCACCCGCGGCGTGCGCCTGGTGCAGGACGGGATTCCGCTCACCATGCCCGATGGCCAGGGCCAGACCGCGTTGTTCGACCTCGACGCGGCGCGCCGGGTCGAGGTGCTGCGCGGGCCGTTCGCCGCGCTGTACGGCAACTCGTCGGGCGGCGTGGTCAACGTCTTCACCGACGACGGGCCGCGCGCGCCGACGGTCGAGGCGTCGGGCTGGGCGGGTTCGTTCGACTCGTGGCGCGCGGCGGTGCGCGCCGGCGGCGCGTTCGGCGACTGGCGCACGCGGGCGGACGCCTCGCGCTTCATGACCGACGGCTACCGGCAGCACAGCGCCGCGCTGCGCGACCAGGCCAACGCGCGGCTGCGCCGCGAGACCGACGACGGCGGCGCGCTCACGCTGACCGCGAACACGCTCGACCAGCCCGACACGCAGGACCCGCTCGGCCTCACCCAGGCGCAGCTCGCCGCGGATCGCCGCCAGGCCGGCACGAATGCCCTCCTGTTCGACACCCGCAAGAGCGTGCGCCACTCGCAGGGCGGGCTCGCCTACGAACGGCGGCTGTCGTCCCGCGACACGCTGCGGGTGCGGGGCTACGGCGGCACGCGCCAGGTGACGCAGTTCCTGGCGTTCACCGGCGCCGCCCCCACGTCCTCGGGCGGCGTGGTGGACCTGGACCGCAGCTTCGGCGGCGGGAGCCTGCAGTGGACGCGCAAGGGCGAGCTCGGTGCGGGCCCGTACACGCTGACGCTCGGCGCCGACTACGACACGCTGCAGGAGCGCCGTCGCGGCTTCGTGAACGACTTCGGCCGGCCGGGCGCACTGCGCCGCGACGAGGACGACACGGTCACCAGCGCCGACCAGTACGCCATCGGCGAGTGGCGCTTCGCGCCGCGCTGGACGCTCTCCGGCGGGGTGCGCCGGTCGAGCGTGCGCTTCCGTTCGGAGGACGCGTTCGTCACCGCGCAGAATCCCGACGACAGCGGCGCGGTGCGCTACGCGCGCACGAGCCCGGTGGCGGGGCTCGCCTATGCGCTCACCGACGCCGTGAACGTGTATGCGGCCATGGGGCGAGGGTTCGAGACGCCGACCTTCGCCGAGCTCGCCTATCGCCCCGATGGCCAGCCGGGCCTCAACTTCGCGCTGCGCCCCGCGCGCAGCACCAACTACGAGGCCGGCGTGAAGCTGCTGCTCGGCGAGCACGCGCGGGCGAACGTCGCGCTCTTCCGCAGCGACGTGCGCGACGAGATCGTCAACGGGCCGCAGCTCCAGCCCGGTCGCAACACCTTCGTGAACGCGGGCAGCACCCGCCGCGAAGGCGTGGAACTGGCGGCGCAGGGCGATCTCGGCGGCGGGTTCTCCGCGCTCGCCGCCTGGACATGGATCGATGCCGAGTTTCGCGACCTCGCCACGCCCGCCGGCGCGAGCCTCGCGGGCAACCGCCTGCCCGGCGTGCCGCGGCAGGTGCTGCACGGCGAGGTGGAGTGGCGCGATGCGCGGCGCGGGCTGGTGACGGTGCTGGAGGCGCGGTACGTCGCCGCGGTGTACGCCGACGATGCGAACACGGCCTCGGCCGCGGGCTATGCGCTGGTCAACTGGCGCGGCGGCATCGAGCGCCGCTTCGGACCGTGGCGGCTGCAGGCGTTCGTGCGCGTCGACAACCTGCTCGACCGGGAGTACGTGGGGTCGGTCATCGTGAATGCGGCGAACGGGCAGTACTACGAGCCCGCGCCGACGCGGCAGTGGCTGGTGGGCATGTCGGCGGCATACGCGTTCTGACCCCGCCGGGTGCGGCCCGCGGTTACTGCGGCGGCACGTGCGGGAGTACACTGGCGGCCCTGCGAGCCACCAGCAGACGCATGCCGCGCAGCACCGATTCCCCTCGCGAGAATGGCGCGTCGACGCGCCGGCGCGCGCGTGCGTCCGCCGCTCCGGAGCTCGCGAAGCTCTCGCGCCCCCGGCTCTTCCGCGTCACGCCGCGCGAGCGCCTCTTCCGGCTGCTCGACGAGCGCCGCGAGCATCCGGTCATCTGGATCGCCGGTCCGCCGGGCGCCGGCAAGAGCGCGCTGGTGGCGAGCTATCTCGAGTCGCGCAAGCCGCCCTGCATCTGGTTCCAGGTGGACGCCGGCGACAGCGACCCCGCGACGCTCTTCTACTACCTCTCGGTGGCCGCGCAGCAGCTCGCCCGCAGCAAGGGCCGCGCGCTGCCGCTGTTCAAGCCCGAGTACCAGCGCGACCTCGGCGGCTTCACCCGGCGCTTCTTCCGCGAGTTCTTCGCGCGCATGCCGGTGGGCGCGGTGCTCGTGTTCGACAACTTCCAGGACGCGCGCGTCAGCGTCGAGCTGCGCCAGCGGCTCGCCGAGGCGATGGGCGAGATCCCCGCCGGCATCAACGTGATCGTGATGTCGCGCGGCGAGCCGCTGCCCGAGTTCGCGCGGCTCGCCGCGAGCCAGCTTCTCGTGCGCATCGGCTGGGACGAGCTGCGGTTCACGCGCGACGAGGCGCGCGAGCTGCTCGGCGACGGCGCGCTCGCCGACGGCGTCCACGCGCGGGCCGACGGCTGGGCCGCCGGCCTGATCCTCATGCGCGAGCACGTGCCGCGCGCGGGCGCGGCGTTCACCGGCGAGGCGCCGGAGAGCGTCTTCCACTACTTCGCCGGCGAGATCTTCAACCGCGTCCAGCCCGAGAACCAGC
>CAZKHE010000036.1:0-35935 GCA_964552535.1 uncultured Enterobacteriaceae bacterium | reverse complement strand
GTTCGACCGCACCGGCAGCTATGCCCCCGCGATCTGGATTGCGGTGGGGATCAACGCGCTCGGCATCGCGATCGCCCGCAGCCTGCCGCGGCGCGGGTGACGGTCAGCGCCGGACGCTGACGCCCCAGGTCTGGGACTGCGCCGTGCACCGGCGCCGCGAGTTGCTAGACTCCGGCCATGACCGACGTCCACCTTCCCGCTGGCAAGGAGCCCGTGCTGCGGGTGATGCCCATGCCCGCGGACCTCAACATCCACGGCGACATCTTCGGCGGCTGGATCATGTCGCAGGTGGACGTGGCCGGCGGCGTCGCGGCGATGCGTCGCGCGCGCGGCCGCGTCGCCACGGTCGCGGTGAACTCGTTCACCTTCAAGCAGCCGGTCTTCATGGGCGACGTCGTGTCGTTCTACGTCGACATCGTGCGTGTGGGACGCACCTCGATCACCGTGGACGTGCAGGTCTATGCGCAGCGCGATCCGCACAACGCCCGCGCCGTCAAGGTGACCGAGGCGGTGCTCACCTACGTCGCGACCGACGAGAACCGCCGACCGCGCGTCGTCCCGCCCGAGGACTGAAGCGGTGGCGCCGGCGGCACCCCTGGTCGTCGCCCGCGACGAGGGCCTGTACTGCCCGCCCGGCGACTTCTACATCGATCCGTGGCGCGGCGTGCCTCGCGCGGTGCTCACGCACGCCCACGGCGACCACGCCCGGCCCGGGTCGGCGCACTATCTCGCCGCACAGCCGGCCGAGCACGTCCTGCGCACGCGGCTCGGGGACGTCGCGCTGCAGACGCTGGCCTACGGCGAGGCGGTCACGATCAACGGGGTGCGCGTCTCGCTGCACCCCGCGGGCCACGTCCTCGGCTCGGCGCAGGTGCGCATCGAGTGCGCCGGCCGCGTGTGGGTGGTGTCCGGCGACTACAAGGTGCAGGGCGATCCGACCTGTGCGCCGTTCGAGCCGGTCCGCTGCGAGACGTTCGTCACCGAGTCGACCTTCGGCCTGCCGATCTACCGCTGGCGCGATCCGGCGGCCGTGTTCGCCGACGTGAACGCATGGTGGCGCGCCAATGCCGACGCAGGCCGCGCGAGCGTGCTCTACGGCTATGCGTTCGGCAAGGCGCAGCGCATCCTCGCGAGCGTGGACGCGTCGATCGGGCCCATCGTGTGCCACGGGGCCGTGGAGGCGCTGAATCGCGCCTATCGCGCGAGCGGCGTCGCGCTGCCCGGGACGAGCCTCGTCACCGAGGTCACCGACAAGACGGCGTTGAAGCGGGCGCTGGTGATCGCGCCGCCCTCGGCCGCCGGCACGCCGTGGCTGAAGCGCTTCGGGGATCACTCCGATGCGTTCGCGTCCGGTTGGATGCAACTCCGCGGCGCGCGGCGCCGCCGCGCGCTCGACCGCGGCTTCGTGCTGTCGGATCACGCCGACTGGCCCGGCCTGCAGCAGGCGATCGACGCCAGCGGGGCGTCGTGCGTCTACGTGACGCACGGCTACGTACCGGTGATGGTGCGCTGGCTCGGGGAGCGCGGCCTGGATGCGCGCGCGTTCGAGACGCGCTACGGCGAGGAGGACGACGAGCCGGAAGCGGCGCTCCCGGCTGCCGGCGATCAGGCCTGAGGTGCTTGCGGCAGGCCGACGCCGATGAGGCTGTCGCGGGTGACGAGGCCGGCGAGCTCCGCTTCGGTCAGCGCTTCGGTGCCGGCGGGGCGCATCGGCAGGATCATGTAGCGCATGTCCGCGGTGGAGTCGTGCACGCGGATGTCGATGCCCTCGGGCAGCGTCGTGCCGAACTCGGCGAGCACCCGGCGCGGCTCGTACACCACCCGGCTGCGGTACTCGCGGCTCTTGTACCACTCCGGCGGCACGCCAAGCAGCATCCGCGGATAGCACGAGCAGAGCGTGCACACGATCACGTTGTGCACGCCCGGCTCGTTCGCGATGACGACGATCGGAATCGGGCCGATGTCGATGTCGAGCTCCGCGGCGGCGGCCTTCGGATTCGCCAGCAGCCGCGCCCGGTACGCCGGATCGACCCAGGCGCGCGCGACGAGCACCGCGCCGCGCTTGTAGTCGCGCGACGCCATCGCGGCGACCTGCTTGTCGATTTCCTCGCGCGTCAGCATGCCGCGCAGGACGAGCAGCTCCTCGACGGCGGACTGCATGCGTCGGTAGTAACCGGCGGTCTGACCGCTCATATGCGCTCACCTACGTATTGATCTTCCTCCCCCTGGTCGAGGGGGAGGGTCGGGGGTGGGGGGGCGTCCCGTTCCAGCCAGTGCTCGTAGATCTCGATCTCCACGACGTCGGCCGGGTTTTCGGCGTAACCCGGCCACAGGTCGGTGGACTTGAAGCGCACGCGATACAGCGGAATCGGCGGCAGGCCCGGCCGGTTGTACGCGAGCTCCTCGGGATTGGGGAAGGCCCCGCAGTACCGCTCGATCACGCCGACGTGCCCGCGACAGTACCAGGGCGTGCGGCAGTGGCCCGGCGGATACGCCTTGCGCACGCGCACGCGGTCGCCGACCTCGAACCGGTGCGCCGCGACCGCGGCCTCAGCCATCGTGCGTCTCCAGCTCCACCATCTTCGCGGCGATCTCGTCCACGCTCACCAGGCCGCGCTGCAGCAGCGCCTGCGTCAGCGCGTGCATCCAGCGCTCGTAGTAGCCGAGTCCGTCGTAGGCCACCGGGCCCATGTCCTCGATGTGCCGGCGCAGCTCGTCGATGGTGAGCGAGTCGCACTTGTAGGCGAGCAGCACGACGAGCGCGTCCACGCGCTGCTCCCACGCCTCGTAGGCGTGCTCGTCGCGCACGCACGGCCCCGCCTCCCGGCCGCCGAGGTCGTGGTGCCGGTGCGCGATTTCGGCCAGGCCCGTCTTCTCCATGCCGCGATCATACGTACCCCCCGAGCTGCGCGACAATACCCGCACGGCGACGGTCATCACCTTTCTCCCTCCCGCTTCCCGCCTTTGCAGTCATTCGCCCGCCTCTACGCCGAGCTGGACGCCACCACCTCGACCCGCACGAAGGTCGAGGCGCTGGAGCGCTACTTCCGCGATGCGCCGCCCCGCGACGCGGCGTGGGCGCTGTACTTCCTCGCCGGCAACAAGCCGCGGCAGCTCGTGCCGGTGCGCCTGCTCGCGCGGCTCGCGATCGAGCAGGCGGAGATTCCCGACTGGCTGTTCGACGAGAGTTACCTCGCAGTCGGGGACCTCGCCGAGACCATCGCGCACGTGCTGCCCGACGGCGCGGTGGCGGACGGCGGCTCGCTCGCCGAGTGGGTGGAGGAACGCCTGCTGCCGCTGCGCGGCGCCGACGGAGCCGAGATCCGGGCAAAGCTCCCCGGCTGGTGGGCGAGTCTGGACGCGAACGGCCGGCTCGTCATGAACAAGCTCATCACCGGAGCGTTCCGGGTCGGCGTGTCGAAGCTGCTGGTGCAGCGCGCGGTCGCCAACGTGGCGGGACTCGAGCCGCGCGTCATCGCGGAGCGCATGGCCGGCGAGTGGCAGCCGACGCCGGAGCGCTACGCCGGGCTCGTGGCGCGGGAGAACGTCTCGGCGCATCTGGGCCAGCCCTATCCCTTTTTCCTCGCGCATCCGCTGCAGGACGCGCCCGCGGTGCTCGGCGCGGTCGGCGAGTGGCTGGCGGAGTGGAAGTGGGATGGCATCCGCGGCCAGCTCATCCGGCGCAGCGGCGAGACGTTCGTGTGGTCCCGCGGCGAGGAGCTCGTGACCGAGCGGTTTCCCGAAATCGCGCGCGCCGGAGCGAAGCTGCCGGAGGGAACGGTGCTCGACGGCGAGATCCTCGCGTGGTCGGGCGATGCCGTGCTGCCGTTCGCGCGCCTGCAGAAGCGCATCGGACGCAAGCAGCTCACGCCGAAGGTGCTGGCGGAAGCGCCGGTCGTCTTTCTCGCGTACGACCTGCTCGAAGCCGAGGCCACCGACATCCGCGACCGCCCGCTCGACCTGCGCCGCGAAGCGCTCGCCGCCATCGTGCGCTTCGCCGACGATGCGGCGCTCCGCCTCTCGCCCGCGGTGAGCGCCGACCGGTGGGATGCGCTCGCCGCGCTGCGCGACCAGTCGCGCGGTCGCGGCGTCGAGGGCCTCATGCTCAAGCGCCGCAGCTCGCCCTACGGCGTGGGGCGCACGCGCGGCGACTGGTGGAAGTGGAAGATCGACCCGTACAGCGTCGACGCGGTCCTGGTGTACGCGCAGCGCGGCCACGGCCGCCGCGCGAGCCTGTACACCGACTATACGTTCGCGGTGTGGGCCGGCGATGCGCTGGTGCCGTTCGCGAAGGCCTACTCCGGGCTCACCGACGAGGAGATCCGCGAGGTCGACGCGTTCGTCCGCCGCAACACGGTGGAGAAGTTCGGGCCGGTGCGCAGCGTGAGGCCGGAGCTCGTCTTCGAGATCGGCTTCGAGGGCATCCAGCGCTCGCCGCGCCACAAGTCCGGCATCGCGGTGCGCTTCCCGCGGATGCTGCGCATGCGGCGCGACAAGCGCATCGAGGAGGCGGACCGGCTCGAAACGCTGCGGGCGCTGGCGGCGGCGGCGGAAGGGGCGGGCGACCGGCCGGCAGAGGCCCGTTCCGCAGAAGTGTGACACCGCGGGACCGAGCGGGACTTTTCACTCGCATGGACGGGGGCGCCACGGCTAGGCTGTGCGCTCCGCCCCATCGCCGAGGCCGTGGTGTTGCAGATCGATTACCGAATCTCGCCAGCGGACGCGCGCCGCGCGCTGGACCGCGCACGCCGCGCGATGCTGCGGAAGGGCGCGCGTGGACCGACGGCCGCGCTCCTGCGCGTCGTCGCCGTCGCCAGTGCGACGGCGTTCGGCGTCCTCGCCGCCATGGCCATCGGCCGGGACGGCATGTTCTCTCCGGCCGCAGGCCTCGCGGGCGCGATCATTCTGTTCTGGGCAGCGAGCTTCGGCATGCAGAAGCTGGTGGTCGGGCGCATCGACGATGCGCTGACCGCGGACGACCCGCTCGTGTCCGGTCCGCGCCGCGTGACGCTCGCGGATGACGGGCTCGACGTCGTCACGGCAGCCGGTCGCAGCACTTTCAGCTGGTCGGCCATTGACAGGGTCGAGCGCGATCCGCGTGATTTCTGGATCGTGGTCTCCGACTCCACGGTTGTCCAGATCCCGGTCGCCTCGATCGATTCGGCAACCGCGCGCGAGTTCATCGACGAAATCGAGCGGCGCCGCACACCGCAGGGGCCGTCCGCGCCGGCGCGCGACGCCGCATCCGCACCCGCGCCGGCACACGCGCCGCCTGCGACAACCGCGCTCGCCGCCGAACCCGACCGGCCGACGCGCGTGCTCTCGGCGCTGCTCCGCAATCTCCGCCAGGGCGTTCGTCTTGCCCTGTTCCGTCCGCCAGCCATCGCCGCGGGTGATGCGACCCTCGTCGCAGCGGCGGCGCTCGTGCTCGCCGCGCTCCTGGTGCAGTTCGGGCTCGACGCCGCGAAGGAAGGCCTCGACGGCCAGCCGGTTCCATGGGCGCTGCCCGGCGCGACCTTCTTTGGCGTCGCCGCGCTCATCGGCGCCGCGTACTACGCCGTCCTGGGCGCGAGCCGGCACCGCGCGGTGGAGCTTCTCGTGGCACTGCTCGCGCTCGCCGCGGTGCTGCGCATCGGCGGCGTGGCGCTGTCTGCCGTGCTGGAGAACGCGGTGCAAGGCGGCTATCGCCTCCTTGGCGGCATCGACGCGGCGCTCCTCGTGTGGGGCATCGCCGCGTCGTCGGTCGCGGCGTGGCGCATCGCCGGAATCGACGGCGTCGTGCGTCGCACGGGAGCGGTTGCCATTGCCACGGTGCTGGCGGTTGCCGCGCACGTCGCCGCCCCGTTCGATGCCCTGTGGATGCCGGCCCGCGACGAGGAAGCGGGGTACAACCCGTTGCGCACCGGACCTGCCTCCGAACAGGCGTTCTACCAGCAGGGCGTCCTGCTCGAACGGGAACTCGCCGCGCTGGAACGCGGACGGCCCGGCACGATCGACCTTTACTTCGTTGGCGCTGCCGGCTACGCCAGCCAGGACGTGTTCATGCGCGAAGTGAAGTCGGTGGCCCAGCTCTTCGGGGAGCGCTTCGATACCGTGGGCCGCTCGGTGGCGCTGATCAACAATCCGAAGACGGTGATGGAGTCGCCGCTCGCCAGCCTCACCGGACTACGACGCGCCCTGGCGCGCGTGGGAAGCGCCATGAACCGCGACGAGGACGTGCTGTTCCTGTTCCTCACCTCTCACGGCTCGGAACAGCACGAGCTCTCGCTCGACTTCTGGCCGATGCGCTTCGACAAGCTCGGACCGCAGGAGCTCAAGGCGGCACTCGACGAATCCGGGATCCGCTGGCGGGTGATCGTCGTGTCCGCCTGCTACTCGGGCGGATTCGTCCCGGCGCTGGCGGACGAGCACACCATCGTGATCACCGCCGCTTCGGCCGACCGCCAGTCCTTCGGTTGCAGCAACACGGCCGAGTTCACGTACTTCGGCCGCGCCTACTTCGACCAGGCGCTGCGCGAGACGCGCTCGTTCACCGCCGCGTTCGAGCGCGCGCGCGAGCTGGTGGCGCAGCGGGAGCAGGCCGAGAAGGTGAGCCCGCCGTCGCTGCCGCAGATGCAGGTCGGCGGCGCGATCCGCGCGCACCTGGAGAAGCTGGAGGAGCGCCTGGCACGCTCCGGAGCGCCGACCGTCGCGGCACCGCCGCCCCAGACGGTGCCGGCCGGCCCCTACGCGGAACTGGCGCGCGCGCTCGCACCCGATGCCCTGCTGCGTGCAGAGCAGGCGGGCTGCAAGGCCGTTTCGCTCGCCACCGGGCCGGAGTGGGCGTTCCAGCGTGTACCGGACTGGTTCGGCGGGATGGCTCCGGGTCGGCCGCAATGGCCCCGTCTCATCGCCGCGCACGAAGCGCTGGGCGACGCGTCGTGCGAAGGAATCACGACCGATGCATGGCTGGCGGTCTACACCCAGGCCTGGCAGGAGCATCTCGCACCCGCACATGCCGACGCGACCTTGCGCTTCCTCGAGTCCGAAGCAGGGCGCGCTTTCGCAGCGGCCTATCGCAACGCGGGCGTCGCCGCGCAGCGGGCCGCCACGCCGCGCTACATCGAGGCGACGCAGCGCGCCACCGAGCGCTATTTCGGCGAGATGCGTCGGATCCAGGAGGAGGCGGCGAGAACGAAGCGAACGCCGGATTAGAATCGGGGTCCATTGCCGTGCGGGCGTAGCCCGTCGCCGCATGCCATCCCCGGCCGTTCACGTCTCCCCGCCCGAGCGCTCCGCCACCCGACCACCGGACATCGACGCCTGGCTCGCCGCCCGCGGCTGGAGCGCGTTTCCGTTCCAGCGCGAGGTCTGGTCGCAGGTGGCCGCGGGGCGAAGCGGTCTGCTGCACGCCACGACCGGCGCGGGCAAGACCTACGCGGTCTGGCTCGGTGCACTGCGCGCCTTCGCTGCGCGCACGCTGCGCGGCACGGCGCCGCTCACCGTGCTCTGGCTCACGCCGATGCGCGCGCTCGCCGCCGACACCGCACGATCCCTCGAAGCGCCCCTCGAGCCGCTCGGCCTCGCCTGGACCGTGGGCATCCGCACCGGCGACACCTCCAGCGCGCAGCGCGCGAAGCAGGCGCGGCACCTGCCCTCGGCGCTGGTCACCACGCCCGAGAGCCTGTCGCTCCTGCTGACGCGGGCCGACGCCCGCGAGCGCTTCGCGAGCCTCGCCATGGTGGTGGTGGACGAGTGGCACGAGCTGCTCGGCAACAAGCGCGGCGTGCAGGCGCAGCTCGCGCTCGCCCGCCTCGCGCGCTGGAATCCCGGGCTGGTGGTGTGGGGCCTCTCCGCGACGCTCGGCAATCTCGACGAGGCCGCGCGCGTGCTCCTCGGCAACCGCGGCGACGGCGTGCTGGTGCGCGGGCGGGTGCCGAAGGACCTCGTCATCGACGCGCTGATGCCGGCGACCATCGAGCGTTTTCCGTGGGGCGGGCACATGGGCCGCAACATGGTGGACGAGGTGGTCGGCGAGATCGAGGCGACCGAGGGCTCGACCCTGCTCTTCACCAACACGCGCTCGCAGGCCGAGCTCTGGTATCAGGCCCTGCTCGACCGGCGTCCCGACTGGGCGGGCATCGTCGCGCTCCACCACGGCTCGCTCGACCGCAAGCTGCGCGACTGGGTCGAGCTCGGCCTCAAGGACGGGACGCTGAAGGCGGTCGTGTGCACGTCGAGCCTCGACCTCGGCGTGGACTTCCTCCCGGTGGCGCGAGTGCTGCAGCTCGGCAGCCCGAAGGGGGTGGCGCGCCTGATGCAGCGGGCGGGCCGCTCGGGCCACGCACCCGGCCGCACCAGCCGGGTCACGTGCGTGCCGACCCACAGCTTCGAACTGGTCGAGGCTGCCGCCGCGCGGCGCGCCGCGCAGGCGCAGCGGATCGAATCCCGCCGCCCGCCGTACAAGCCGCTCGACGTGCTGGTGCAGCACCTGGTGACCATCGCGCTCGGCGGCGGCTTCCTCTCGCGCGAGCTCCTCGACGAAGTGCGCGGGACGCACGCCTACCGCGACCTCACCGAGGCCGAGTGGCAGTGGGCGCTGGATTTCGTCGTGCACGGCGGCGCGACGCTCGGGGCCTACCCGGAGTATCACCGCGTCGCGGTGGACGAGCGCGGCGTGCACCTCGTGCGCGACGCGCAGATCGCGAAGCGGCACCGCATGTCGGTGGGCACGATCGTGAGCGACGCGTCCATGGAGCTGCGCTGGATGAGCGGCGGGCGCCTCGGCCACGTGGAGGAATCGTTCGTCTCCATGCTGCGCAAGGGCGACCACTTCCTGTTCGCGGGCAGGCTGCTCGAGCTGGTGCGCATCCACGAGATGACCGCGTACGTGCGCCGCGCGAAGCCGGGCAAGGGCGTGGTGCCGCGCTGGATGGGCGCGAAGATGCCGCTCTCCTCGGAGCTCTCCGACGCGGTGCGCGAGCTGCTCGACGCGGCGCGCGCGGGACGCTATCCCGAGCCCGAAGTCGCCGCGCTCGCCCCCCTCTTCGCGGTGCAGGCGCGGTGGTCGGTCATTCCCGCCGGCGGCGAGGTGCTGGTGGAGACGCTCCGCTCGCGCGAGGGTCACCACTTCTTCTGCTTCGCATTCGGCGGCCGGCAAGTGCACGTCGGGCTCGCGAATCTCGTGGCGTGGCGCGCGGCGCGCGACCGGCCCGGCAGCTTCTCGATGTCGGTCAACGACTACGGCTTCGAGCTCCTGTCGCCCGAGCCGGTCGACTGGGAAGCGAAGCTCGGCGCCGGACTCCTCGACGCCGCGAACCTCGACGACGACGTCCTGGAGAGCCTGAACGCGGGCGAGCTGGCGCGGCGGCGCTTCCGCGAGGTGGCGCGCATCGCGGGGCTGGTGTTCCAGGGCTTTCCGGGCCAGCCGAAGAGCACCCGGCAGCTGCAGGCCTCCAGCGAGCTCTTCTTCGACGTGTTCACGAAGTACGACCCGTCGAACCTGCTGGTGCGGCAGGCGAAGCTCGAGGTGCTGGAGCAGGAGCTGGAGCTCTCGCGGCTCCGCGCGGTGCTGGCGCGCATGAACGCCGCGACGCTGCGCGTGGTGCACACGCCGCGCCCGACGCCGCTCGCGTTCCCGCTGATGGTGGCGCGCATCCGCGAGAAGTTCTCGAACGAGAAGGTGGCGGACAAGGTGGCGCGGATGCTGGCGGAGCTGGAGGCGGCCGCGGATGCAGGCGACGCGGGGAGCGTTCGGTCACCGGGCCGCCGGCGTGCTTGAGACCTTCCTTGCCGGCGAGACCGTCGCCCTCCTCCCGCAGCGCGCCCTCCTCTGGCCGCGCGACGGCGTGCTCTTCGTCGCCGACGCACACTTCGGCAAGGACGCCGCCTTCCGCGCGGCCGGCGTGCCCGTTCCCGGCGGGACCACCGCGGGCACGCTGGCGGTCCTCGACGCCCTGCTCGATGCGCACGACGTCGCGCACCTGGTCTTTCTCGGCGACTTCCTCCACGCCCGCGCCGGCCGCACGCCCGCGACGCTGGAGGCGCTGGCCGCGTGGCGCGCGCGCCGGCGCGGCACGGCGATGACGCTGGTGCGGGGGAACCACGATCGCCATGCCGGGGATCCGCCGGACGTGCTCGCCATCGAAACCGTGCCCGAGCCGCTGAGGATCGGACCCTTCGCCGCATGCCACGAACCCGCCGAGATCCCCGGCGCGTACGCGCTCGCCGGTCACCTGCATCCGGCATTCGTGCTGCGCGGGCGCGCGCACCAGTCGGCGCGCCTGCCGTGCTTCCTGCTCGGGCCGCGGTGTGGCGTTTTGCCTGCTTTCGGCGAATTCACCGGCATGCACCCCGTCCGACCCGGCCCGGGGGGTCGAGTTTTCGTCGTGGCGGACGATAACGTCCTCGCGGTCCCGCTATCATGATTCCGATGACCCTCGACGCCCTCAAGGTCGCCCTCCTCGCCGCCGGCGCGCAGGAGGAGTCCGCCGCCGCGGTCCTGCACGCGGAGCTGGAGCACTTCCTCGACCGGCAGCTGGCGAGCGAGGATCTCGACGCGGCGCTCGCCGAGCTCGCCGAGGAGGGACTCGTCGTGATGCGCGAGACGCGGTTCGCGGCCACCGAGCGTGGGCGCGCCGTCATGCTCGAGCACTGGGAAGCGTTCTTTCCGGCATGAAGCGCTTCGACGCACGCGTGGCCGTGGTGACCGGCGCAGGCAGCGGGCTGGGACGCGCGCTCGCGCTGCGCTTCGCGCGCGAGCGCATGCACCTCGTCCTCGCCGACGTGGACGGTGCGGCCATGGCCGCGACCGGGGCGATGCTCGACGCCGCGGGCACGCGGTGGATCGGGCGGCGCACCGACGTCGCCGACGGCGCGCAGGTCGAGGCGCTCGCGCAGGCGGCGCTCGAAGCCTACGGTGCGGTGCACGTGGTGTGCAACAACGCGGGCGTCGCGCCGCTCGGCGCGGTGTGGGAGAACACGGAGAACGACTGGCGCTGGGCGCTGGGGGTGAACCTCTGGGGCGTGATCCACGGCGTGCGCGTCTTCACGCCGCTCCTGCTCGCGCACGGCGAGGAGGCGCACATCCTCAACACCGCGTCGGTCGCGGGCCTGATTTCGCCGCCGGGAATGGGCATCTACAACGTTTCCAAGCACGCCGTCGTTGCGCTCACCGAGACGCTGCATCACGATCTCGCCGCACGCGGGGCCCGGGTGCGCTGCTCGGTGCTGTGTCCGGCGTTCTTCCCGTCGGGCATCGCCGACTCGCAGCGGACGCGGCCGGCGGGGCTCGCCGGCGCCGCACCGCGCACCGCGGAGGACGACGCGCGCGAGGCCGGCTTCCGCAAGGCGGTGGAGTCGGGCCGCCTCTCCGCGGAGGACGTGGCGGACGCGGCATTCGAGGCGATCCGCGACGAGCGCTTCTACGTGCTGACCCATCCGCGCATCCTGCCCGCGGTGGAGCGGCGCATGCAGGACATCCTGACGGGGCAGACGCCCCGCAGCCCGGTCTAGCGGCCGGGACACGAGGCACGGGGGAACGATGAAGTCGCTGGGGCGGTACGTGCTGATGGAGGAGATCGGTCGCGGTTCGATGGGCACCGTGCACCGCGCCTCGGACCCGCTCATCGAGCGCCAGGTTGCACTCAAGACCGTGGACCTCGGGCGCCTGGACGACGGCAGCCTGGAGCCGCGGCTGCGCTTCCTGCGCGAGGCGAAGGCCGCCGGACGCCTCACGCATCCGGGCATCGTCATCGTGCACGACGTGGGGGAGCTCGAGGACGTCGCGTTCATCGTGATGGAGCTCGTCGAAGGCCGCTCGCTCAAGCACGTGCTCGACCGCGGCGAGAAGGTGCCGCTCGAGGCGGCGCTGGAGCTGGTGCGGCAGGCCGCGGAGGCGCTCGCCTACGCGCATCGCAACGGCGTCGTGCATCGCGACGTCAAGCCGGGCAACCTGCTGCTTACCCAGGAGGGCCGGGTCAAGATCACCGACTTCGGCATCGCCCGCGTGGACCAGGGCGCGCGCACGCGCACCGGCATCCTCGTCGGCTCGCCGCGCTACATGTCGCCGGAGCAGCTCACCGCGCGGCCGCTGGACGGCCGCAGCGACGTGTTCTCGCTCGGCGCGCTGCTGTACGAGCTCGTCACCGGGGCCGGGCCGTTCGACGCCGAACGGCCGGAGGACGTGCTCACCCTCATGCAGAACATCACCACGAAGCAGCACGTGCCGGCCGCCCGGCTCGCGCCGTCGCTGCCCCCGGCGGTGGACGCGATCATCGAGCGCGCGCTCGCCAAGGACCCGGCGGCGCGCTTCGCGACCGGCGACGAGATGGCGGCGGCGCTGCGCGAGGCGCTCAAACCCCTCGGCGGTCCGGCGGCCGGTGCGGTCGTGATCGGCAAGCTCGCGCGGCTCGCCGACGGCCTGCTGCCCGAGTTCGACCTGTTCGCGGAAACCGGCACGGCCGCCACGGCCGCGCCGCTGGCGGCCGCCTCGGCGCCGCGCGACTCGACGGCAACGCGCACGGGCCTGCTCGCACGGCTGCGCCGGGAGGCGGAGGCGATGGAGGGGGCCGACGCCAACGACGACGCCACCACCGAGATCCTCATGCGCCGCTTCGAGGTGGAGCGGCGCATGCGCGCGGCGTTCGCGTTCTACCAGGAGCTGGTGCGCTACCTCGGCATCGTGAAGCCGGAGGTCGCGCACGACTACGCGCTGGAGGGCATCGGCCCGTTCTCGCGCCCGAAGGTGGCGGACGCGTTCGTCGACCAGCGCCAGCGGCGTCACGAGGGCCGTCCGTGGACCGACATGGTGCTGCTCACCATCGTCGGCGTGTCGCCGACCACCCTGCGCACCGTGGTGTCCCGCCCCGACATGCAGGCGCTCTTCGATCGGCTCAATGCCGCTGCGCTGCGCTACACCACCGAGGATGCGCCGGCCGGCGGCGCCAGCGTCGCGATCCTCGGCGAGATCACCGCGTACGTGCGCGTGATGGCGGATCGGGAACGGGGCCGCATCGCCTTCCTCTGCCGCAACGTCGGGCAGTTCGGCACCTCGAGCTACGTCATCGATGCGCGCTCCGCCGACGAGTCGGTGTTCGAGGAGTTCGCCAATCACGTGCTCGGCATGCCGAGCCGCTTCCTCGCCATCGCCGGCCGCTCCGGCTGACGCGTCGCGTCGCCAGCCGCGTCCGGCTCGCGTGCAGGTGATCAGCGGTCGAGGAGCTTCGTCAGCGCGTCGCCCAGCCCCGTCATCGGCGCCTGGGCGAGCGGTGGGGTGCCGCGACGAGGCGCGGCGAGCGCTCGGGCAACGGCCCTCCCCCCGGCGAGGACGCTGTCGATCATCGGCACCGGCACCTCCCCCTGCAGCCTTGCGGCGAGGCCGGCGAGGCCCGCTCCTCCGAGAATCACCGCCCGCGCGCCGTCCTCGCGCGCGCAGGCCTTGGCGACCTCGCCGAGCAGGGCCATCGCCCCGTGCGGATCGGCGGCGATCTCCGCGCCGCTCGGCGCGACGGTGCGAATGGCCGCGAGCTCCCCGGCGCGCCCGAGCGCGAACGCCAGCCGCTCGAGCATCGGCCGCCACGCGGCGCCGCCGGTGACGATGGCATAGCGTCCGACCGCGGCAGCCTCGGCCATCGCCGCCTCCGCGAGGCCGACGACGGGCACGCGCGCGATTTCGCGCAGGGCGAAGAGCCCGGGATCGCCGAAGCAGGCGAGCAGCACCGCGTCGCAGCCCGCGCCGTCCCGCGCGTAGAGGTCGAGCGCAGCGTGGCCGGCGATCGCGTAGCTCGCCTCGGTGGCGATGTATGCGGCGCCGAAGCGCGCGGTGGCCGGCTGCCACGCGATGTCGGGCAGATGGGCCGCGAGCTCGCGGACCACGAGGTCGGTGATCGCGGCCGACGTGTTGGTGTTCACCACGAGCACGCGCGCCATGGGCTATCCCGCGACGGCCGCGTCCTGCGCGAGCACGCAGCGCGCGACGTGGTCCGCGCCGACCGGCGTGGCCGCCGGCACGGCCGCGGCGCAGGCGGAACCTGCGTGCGGGCAGCGCGGCGCAAAGCTGCAGCCGGCGGGCAGCGCGGCGAGGTCCGGCGGCGCGCCCGGGATCGCCTCGATGCGGCGGCCGCGCATCGAGCCGTGGATCGTGGAAGCGAGCAGGCCGTGCGTGTACGGGTGCCGCGGCCGCTTCACCACCTCGGCCACCGGCCCGAGCTCGACCAGCCGGCCCGCGTACATCACCGCGACGCGGTCGGCGATCTCGGCGACCACGCCCACGTCGTGGGTCACGAAGATCACCGCCATGCCCAGCTCCTTCTGCAGCTCGCGCAGGAGCAGCAGGATCTGGATCTGCACCGTCGCATCGAGCGCGGTGGTGGGCTCGTCGGCGAGCAGGAGCTGCGGGCGGCAGGCGAGCGCGAGCGCGATCATCGCGCGCTGGCGCATCCCGCCGGACATCTCGTGCGGGTAGGCGTCGTAGCGGCGCGCAGGCGAGGGAATGCGCACGTGCTCGAGCATCGCGATCGCGCGGCGCCGCGCCTCCGCCGTCCCCACCCGTGCGTGGCGCCGGATGCTCTCCGCGATCTGGTGGCCGACGGTGTAGACCGGATCGAAGGCGAGCATCGGCTCCTGGAAGATCATCGCGGTGGTGCCGCCGCGGTACTGGTCGAGCGCCTCGCCGGAGAGCGCGAGCACGTCCTTGCCGGCGATGCGCACGTCGCCCGCGATGCGGGTGCGGCGTTCGGGCAGGATGCGCAGCAGCGCGCGCAGCGTGACGCTCTTGCCCGAGCCCGATTCGCCGAGGACGCCGAGCACCTCGCCCGCGGCGATGTCGAACGAGACGCCGTTGACCGCGTGCACGGGCCTGGCCCCGCCGGTGAAGCGGACGGTGAGGTCGCGAACGGAGACGAGCGGTTCGGCCATGCGGGTCAGAGCGGCGGCAGCTTGCGGTGCCAGTCGGTGGCCTGCTGGAAGGCGTGCGCCACGCGCAGGATCGGACCTTCCGCGAACGGCCGGCCGGCGAGCTGCATCCCCACCGGCAGGCCGTTGGGGTGGAACCCGCACGGCAACGCCACCGACGGCAGGCCGAGGTAGTTGAACGGCCGCATGAACTTCGTCAGCAGCGCGAGCGTGCGGTCCATCCCGCCGCCGCCGCCCACGTCGGTCTCGGCGACGGTCGGCGTGGGAATCGGCAGGCACGGCGCGTGCAGCACGTCCACGCGGTCGAACACCGCGCGCGTGAACGCCTCCAGCGCCGGTCCGCGCAGGCGTAGCGCATCGATGTACTTCGTCGCCGGCAGCGCGAGGCCGCGCTGCAGCCGCGCGAGCACCTGCGGCGAGTAGTCGTCCGGGCGATCGCGCAGCCAGGCGCCGTGCAGCGCGGCCGCCTCGGCCGCGATGACGTGCGTGCCGGCCACGTCCATGGCGGTCATGTCGGGCAGCGTGACCGGCACGATCTCGCACCCGAGGTACTCCAGGGTGCGGATGCTCTCGGTGAGCGCGGTCCCCACCCCGGGCTCGACGTCGTCGGTGAAATAGTTGAGCGCGACTCCCACGCGCAGGCCGCGCACCGGACGCGCGATCTCCGCCAGGTAGTCGGGCACCGCCTCGCGGCTCGACGTGGCGTCGGCGAGATCGTGTCCGGCCATCACGCCGAGCAGCAGCGCGCAGTCCTCGGCGCTGCGGGCGAGCGGGCCCACCGTGTCCATGGAGAACGACAGCGGCATTGCGCCGGCGCGGCTGATGCGGCCGTACGTCACCTTGAGGCCGGTCACGCCGCACAGCGCCGCGGGCAGGCGGATCGATGCGCCGGTGTCGGAACCGAGCGCCGCGAAGGTCGCGCGCGCGCCCACCGCCGCACCGGAGCCGCTCGAGGAGCCGCCGGTGATGCAGTCCGGGTTCCACGGGTTGCGGCAGTGCCCGTAATGGTAGTTGTGGCCGGTCGGGCCGTAGGCGAACTCGGCCATGTTCAGCACGCCGAACTGGATCGCGCCGGCGGCATCGAGGCGCTGCAGCGCGGTGGCGGTCACCGCTTCCGGCTGTGCGCCCTTGATCCTCGAGCCGCACGTGGACGGCACGCCCGCGCGGTAGTACATGTCCTTGTGCGCCATCGGCACGCCGTGCAGCACCCCGCGCGTGCGGCCGTGCGCGAGCTCCTGGTCGGCGACGCGCGCCTGCGCGCGCGCGAGGTCGGCGTCGATGCGCAGGAACGCATTGAGCGCCGGCTGCACCGCCTGCGCGCGGGCGAGCACCGCCTCGAGCAGCTCGACGGCCGAGATCTGCCGCGCCTGCACCGCGCGCGCCGCCTCGGCGAGGGTCCAGGTATGCGGGGCGCTCACCGGGCCGCCCTCATGCGCGCCGCTCGAGCTCGACGAGGAACGTCGCCGGCTCGGTCTCGAACGGCAGACGGTCGTATGCCGCCTGCGCCGCTTCCAGCTGCGACGCGAGCACGGGGGCGATGGCGCGCGCGGCGTCCGGGTTGCGGGCGACGCCCTGGAGCTGCAGGACTTCCTGCACGTACCCCTGGCTGACTCGGCTCATGGCGTTGGTTCTCCTTGGTTCAGGCGGCGGCGGCCGGTGCGGCGCTGTGGCCGCTGCCGGCGTGGACGATATGGCAGGCAACGCGGTGCCCGGCGGAGGTCTCGGCGAGCAGCGGCTCGCGCGACGCGCACACGGGCTCGGCATGCGGACACCGGGTGCGAAAGCGGCACCCCGACGGCGGGTCGATCGGGTTGGGCGGATCGCCGGCGAGCGGCGGCGCATCGGTGCGATGCTCGGGATCCATGGACGGCATCGCCGAGAGGAGCGCCCGGGTGTACGGATGGCCGGCGGCGCCGTAGATGTGCTCCACCGGGCCGATCTCCACCACCTTGCCGAGATACATCACCATCACGCGGTCGCTCACGTACTGCACCACGTTGAGGTCGTGCGAGATGAAGACGTAGGTGAGACCGAGCTCGCGCTTGAGGTCGATGAGCAGGTTGAGCACCTGCGCCTCGACCGACTTGTCGAGCGCCGATACCGCCTCATCGAGAATGACGATGCGCGGCTCGAGCGCCAGCGCGCGCGCGATGTTGATGCGCTGGCGCTGGCCGCCCGACAGCTCGTGCGGGTACCGGCCGGCGAAGCGCGCCGGATCGAGGCCCACCTTGGCGAGGAGGTCCTGCGCCCGCGCGCGCGCCGCGCGGTCGGGCGTGCCGTGCACGCGCGGCGCGAAGGCGATCGAATCCTCCACGGTGAGGCGCGGGTTCAGCGACGCGAACGAGTCCTGGAACACCATCTGCATCTGCCGGCGCGCGCGATTGATGGAGATCCCGCCCGGCACGCCGCCCCGCTGACGGTTGGAGGAGCGCACGATCTCGTGGCCCTCGAGCGCCACGCGACCGGCGTCCGGCTCGATGAGATGCACCAGCAGGCGCGCCGTCGTGGACTTGCCGCAGCCCGACTCGCCGACGATGCCGAGCGTCTCGCCCGCGGCCAGGGCGAACGACACGCCGTCCACCGCGTGGACGACCGCGGTCGTGCGGCCGAACAGCCCGCCCTTGATCGGGAAGTGCTTGACGAGGTCGCGGACGTCGAGCAGCGGCGCGCTCATCGCTGCACGTCCATGGCGCTGCGCAGCCCGTCGCTCATCAGGTTGAAGCTGATCGAGACGGCGAAGATCATCACCCCGGGGAGCGCGGCGACCAGCGGCTGCGTGTAGATGGCGGTCCGCAGGGTGTTGAGCATGAGGCCCCACTCGGGATCGGGAGGCTTGGTGCCCAGGCCGAGGAACGACAGCCCGGAGGCCAGGATCATCGACACCGACACGAGGCTGGTCGCGTAGACGAAGATCGGGCCGAGCACGTTGCCGAGGATGTGCACGCGGATGATGGTGAACGCGCCGGCGCCGCTGGCGCGGGCCGCCTCCACGAAGTCGAGGCTGCGCACCTGCGTCGTCACGCTCTCCGCGACGCGCGCGATCGGCGGAATGAAGACGATGGTGAGCGCGAGCAGGGCGTTGGCGATGCCGGCGCCCAGCGCCCCGGAGATCGCTACCGCGAGCAGCACCGAGGGAAAGGCGTAGAACACGTCCACGGTGCGCATGATGACGGTGTTGACGCGGCCGCCGAGGAACCCGGCGACGATGCCGAGGAAGCCGCCGATGACGAGCGCGTTGAGCACCGGGGTGATGCCCATCACGAGCGACAGGCGCGCGCCGTGGATGAGGCGCGAGAGCATGTCGCGGCCGAGCTCGTCGGTGCCGAGCAGGTAGCCGGGCGAGCCGACCGGCAGCAGGCGCCGCAGGACGCTGCCCTTGACCGGATCGTGCGGCGCGATCCACGGGGCGAAGATCGCCATCAGGACGATGCCGAGGAGCACGAGCAGGCACAGCATCGCGACCCTGTCGCGCGCGAGGCGCCGGAAGACACCCTTCCAGTACCCCTGGGTCCGGTGAACGACGCCGCCTCCCCCGCCCTCCGTTCCTGCGCGCGGCGGGAGAACCAGATCCGTGCTGAGGCCCTTGCCGGTCATGCTCGCTTGATGCGCGGATCGAGGCCGGTCTGGAGGATGTCGACCAGCAGGTTGAGCCCCACGAAGAACAGCGCCAGCACGAGGATCGTCCCCTGCAGCAGCGGGATGTCGCGCTGGAAGATGGCGGTGTTGAGCAGGAAACCGGTGCCGGGCCAGGAGAACACCGTCTCCACCAGGATGGACCCGCCGAGCAGGTAGCCCAGCTGCACGCCCATCACCGCGAGGGCGGTGGGCGCGGCGTTCTTGACCACGTGCATGAAGACCGCGCCCTGCGAGAGGCCCTTCGCGATCAGCGCCGTGACGAACTCCTTCGACAGGATGTCGGCCACCAGGGCGCGCACCGTGCGGGTGATGATGCCGGTGGGAATCACCGACAGCGTCACCGCCGGCAGCACCAGGTGCTTCATGTGCTCCACGTCCCAGGCCCATTCGCCGGAGCCGCCGGGTCCCGCACCCATCGCCGGCAGCACGTTCCAGACCACCGCGAACAGGATCACCAGCACCATGCCGAGCCAGTAGTGCGGCACGGATACGCCGGCGACGGCGATGGCCGACACGACCTTGTCGATCCAGGAGCCGTTGAAGTAGCCGGCGATGGTGCCGAACACGCAGCCCAGCACGAAGCCGATGAGGCTTGCGAATACGGCGAGGATGAAGGTGTTGGAGATCGCGTTGCCGATCTCGCTCGCAACCGGCCGCCCGGTGGCGATGGACGTGCCGAGATCCCCGACGAGTGCGCGCCCGACCCAGATGACGTACTGGACCGGCACCGGCTTGTCGAGCCCGTACTCCTTCCTGAGCTGGTCGATCAGCTCGGTGGACGCGTCCGAGGGCACGATCGCCGAGAGCGGGTCGCCGGGCGCGAGGTACACGAGCGAGAAGCACACCGCACTCACCGCGAGCGCGATGGGAATGGCGTAGATCAGGCGCTTGAGAAGATAGATCAACACGGGAATGCGCCTACTTCGCCCTCACGCCGGCGGGCGAGCGCGGAAGCTGGGCCGCCGCCCCCAACCCACCCGCCGTAAGGAGCCGGGGCGGCAACGCCGCCCCCGACCGGGGGATATACAAGGGGAGGTCTCCCCTTGTTCGTACGATGGCTGGAACGTTCCAGGATCTCTCGCCCTCGATGCAGTGAGCGCGCCGCGCTCACTGCATGGAGACGGGCGACAGATCCTGGAACCAGTTCTTCGCCTGGACGAACCCCTTCACCTTCGGCGAGAGCGCGCGCGGCCCCGTGTCGTGCACCCAGAACAGGAAGAAGCTCTCCTCGACCGCGCGCTCGTGCAGCCGCGCGAGCGCGGTGTCGCGCTGCTTCGCGTCGAACGACGAGCGCGCGTCCTTCACCAGCTTGTCGAACTCCTCGTTCTGCACCCATCCCCAGTTCACGCTGCGCGGCGCGACCATGCGGCTGTCGTAGAAGCGCGCGAAGCCGAAGAACGGATCCTGCCAGGCGAAGCTCACGTTGATGGCGTGCGCGCCGCGTGCGGCCGGGTCCTTGGCGCCGAGCCGCCAGTTGTTGAACAGCGTCTCCCACACGATCACGTCGAAATCGACGTTCACGCCGCAGTTCTCCTTGAGGCTCTGCTGGATGTACTCGTTCATCGCGAGCGGCTGCATCTGGCCGGAGCCCGACGCTGAGATCTGCACCTTGATGCTCAGCGGCTTGCCGCTGCCGTAACCCGCGTCGGCGAGCAGCTTCTTGCCGAGGTTCGGATCGTACTTGACGTCGAACTTCGGCTTGCCGAACCACGGGTGGTCCTCGAACACCACCCCCCGCGCCGGCAGCGCGTTGAAGCCGAGGAGGCGCCGGATGCCGTCGCGATCCACGCAGACCTGCAGCGCCTGGCGCACCCGCTTGTCGGCGAGCGGCGAGCCCGGGAGCACGTTGAGCTGCCACGGCCACGTGTGCGGATACGGGTTGTTGGTGATCTGGAAGCCCTTCACGCGGAGCTGCGGGATCGCGTCCGCCGGCGGCGCCTCGATCCAGTCCACCTGTCCGGACAGCAGCGCCGCGACGCGGGTGTTGCCTTCCGGCATCGGGATCAGCACGAGGCGATCGGTCTTCGGCACGCGCTGCTTGTTCCAGTAGTCCGCGTTCTTCACGAGCTCCAGCCGCTCGCGCGGCACGAGGCGTACGAACTTCCAGGGACCGCTGCCGACCGGCGCCTTGGCGAACTCGGTCCAGTTCTTCGCCTTGGCGAAGGCGGCCGGGCTCGCCATGAAGAGGTTGGCGAGGTTGATGGGCACGAACGCGTCGGGCTCGGAGGTGGTGACCTCGATGGTGTAGTCGTCGACCTTGCGCGCACCGGTGATGGTCGGCATGCGCGGCACCGTCTGCGCCACCAGGCGCGGGTCGTAGTGCGGCGCGTCCTTCTTCAGCACCTTCTCGAAGTTGAACACCGCCGCATCGGCGTTGAAGTCGGTGCCGTCGTGGAACTTCACGCCGCGGCGCAGCTTGAAGATCCACTTGGTCTTGTCCTTGTCGTCGACCTTCCACTCCGTGGCGAGGCCCGGGATGATGGTCGAGGCCTTGTCGGCCGACGAGAGGTCCCACATCGTGAGCGCGTCGAACAGCGTGAGGCCGACGAAGCGGTTGCCCTCGAAGCCCGAATCGGGCTGGCTGGTGGTGGCCGGGATGTCGGCGGCGGTCATGCCGATGCGCAGCGTGGTCTGCGCGCCGGCGGTGGCCGTCGCGGCCGCGAGGACCACGGTTGCGGCAAGCCTGGTGATGCGGTTCATGCGAGGTGCTCCCCCTGTGGACGGTGTGGACGGCCGCCCCGGGCTTCCCGGGACAGAGCCGCGCGCTCTGCAACAGCCGTGCCCGGGACGACAAGCCCTTGAGCCGCTGCGCTTCCCCTCGTCACACAGCGTCCCGCCCGCCGCCCCCGGCACCGCCGCGGGGCATTGTGCACCCGTTTGGCGCGTCGCGCGCTCCCGCGCGGTTCCCGGGCGCCGCTACTTCCTGGTCGCCGCCTCCTGCGCCGCCTTGCGGTCGTCGTTCACCCGCTTCACGGCGGGACGTTCGCCGCAGAGCTTGAGGTATGCCTTGACGTCGATGCCTTCGAGGACGTCGCGGCCGTAGATCTTCTTCGACGCCATCGACACGAGCGGCAGATGCACGATCGCCGCGCAGTCGGCAAGCGTGTACTCGGCCCCGCCGACGTAGGGGGTGAACTTGGCCCGGGCCTTGAGGGCGCGCACGCCCTTGGCGAGGTCGCGCTCGACCTCCTTCTTGGTCTCGTCCGAGACGCTGCCGCCGAAGAACGCCTCCTTGTACAGGCGGCGGGCGGGCAACTCGAGATGCATCTCGAGGATCGCCAGCAGCTCGCGGATGCGCGCGCGCTCGTGCGGATCCTTCGGCATCAGCGGCGGCGTGGGATGGATCTCGTCGAGCCACTCGTTGATGACCTGGGACTCCACCAGCACCTGGCCGTCCCACTCGACGTACGGAATCTTCCCCATCGGCGAGAGCGCGACCACCTTCTCGTCCTGGCTGGGCATCACGTACACCTCCTCGAACGCCACGCCCTTCTCGAGCAGAGCCATCTTCACCTTGTTGTAGTAGTTGCTGATGGGAAAGCCGTGCAGGCGGATCATGGGTCGCGTCTCCTCAGTGCTTGATGTGCTTGGCGAGCTCGAGCTTCGCGATGGCGTTGCGATGGACCTCGTCGGGACCGTCGGCGAGGCGCAGCGTGCGGTTCCAGGCGTACATCCAGGCGAGGGGGAAATCGTCGCACATGCCGCCGCCGCCGTGCGCCTGTATCGCCCAGTCGATGACCTGCTGGCACATCACCGGCGCGGCCACCTTGATCATCGCGATCTCGCGCTGCGCGACCTTGTTGCCCACGGTGTCCATCCTGTGCGCCGCGTTGAGCGTGAGCAGCCGCGCCTGGTCGATCATGATGCGGGCATCGGCGATGCGCTCGCGCGTCACGCCCTGCTCCGCGATCGGCCGCCCGAACGCGACGCGCGAGAGCGTCCGCTGGCACATCAGCTCGAGCGCGCGCTCGGCCGCCCCGATCATGCGCATGCAGTGGTGGATGCGCCCCGGCCCGAGCCGCCCCTGCGCGATCTCGAAGCCGCGGCCCTCGCCGAGCAGGATGTTCGACACCGGCACGCGCACGTTCTCGAACGTGACCTCCGCGTGGCCGTGCGGCGCGTCGTCGTAGCCGAGGATGTTGAGCGGGCGTACGACGGTCACGCCCGGCACGTCGCGCGGGATCAGGATCATCGACTGCTGCGCGTGCCGGGCCGCCGAAGGATCCGTCTTGCCCATGAAGATGAAGATGGCGCAGCGCGGGTCCATCGCACCCGACGACCACCACTTGCGCCCGTTCACCACGTAGTGGTCGCCCTGGCGCTCGATGCGCGCCTCGATGTTGGTCGCATCCGACGAGGCGACGCCCGGCTCGGTCATCGCGAAGCACGAGCGGATCTCGCCGGCGAGCAGCGGCTCGAGCCATTGCTTCTGCTGCTCCGGCGTCGCGTAGCGCAGCAGCGTCTCCATGTTGCCGGTGTCCGGCGCCGAGCAGTTGAATACCTCCGGCGCCCAGAACACGCGGCCCATGATCTCGCAGAGGGGCGCGTACTCGACGTTGGTGAGCTCGCCGCCGTGCGCCTTCGGCCGCCACAGGTTCCACAGTCCGGCGGCGCGCGCCTTCGGTTTCAGCTCCTCGATGATCCGCGTGGGCGTCCAGCGCCGGCCGGCGCGGGTGTTCTCCTCGATCTGGTCGAAGAACACGCGCTCGTTCGGATACACGTGCTCGTCCATGAACGCGGTGAGCCGCGCCTGGAGCGCCTTGACCTTGTCGGAATACTCGAAGTCCATGTACGGCTCCTTGTCGTTCAGATCGCCCCGGCTCGCTGCGCGTACTGCCAGCCGAGCTCGGCGAGCGGACGCGCGCGGCGGCCCGCGTCGAGCGCCTCCGCGCTCGACGCGGTGCCCTCGAGCGCGCGCTTCATGATGCCCTGCAGGATCGCGGCGAGCCGGAACATGTTGTAGGCGAGGTAGAAATCCCAGTGGTCGATGCGCTCGCGCCCGGTGCGCCGGCCGTACGCCGCAATGTACGAGGCCTCGTCGGGAATGCCGAGCGCGGCGAGGTCGAGCCCGGCGATCCCGCGGAACTGCGCCGGCGGGATGTGCCAGCTCATGCAGTGATAGGCGAAATCGGCGAGCGGGTGGCCCAGCGTGGACAGCTCCCAGTCGAGGATCGCGAGGATGCGCGGCTCGCGCGGGTGGAAGATGAGGTTGTCCATGCGGTAGTCGCCGTGCACCACCGTGGTCTCGTCGCCCGGCGGGATCGCGGCGGGGAGCCACGCCATCAGCCGGTCCATCGCGTCGATCCTCTCGGTCTCGGAGGCGACGTACTGCTTGGACCAGCGGCCGATCTGGCGCGCGAAGTAGTTGCCGGGCTTGCCGTAGTCGGCGAGCCCGACCGCGGCGTAATCCACCCGGTGCAGCGCCGCGATGACGCGGTTCATCTCGTCGTAGATCGCGGCGCGGTCCGCGGGCGCCATGCCGGGCAGCGACTGGTCCCAGAACACGCGCCCTTCGACGTACTCCATGACGTAGAACGCGCGGCCGATGACCGACTCGTCCTCGCACAGCGCATGCATCTTCGCCACCGGGATACCGGCGTTCCCGAGCGCCGCCATCACGCGGAACTCGCGCTCGACCGCATGCGCGGAAGGCAACAGCTTCGCCGCGGGCCCGGGCTTCGAACGCAGCACGTACCGCGCCCCGGGCGTGGTCAGCAGGTAGGTGGGATTGGATTGGCCGCCCTTGAACTGCGCGACCGTCAGCGGGCCGCGAAAGCCCGGGACAGTGGCGGCAAGATGGCTTTCGAGCGGCGCGATGTCGAACCGATGCCGCTCCTGCACGGGCGCGGTGCCCGAGAACTGGTCGCTCATGGGAATTCCGGCGCCTTTCTCCGGCACGAATCGTAGCACGGGCCCCGGCGGCGCCCGGCGTACGCGCGGCGTTCGATCCCGATCGGGCGTGTCGAGTGTCGCCGGCGGGCAATCCCGTCGCGCTGTGAGCCTCGCTCGCGCTGATCGCGCTGCAGTCCGCATTCAGCGACGCGTCGCCGCTGCAGCGGTCGTTCCACACCGCGCGGCTGGACGCGACCTCGTTGGCCCGGGTCATCGCGGGCGACGCGGCGGCGTCCGTTCGCACGAACCGTCACGCGAACGCAAAGCCGGCGCGCTAGACTGGCGCCATGCGCGTCGCCCGCCCGCTCGCCGCCCTGCTCCTCACGATCGCGTGCGCCGCGAACGCACAGGCGCCGCAGCCGAATCCGGAGCTCGACGCACTGCGCACCGCGCTCGCCGCGCTCCAGCAGGAGCAGCAGGCGGTGTACCAGCAGTTCCAGATGGTGCAGGGGCTGCGGGCGGCGCAGTCGCCGGCCGTCAACCCGCTCGCCGCCTACACCCCTCCCGCCACGCCGCCGAACTACGACGACCTCGTGCGCGAACGCGAGCGTTCGGCGGCGAAGCAGGCCGAGTATCAGGCCGAGCTCGAGCGGCTCTACGGCCGCTATCGCGATCTCGAGGAGCGCAAGCGGCCGCTGCTCGAGCGCCTCGCCGACCTGGCGGCCGGCCGCTAATCCAGGAAGAGGTCCGGCAGGAACTTGTTGTTGCCCGGGATCACCGCGTACTTCCCGAGATCGGTGATGCCCTCTTCCGCCAGCACGTCCTCGTCGATGTAGAGGTTGCCGGTGCACTTCCGGCTGTCGCGATGCAGGATTGCCATCGCCGCGTCGGCGAGGATCTCCGGCTTGCGGCACATCTTCCGGTCCACGCCGGGAATCATCGCCAGTGCCGCCGTGTCGATCACCGTGCGCGGCCACAGCCCGTTCACCGCGATGCCGTCGGCACGGAACTCCTCGGCCATGCCGACGACGCACATGCTCATGCCGTATTTCGCCATGGTGTAGGCGACGTGCGGCGCCAGCCACTTCGGATTCATGTTGAGCGGCGGCGACAGCGTGAGGATGTGCGGGTTGGCGCTCTTGCGCAGGTAGGGAATGCACGCCTGCGAGCACACGTACGTGCCGCGCACGTTGACGCCGAACATCAGGTCGAACCGCTTCATCGGCGTGTCCAGCGTGCCGGTGAGGCTGATCGCGCTGGCGTTGTTGACGAGCACGTCGATGCCGCCGAAGTGCTCGGCCGTCTGCTTCGCCGCGGCGTGCACCGCGGCATCGTCGCGGATGTCGAGCATGATCGGCAGCGCCTTGCCGCCGGCGCGCTCGATCTCCTCGGCGGCGGTGTAGATCGTGCCCGGCAGCTTCGGGTGCGGCTCGGTCGTCTTCGCGCCGATGGCCACGTTCGCGCCCTCGCGCGCCGCGGCGAGGGCGATGGCGAGGCCGATGCCGCGCGACCCGCCGCTGATGAACATCGTCTTTCCTGCAAGGCTCATGGCGTCCTCCTCGGATGTCCGCGCATTATGCGGCGAGCAGCCATTGCGCGAGCCAGAGCGTCGCCATCCCGCCGACGACCGTGCCGACGACGCTCTTGGTGAACCACGCGATGGCGAACGCGGCCACGCCGGCGATCAGCCGCGGATTGTCCGCGCCGAGATCGACCACCCCTTCGCGGACGAGGATCGGCGGCACGACGATCGCCGCGAGCACCGCGGGCGCGACGTAGGCGAGCACCTCGCGCACGAACGGCGGGATGGCGTGCGGCTTCAGCGTGGCAATGAAGGACAGGCGCATGCCGAGCGTGACGAGCGACAGCGCGAGGATCAGGAGCCACAGCGTCATCGCCGCTCCCAGCGGTGCCAGAGCGCCGCCGCGCCGAGCCCGCACAGCACGGCGGTGATCAGCCCGAGGCGCAGCGGCATGGCGTGCGCGGCGATCGCCACGACGCCGCCGACGGCCGCGGCGGCCCACGATGGCCGGTTGCGCAGCACCGGCACGAGCAGCGCGAGGAACGTGAGCGGCACGGTGAAATCGAGGCCCCACTCGGGCGGCAGCTGGGTGCCCACCGCCATGCCGACGGCCACCGACAGGGTCCACACCGACCAGGCGAGCGCACCGGTGCCGATGACGTACCAGTGCCGGTTCGGGCGATCGGGGTGCTCGGCGACGTCGATCATGCCCAGCGCATAGCCGTGGTCGGTGAGCAGGTAGCCGGTCAGCAGCTTGTCGCGCCAGGAGAGCCGGCCGAGATGCGGCGCGAGCGAGGCGCTGTACATGAGCAGGCGGAGACTCACCACGGCGGCCGTCATCACGATGATGCCGAACGGCGCGCCGCTGACGTGCAACTGGACGGCGATGAGCTGCACGATGCCGCTGAACGCCAGCACGCAGAGCGCCATCCCTTCGAGGAAGCTGAGCCCGCCGGCGACCGAGGCGACGCCGACGACGATCCCGAACGGCACCATGCCGACCAGGGCCGGCGCCTGGGCGCGCATGCCGGCGACGAACCGGGCCGTGGGGGTATCGGGGTTCACGTCCGATGCACGAGACGGCCTTCCTCGCGAAGGCGCAAACCGACGCCGCCTTCAGCCGACCTTCGAGAAATCAGGCTTCCGCTTCTCGAGGAACGCCGCGAACGCCTCCTTCGCCGCCGGCGAGTGCATCAGCGCGAGGAAGTGGCCTGCCTCCTCGCTCACGACGCTGTCGATCGTGGACTGGAGCTGGCGCTTCATGAGCATCTTGGTCATGTGCACCGACATCGCCGGACGCTCGGCGATCTTGCGCGCCGTGGCGAGCGCAGCTTCCAGCACCTCGGCCGCGGGCAGCACCCGCGTCACGATGCCGCAGGCCTGGGCAGTCGGCGCGTCGAACGGCTCGCCCAGCATCAGGAGCTCGGCCGCGCGCCGGTAACCCGCGACCATGGGAAGCAGGTAGCTCGACCCGGCCTCGGGACAGAGGCCGAGGTTGACGAACGGCAGCGCGAATTTCGCCGTGTCCGCCGCGTAGACGAACTCGCAGTGGAGCAGCATGGTCGTGCCGACGCCGACCGCGGGGCCGGTGACGGCCGCCACCAGCGGCTTCTGGGCGCGGCTGACCGCCTTGAGGAAGCGGATCACCGGCGCGTCCATCCCGGACGGCGGATTCGACAGGAAGTCGGCGAGATCGTTGCCGGCGGTGAAGCCCGCCTCGTTGCCCTCGATGAGCACGGCGCGGACCGACGCGTCCTCGTCGGCCGCGGTGAGGGCATCGGCGAGCGCCGCGTACATGTCGGCGGTGAGGGCGTTCTTCTTGTCGGGGCGGTTGAAACGCACGCGCAGGATCGGACCGTCGCGGGCGACGAGGACGTGGGACATCGCGGACTCCAGGCTGAGGGCTAGTTGCCGAGGAGCAGGAAGAATACACGCACCAGGATGGCGTTCGCGGTGTCCTGGAACAGCGCCGCGGCGAGCGTGACGACGACGAAGGCGCGCGGCGCCGGCCCGACCCGCTGCACGATGCGCTTCATGGTGGCGATGCCCACCGGCATCGCGCCGAGGGCGAAGCCGATGAACCCCCCGGCGCCGACCCCGCCCTCGCCGCCGCCGCCCAGCACGCGGTGCACCAGCAGCATCGCGATGAGCGCGATGAGCACCACCTGGCCGGCCATCGCCACCAGGAGGGGCAGGAGATAGCTCGCGAGGGTGGAGAAATCGAGGCTCAGCATGCTCATCGCGAGGAACACGCGCAGCGCCAGCGTCCCGACGAGATCCGCGCGGGGCAGGTCGACGGGCCGTGCGAGCAGATCGCCGACGTTCGTGATGAGCACGCCGGCGAGCAGCGCGGTGAGGAACGCGGGCAGCGGAAAGCCCGCCGCGGTGGCGACCCGTCCGAACAGCTGGCCGAGCACCAGGCACGCGGCGAGCACCAGGAGCGACAGCACCCAGCGGTCGCTCGCCTCGGGCTCCACGATGCGCGGCACCTCGGTGGCGATCGGCGTCGCCGGCACGCCCGGCGTCGCCGCCGGCCCCTCGCCCCGGGCGCGGCCTGCAAGCCAGCCGGCGATCGGTCCGCCGACCAGCCCGCCCATCACCAGCCCCAGCGTGGCGCTGGCGATGCCGATCTCGAAGGCCGCGGGCAGGTCCGTGGTCTGCGCGGCCTGTGCCCAGGCGGCAGTCGTTCCGTGTCCGCCGAGATAAGCGATGCTGCCCATGAAGAGCCCGAGGCGCGCGTCGAGATCGAAGGCGCGCGCCACCGCGATGCCGAGCGCGTTCTGCGCGACGATCGTCAGCACGATGATGACGCAGACCCAGGCCACGGCGGGGCCGCCTTGCCGCAGCAGGCCGAAGCGTGCGCTGAGCCCCAGCGAAGCGAAGAACACGAGGAGCAGCAGGCTGCGCAGCTCCGTGGCGAACGCGACCTGGTAGCCCAAGGCCTGGCGTGCCACGGCGAGGGCAACCGCCACGATGAGCCCCCCGGTGACCGCCGGGGGAATGTTGGCGCGCTCCAACAGCGGCAACATGCGGTTCACCCACATGCCGAACGCGATGGTCGCGATGGCCGCGGCGAGCGTCAGCGCGTCGTTCAGCGCGAGGTCCACCGGATTCCCGGACGTGACGGTCGAGTGCGGCGCGTCAGGCGGTCGGCAGCTTGTGATCCTTGAACTGGTGGCGCAGCGTCGTCTTGAGCAGCTTGCCGGTGGCCGTGTGCGGCAGCTGCTCGACGAACACCACGTCGTCCGGGATCCACCACTTCGCCACCTTGCCCTCGTAGAAGGCGAGCAGCTCCTCGCGCGTGACCTGCGCATCCGGCTTGCGCACCGCCACGATGAGCGGGCGCTCGTCCCACTTGGGATGGTAGGCGGCGATCGCCGCCGCCTCCGCGATGCCCGGGTGCGCGACGGCGATGTTCTCGAGGTCGATGGAGCTGATCCATTCGCCGCCGGACTTGATCACGTCCTTGGAGCGGTCGGTGATCTGCATGTAGCCGTCCGGGTCGATGGTGGCGACGTCGCCGGTGGGGAACCAGCCGTCGCGCAGCGGATCGCCGCCCTCGCCCTTGAAGTAGCCCCGGGTCACCCAGGGCCCCTTGACCAGCAGGTCGCCGAACGCCTTGCCGTCGCGCGGCAGCTCCTTGCCCTCGCCGTCGACGATCTTCATCGCCACGCCGAAGATCGCCCGTCCCTGGCTGCAGCGCACCCGGAAGCGTTCCTCCTCGGACAGCGGCAGATGCTTCTCCTTGAGGGTGTTGAACGTGCCGAGCGGGCTCATCTCGGTCATGCCCCACGCGTGCTGGCAGTCGACGCCGAAGTCCTCCTGGAACTCCCGGATCATCGCCGGCGGCGCCGCCGAGCCGCCGACGACGGCGCGCTTCAGCGTGGAGAACTTGAGGCCGTTCTGCTTCATGTAGCCGAGCAGGCCGAGCCAGACGGTGGGTACGCCGGCGGTGACGGTGACGCGCTCGGCCTCGAACAGCTCGTACAGGCTCTTGCCATCGAGCTGCGCACCCGGGAACACCAGCTTCGAGCCGTTCATGGTGGCGAAGTACGGCGTGCCCCAGGAGTTGACGTGGAACATCGGCACGACGGGCAGCATGGTCTCCCGCGCCGACGCGGCGAACACGTCGGGCAGCGAGGCGCCGTAGGCGTGCAGCACGGTGGAGCGGTGCGAGTACAGCACGCCCTTGGGGTTGCCGGTGGTGCCGGAGGTGTAGCAGAGGCCGGACGCGGTGCGCTCGTCCAGCAGCGGCCACTCGTACGTGCCGTTCTCGGCGTCGAGGATCTCCTCGTAGCAGAGAAGCTTCACGCCGGGGAGCGCCGGCATGTGCGCGCGATCGGTCATCGCCACCCAGCCGCGCACGCCGGGGCATTTCGGCGCGAGCTTCTCGACGATCGGCACGAACGTCAGGTCGAAGAAGAGATACTGGTCGTCGGCGTGGTTGACGATGTACTCGATCTGCTCGCCGAAGAGGCGCGGGTTGATGGTGTGGATGACCGCGCCCATGCCGGAGATGCCGTAGTAGAGCTCGTAGTGCCGGTAGCCGTTCCAGGCCAGCGTGGCGACGCGCTCGCCCTGCTTCACCCCGAGCCGGGTCAGCGCCTGCGCGATGCGCTTGGCGCGGTGATGGGCCTCGGCGTAGGTGTAACGATGGATGCCGCCCTCGACGGTGCGCGAGACCACCTCGGTGTCGCCGTGGCAGCGCGCGGCGTGCTCGAGAATGGACGAGATGAGCAGGGGGGCGTCCTGCATGAGGCCGGGCAGCATGGGGCTCTCCTTGGTTCCGTGCGGCGGGTGTGGCGTGGCGGGGCAAGTTACTCGGGCGGGCGCGGCAGTGTCAACCGAGGCGGCGCGGCGCCTTTTCCGCCTTGCGATTCTGCTTTAGCATCGGCCTCCCGGCTGACGCGCCGCCAGAGCGCACGCCGCGTCACGAGGAGGCCGCATGATCCCCCTGCTTCGCGTCTTCGCCTGCGCTGTCGCATGCATGCTGGCCGCTGCCCCTGCGGTCGCCCAGCAGGTGGTGCGCATGGCCTACATCGATCCGCTCTCCGGTCCGTTCGCCAATGTCGGCGAGATCGGCCTCAAGCAGTTCCAGTTCCTCGCCGACGAAGCGAACCGGCGCAACCTCGCGCCCGGCTACCGCTTCGAGGTGATCGGCTTCGACAACAAGACCAGCCCGCAGGAATCGCTCAACGCGCTGAAGAAGGTGGTCGATGCCGGCATCCGCTACGTGATCCAGGGCAACGGCTCGTCGGTCGCGCTCGCGCTGGCCGACGCCATCGGCAAGCACAACGAACGCAATCCGTCGCAGACCGTGCTCTATTTCAACTACGCGGCGGTGGACCCGGACCTCACCAACGCGAAATGCAGCTTCTGGCACTTCCGCTTCGACGCCAACAGCGACATGAAGATGGAAGCGCTCACCACCGAGCTCGCGAAGGACAGGTCGATCCGCAAGGTGTACCTCATCAACCAGAACTATTCCTTCGGACAGGCGGTGTCCCGCGCCGCCCGGGCCGACCTGGCGCGCAAGCGCCCGGACATCGAGGTCGTCGGCGACGACCTGCACCCGCTCGGACAGGTGAAGGATTTCTCGCCCTACGTGGCGAAGATCCGTGCGGCGGGTGCGGACACCGTGATCACCGGCAACTGGGGCGCGGACCTCGCGCTGCTCGTGCGCGCGGCGCGCGACGCGGGGCTGGACGTCAACTTCTACACCTACTACGCGGGTTTCGGCGGCGCCCCCACGGCCATGGGCGAGTCGGGCGTCGGCCGCGTCAAGCAGATCACCGAATGGCACAACAACGTGCCGACGAAGGACACCGACCGGCTGGTGGACGAGTTCAAGAAGCGCCACGGCGTCGACTATTACTATTTCCGTGCCGGCACCATGTTCGGCATGTTCGCCGAAGCGATCAGGAAGGCGAAGTCGGCCGACCCCGCGGCGGTGGCCCGCGCCCTGGAGGGAATGCGCTTCGCGACCGAGCTCGGCGAGGTGGAGATGCGCGCCGCCGATCACCAGCTGGTGCAGCCGCTCTTCATTTCCACGCTGGAGCGCACCGCCGCGAAGGGCGGGCCGAAGGAGGTGCGCCGCGACATGGAGAACACCGGCCTCGGCTTTCGCACCGACGTGCGCATCGAGGGCTACGTCTCGGCGCAACCCACCTCGTGCCGGATGAAGCGGCCATGACGGCCTGATGGAGCTTCTCGCCACCAGCCTCCTCAACGGCCTCGCCTACGGCCTGCTGCTGTTCATGCTGTCGGCGGGGCTCACGCTCATCTTCTCGATGATGGGCGTGCTCAACTTCGCGCACGCGAGCTTCTACATGCTCGGCGCGTACTTCGCCTACCAGATCTCCACCGCCATCGGCTTCTGGGCGGCGCTCGTCGTGGCCCCGCTCGCCGTGGGCGCCATCGGGATGCTGGTCGAGCGCTACGGGCTGCGGCGCGTCCACCGCCACGGCCACGTGGCCGAGCTGCTCTTCACCTTCGGGCTCGCGTACATCATCGAGGAGCTGGTGCACCTCGTCTGGGGACGCCTCCCGGTGGACTACCGCGTACCGCCGGAGCTCGACGGGACGCTCTTCCACGTCTTCGGCGCGGCGTATCCCGCCTACCGCGTCTTCATGATGGCGGTCTCCGTGGCGATGCTCGCGGCGCTCTACCTCACTCTGACGCGCACCCGCGTCGGCCTGGTCATCCAGGCCGCGATCACCCATCCGCACATGACGGAGGCGCTCGGCCACGACGTCCCGCGCGTATTCATGCTCGTGTTCGGCGGCGGGGCGGCGCTCGCCGGGCTCGCGGGCGTCATCGGCGGCAACGCGTTCGTCACGGAGCCCTCGATGGCGCAGCTGGTCGGCTCCATCGTCTTCGTGATCGTGGTGATCGGCGGACTCGGCTCGCTCGCCGGCGCCTTCGCCGCGAGCCTGCTGATCGGCTGCCTGCAGACGTTCGCGGTGGCGCTGGACTGGTCTCTCGCCGGCGCGCTCGCGGCCGCGGGCATCACGCTGCAATCGCTGCCGCGCCTGCGCGAGCTCGCCTCGATCACCGTCTCGCAGGCGGCGCCGGTGCTGCCCTACCTGCTGATGGTGCTGATGCTCATCTTCCGGCCACGCGGCATCGCCGGCACCCGCGAGTGAGGCGGCCGGCGCTCGCATCGGGAGCCGCCGCGCTGCTCCTCGCCCTGCTGCCGCTCCTGTTCGGCCAGGGCTTCGCGCTCACCCTGCTCTCGCAGATGGGGATCATGGCCATCTTCGCGCTCTCCTACAACATGCTGCTCGGGCAGACCGGGCTGCTGTCGTTCGGCCACGCGGTGTACGCCGGGCTCGGCGCGTACGCCGCGATCCACGCGTTGAACGCGATGGCGGACGGCGGCTTCCTCTGGCCGGTCACGCTGCTGCCGCTGCTCGGGGGCCTCGCCGGCGCATGCTTCGGCGTGCTGTTCGGCTGGGTCGCCACGCGCCGCGGCGGCATGGTGTTCGCGATGATCACGCTGGGCCTCGGCGAGATGATCGCGGCCTCCGCGCTGATGCTGCCGGGCTTCTTCGGCGGCGAAGGCGGCATCACCGCCAACCGCGTCGTCGGGGCGCCGTTCGCCGGCATCACCTACGGACCCGCCATCGAGGTGTATGCGCTGATCGCGGCGTGGACGCTGGTCTGCGCCGCGGCGATGTACGCCCTCACCCGCACCCCGCTCGGCCGCATCGCCAACGCCGTGCGCGACAACGCCGAGCGCGCCGCCTTCGTCGGCTACGATCCCCGGCGCGTGCGCTTCCTGATGTTCGTCGGCGCGGCGTTCTTCGCCGGCATCTCGGGTGGGCTCGCGGCGATCCACTTCGAGATCGTCAATGCGGAGAGCGTCGGCATCGCGCGTTCCGGCGCGGTGCTGCTCGCGACGTTCATCGGCGGCACCGGGCACTTCCTGGGACCGGTGCTCGGCGCGATCGTGTACACCTTCTTCGTCCTCGCGGTGTCGGGGTGGACCCAGGCCTGGCTGCTGTACCTGGGACTCTTCTTCGTCGCCATGGTGCTGTATGCGCCCGGCGGGCTCGCCGGCATCGTCGGCGCCAACCTCCGCGCCTGGCGTGCCGGCCGCGCACGGCTGCTGCGCGGGCCCTATGCCTGGGCGGCCGCGGCGGCGCTCCCCGCCGCCGCCGGCATCGTGCTGCTGGTGGAACTCGCCTACCAGGCCAAGCTCGACGCCGGCGCGCCGCTGCGCTTCGGTCCGCTGGCGCTGAATGCCGCCGCGCCGGGTGCCTGGCTCGCTGCCGGCGCCCTGGCGCTCGCCGGTGCGGCATGCTGCGTGCCCGCCTTCCGCCGGGTGCAGGCCGCATGGGCGGAAATCGACGCGAGGCTCGCCCGCCCATGACGCACGCCATCGAGCTCGCGGACGTGCACAAGCGATTCGGCGCCACACGCGTCCTGTCCGGCGTGAGCCTCGCCGTGGAGAAGGGCGAGCGCCACGCGGTCATCGGGCCCAACGGGGCCGGCAAGTCGACGCTGTTCAATCTCGTCAGCGGGCGCGATGCGCCGACCCACGGCACGATCCGCCTGCACGGCGCCGAGGTGACCGGGCTGCCCCCGCACGCGCTGCAGGGGCGCGGGCTCGCACGGAGCTTCCAGGTCACCAACGTCTTCCCGGGCCTCACCGTGTACGACAACCTGCGCTGCGCCACGCTGCGACCGCTCGGCCACGGCTACGCGTTCTGGAAGGCCCTCGACGGATTGCGCGACGTCGCCGCGCGCGCCGAGGAGACGCTGGCGCGCATCGGTCTCGCCAACCGGCGCGACGCCCCGGCGGGCGCGCTCTC
Source organism: uncultured Enterobacteriaceae bacterium (assembly GCA_964552535.1). Lineage (GTDB taxonomy): Bacteria > Pseudomonadota > Gammaproteobacteria > Burkholderiales > SG8-39 > CAZKHE01. The sequence continues at coordinate 1,237 of CAZKHE010000036.1, read as the reverse complement.
CTACGCCGAGCAGCGCGCGCTCGAGATCGGGATCACGATCGCCGGCGGCGCAGACGTGATCCTGCTCGACGAGCCGACCGCGGGCATGAACCGCAGCGAGACCGGCGCGGCGGTGGCCCTGATCCGCGAAGTGACGCGCGGCCGCACCCTGCTGATGGTGGAGCACGACATGGCCGTCGTCTTCGACCTCGCCGACCGCATCACCGTCCTCGCGCAGGGCGAAGTGGTCGCCACCGGTGCGCCGGCGGAGATCCGGGCGAACGCGGCGGTGCGGGAAGCGTATCTCGGCGCGCTGGATGACTGACGCCTTCGCGCCATGCTGACCGTCCGCGATCTCCACGCCTGGTACGGCAAGGGGCACGTCCTGCACGGCGTGGACCTGGACGTCGCGCCGGGCGAATGCGTCGCGCTGGTCGGGCGCAACGGCGCCGGCCGCTCCACCACGCTGAAGGCGATCATGGGGCTCGTGCAGGCGCGCGGGTCGGCGCGCTTCGGGGACCGGGAACTGGTCGGGCGACGGACCGTGGAGATCGCGCGCCTGGGCCTGGGCTACGTCCCCGAGAGCCGCGACGTGTTCCCCACGCTCACCGTGCGCGAGAACCTCCTGCTCGGCGAGCAGCGCGGCCGCGGCACCCCGCGCTGGCGCATGGACGATTTCTTCGCGCTGTTCCCCCGGCTCGCCGAGCGCGCCGACACGCCGGCGGGGGTGCTGTCCGGCGGCGAGCAGCAGATGCTCACGCTCGCGCGCACGCTGATGGGCGACCCGGCGCTGGTGATGGTGGACGAGCCGACCGAAGGGCTGGCACCGAAGGTGGTCGCGGAGGTGGCGCGGCTCTTCGCGGAGATCAAGCGCCGCGGGGTCGCCATCCTGCTGGTCGAGCAGAAGCTCGCCATCACGGTCGGCCTCGCCGAGCGGCTCTACGTGATGGGTCACGGCCGCGTGGTGTTCGCGGGCACCCCGGCGTCGCTCCGCGACGACGCCGCGGTGCGCAAGGAGTGGCTGGAAGTGTAAGGAGTTGTTGCGGAAGCACGCCGGCGCCGACAGGAAATCGACAACCGGACCCGTGGCGTGATGCCTTCCACATCGCGGGCCCTGCGACTCTCGCCGCGCCACGGGGCGTGACGCGATGATGCTTCCGTCATTTCGCCACACAGGGAAGCACGAAGATGAAACTCCATATCGCTTTCGCAACGCTCGCGTTCGCGGTCGCCTGCGGCGCGCAGGCCAACGACGTGC
>CAZKHE010000035.1:0-36497 GCA_964552535.1 uncultured Enterobacteriaceae bacterium | reverse complement strand
CGCTCGCCGCGCGCATCCGTCACAAGTACCGCATGAAGAACACCACCGGCTACGGTCTCAACGCGCTGGTGGACTTCGACGACCCCATCGACATGCTCGTGCGCCTGATGATCGGCTCGGAGGGCACGCTGGGCTTCATCAGCGAGATCGTGTATCGCACGGTACCGGAGCACGCGCACAAGGCGAGCGCGCTGGTGGTGTTCCACGACCTCGAGACCGCCTGCCGCGCGGTGACGGCGCTCGCGACGTCACCGGTGGCCGCCGTGGAGCTGATGGATCGCCCGGCGCTCGCGTCGGTGGCGGGCAAGCCGGGCCTGCCCGATGCCATCGCGGGCCTAGGGCCCGACGCCGCGGCGTTGCTCGTGGAGACGCGGGGCGCGGATGCCGCCGCGCTCTCGCGGAATGTCGCCGCGATCGAGGCAACGCTCGCGACGATGGCGACGGTCGTGCCGTGTGCCTTCAGCACCGACCCGGCCGAGTGCGAGAAGCTGTGGAAGGTGCGCAAGGGCATGTTCCCCTCGGTCGGCGCGGTCCGGCGCGCCGGCACGACGGTGATCATCGAGGACGTCGCGTTCCCGGTGGCGCGCCTCGCGCCGGCGACCCTCGACCTGCAGGCGCTGCTGCGGCGCCACGGCTATGCCGAAGGCATCATTTTCGGCCACGCGCTCGAAGGCAACCTGCACTTCGTGTTCACGCAGGACTTCGCGACGCCTCGGGAAGTCGAACGCTATCGGCGCTTCATGGACGACGTGGCCGACCTGGTGGTGCGCAAGTACGACGGCGCGCTGAAGGCCGAGCACGGGACCGGGCGCAACATGGCGCCTTTCGTCGCGCTGGAGTGGGGCGAGGCGGGCGCGGCGCTCATGGGCGAGATCAAGCGCCTGTTCGATCCGCTCGGGCTGCTGAATCCCGGCGTGATCGTGAACGACGACCCGCACGCGCACCTGCGGCATCTCAAGCCGATGCCGGCGGCCGATGCGCTGGTGGACAAGTGCATCGAGTGCGGCTTCTGCGAGCCGAAGTGCCCGTCGAAGGGTCTCACGCTGTCGCCCCGGCAGCGCATCGTCGGGTGGCGCGAGATCGCGCGCGCGGAAGCCGCGGGTGAGCCGACGGCAGCGTTGCGCCGCCTCTACGACTTCCAGGGCATCGACACCTGCGCCGCGTGCGGCCTGTGCGCGACGGCCTGTCCGGTGGATATCGAGACCGGCGTCCTGATCAAGGCGTTGCGCGGCCGGCGCGTCGGTGCCGGGGCGCGTCTGCTCGCCAACGCGCTCGGCAACCGCTTCGGCGCGGTGGCGGCCGGCGTACGCGTGGGACTGGCGGGCGCGAACATGGCGCACGGCGTGCTCGGTACGCGCGCCATGCAGGCGGCCCTCGGCGGCGTACGCCGGGTCTCGGGCGGCCGCGTGCCCAAGTGGTCGCCGACCCTGCCGCGGCCGGTGCGGTTCCGCCCGCGGGTGCGCGCGCCTGAAACCGGGGAGCCGATGGTGTACTTCCCGAGCTGCGCCGCGCGCAACATGGGCGCCCAGCGCGGGGACGATCCGAACGAAGCGCTGCCCGATGCGGCCGAACGGCTCTTCCGGAAGGCCGGCTTCGACGTCCGCTACCCCGAGCGCCTTGCCGAACTGTGCTGCGGGCAGCCGTTCGAGAGCAAGGGCCTCGTCGCGGCGGCGGACCGCAAGTCCGCCGAGCTGGAGGCCGCGCTGCGCGACGCGAGCGACGGCGGACGCCTGCCGATCGTGTTCGACACGAGTCCGTGCGCCTACCGGATGAAGCGCTATCTGGGCGCCCGCCTCGCCGTCCACGATGCGGTCGCGTTCGTGCACGACGCGGTCCTGCCGCGCGTGGCGATCGCCCCGTCGTCCGACTCGATCGCGCTCCATGCCGTGTGCAGCGTCCGCAAGATGGGCTCGTTCGACAAGCTGCTGGCGCTTGCGCGGCGCTGCGCGGCGACCGTCGCCGTCCCAGACGAGGTGCTCTGCTGCGGGTTCGCCGGGGAGAAGGGCTTCAACGTGCCCGAGCTCAACGCGCATGCGCTGCGGCATCTGCGGGCGGCGTTGCCCGCGGGCTGCACCGCCGGTTACTCGAGCAGCCGGACGTGCGAGATCGGCCTCGCCGAGCACGCCGGCGTCCCCTACAGGTCGATCCTGTATCTTGTCGAGCGCTGTGCGCAGCCGCTGGGGCCGCGCTGACGACGAGGGGCGGGAGATGGTGAATGCGGGCATTGCCGCGCTGGGCCGCTGGGGCCGGCGGCTGGTGGACGCGGTGCAGGGCGAGGGCGTCGCGGCGAGCGGGCACCTGCGCTTCGTGAAGGGCTGGAATCGCACGCCGGCGAATGCGCAGGCCTACGCCGCCGCGCGTGGGGTGGCGCTGGTCGAGTCGTTCGAGGCGCTGCTCGCGGACCCGGCGGTGGAAGCGGTCGTGCTCGCGACCCCGCACACGGCGCATCCCGGCGAGATCGCACGCGCCGCGGCCGCCGGAAAGCCGGTGTTCTGCGAGAAGCCGCTCGCGCTTCACCGCGCCGATGCGCAGCGCGCGGTGGAGGTCTGTCGCGCGGCCGGCGTCGTCCTCGCAGCCGGGCACAACCGGCGCTTCCTCCCCGCGTATCGCGAGCTGGCGCGCATGGCGCGCGCGGGCGAGCTGGGGCAGCTGCTGCACGTCGAAGGCAACTTCTCCGGCTCGTTCGGCTTCGACTATGACGAGCGCGCCTGGCGCGCCGATCCCCGCGAGACCCCGGCCGGTGGCCTCACGCTGATGGGGATCCACGTCCTCGACGCGATGATCGGCGTCCTCGGTCCCGTCGCGCACGCCAGCGCGCAGAGTGCGCGCCTCGCGCTGAAGATCCCGCTCGACGACACGACCGGCGGGATGCTGCGTTTCAGGAGCGGGGCGACGGGCTACATGAGCACGCTCACCGCGACCGCGCGGCTGTGGCGGCTCCAGCTCTTCGGCACGAAGGGCTGGGCGCACATGCTCGACCACCACCTCCTCGAGATCGGGAGGGTCGGCGAGCCCGTGCAGCGGATCGAGTATCCGCGCGTCGATCCGGAGCGCCTCGAGCTCGAGGCCTTTGCCCGCGCGATCAGCGGCGCCGAACCCTATCCAGTGCCGCTCGACGAGGTCGTGGCCGGCATCGCCGCACTGGAGGCGTTCGCCGCGTCGGCGCGATGCGGCGGTGAATGGGTGCCCGCGATCTGACCCTCAGCGGGCCTCAGAGGCGGCCCAGCCACCACCCCGGCAGCACCGCGAGCAGCAGCGACGCGGCGAGGCACAAGCCCGTCGCGGCCAGCGCGAGCGGTGCGGCGCCGCGCCCCTGCACGCCATCTGGCGCGGGGCTCATGAACATCGCCTGGATGACGCGAAGGTAGAAGTACAGTCCGAGGTAGCTGCCCACCAGGCCGAGCACGGCGTAGGTGGTGTGGCCGGCGGCGATCACGTTCTTGAACACCAGGAATTTCGCGATGAAGCCCGGGAAGGGCGGGATGCCGGCGAGGGAGAGCATCGCGATCCCGATCGAGATCGCGGCGTAGGGCGCGCGGTGGAACAGGCCGCGCAGGTTGTCGATGCGGTCGCGCTCGGCGTCGTCGGCGTGACGCGGGAGCGCGGCGAAGGCGAGGAGGTTCATCACGCCGTACGCGGCGAGATAGAAGACGACGGCCTGCAGTCGCGTGTCGCCGTCGCCGAGGAAGGCGTAGAACAGATAGCCGGCGTGGGCGATGGAGGAGTACGCCATCATGCGGCGGAAACCCGCCTGGCGCATCGCCGCGAGGTTGCCCCACACGATGGAGACGAGCGGCAGGATCGCGACGAGGTCGAGCAGCGGGCGCCGCAGCGGCTCGTCGCCGAGGAGACGCACCACCGCGAGCAGCACGGCGGCCTTGATGAGCGTCGCCATGTAGGCGGTCACGGGGACGCTGGCGGCCTCGTAGGCATCCGGCGCCCAGGCGTGGAACGGAAAGATGGCCGCCTTGAGGAAGAACGCGACCACCACCATGACCACGGCCGCCTGAGCGAGCGGCGAATTCGACGCGAGCGCCGTGTGGAAGGCGCCGATGGCGAGCGACCCGCTCGCGCCGTACACCAGCGACGCGCCCATCAGGAACGTGGCGCTGGCGGTGCCGGAGAGCACCAGGTACTTGAGTGCCGCCTCGGCGCTCGCCGGGCGGTGGTACGCGAGCAGCACCAGCACGTACACGGGCAGCGACATGATCTCGAGGCCGAGGAACAGCGTGAGGAAGCTGCCCGAGGAGACGATGAGGCAGATGCCGTAGAGCGACGAGACCAGCAGGGTGTAGAAGCGGCTGTCGACGAACTCGTCCTTCGCGAGCAGCACCACCGGCACGGCCAGCGCGAGCACCACCGCCTTGGCGAGCGAGGTGGCCGGATCGACGATGAACTGGTCGCCGAACGGCGAGCCCGTCATCCCCTGCGCGTACAGCCACGCGGCCGCGACGGCCGAGGCCGCGACCAGCGCCAGCGTGACCTCGGCGGCCCCGCGCGGCCGCCGCGCGACGATGTCGATACCGAGGAGCAGCACCAGCGCGATGATGAGGCAGTGCTCGGGCAGCAGCGTGACGAGGAAGGTCTCGAGGTTCATCGCACGAGGCCCTCCACCGACGCAACCGGCCGCTGCGGCGTGGCGACGCGCTCGGCGACGAGCTGGCGATACTGGACCGCCGCCTGCTCGGTCATGCGCAGCGCACCGGCGGGGAAGAGCCCGAGATAGAACACCGCGGCGACGATGATCGCGAGGATGGCCCGCTCCCGGCCATCGAGGTCGGCGAGCGGCTGGTGCGGCGCCCGGCTCGCGCCGAACAGGAACGCCTGGGCGAAGCGCAGCATGTACAGGGCGCCGAGCACCACGCCGGACACGGCGAGCACGGCCATGGCGAGCGGGAAGACGGCTCCGTGCTGCCACGCGGCCCAGCCCGACCGGAACGCGCCCAGCAGCACCAGGAACTCGCCGGTGAAGCCGCTGGTGGTGGGCAGGCCGACCGAGGCCAGGGTCAGGATCATGAAGAACACGGAGTAGACCGGCAGCAGCTTCGCGAGGCCCCCGTAGGCCGCGAGGTCGCGCGTGTGGCAGCGCTCGTAGATCATCCCCACCATGAGGAAGAGCCCCGCGGCAGTCAGGCCGTGGCTCACCATCTGGATGATCGCCCCCAGGATGCCGACGAGGTCTAGGCTGATCAGCCCGAGCATCACGTAGCCGAGGTGGCTGATGGACGAGTAGGCGATGATCTTCTTGATGTCGTTCTGGACCAGCGCGAGGCAGGCGCCGTACACGATGCTGACCACGGCGAGCGCCATGATGAGCGGGGCGGCCGCGCGCGCCGCGTCGGGAAAGAGCGGGAAGCCGAGCTTCATGAAGCCGTAGGTGCCCATCTTGAGCAGCACGCCGGCGAGGATCACCGAGCCCGCGGTCGGCGCTTCGACGTGCGCGTCCGGCAGCCAGGTGTGCAGCGGCACCATCGGCATCTTGATCGCGAACGACAGCGCGAACGCCGCGAGCAGCCAGCCCTGCACGCCCAGCGGGAGCTCGACGCGGTACAGGTCCTCGAAGGCGAACGAGACGACCCCGGTCGCGTGGTACATGCTCAGCACGAGGTAGATCAGTGCGGCGAGCATCAGGATGCTGCCGAAGGCGGTGTAGAGCACGAACTTCAGCGTCGCGTAGATGCGGCGCTCGCCGCCCCAGATGCCGATCAGCAGGAACATCGGGATGAGCATCGTCTCCCAGAAGAGGTAGAAGACGAAGAGATCCTGCGCCACGAACGTGCCCAGCATCGCGAACTGGATCAGGAACACCATGGCGTAGAAGAGCTTCACCTCCCTGCGGACCGCGGTGAACGCGCCGGCCACGACCAGCGGGCCGAGGAACGCGGTGAGCATCACCAGCAGGACGTTGTAGCCGTCCAGGCCGATGCGGTAGTCCACGCCCCAGGCCTCGATCCACGGCACCCGCGTCTCGAACTGCAGCCCGGCGACGGACGGGTCGAAGCGCGCGTACAGCCAGGCCGTCAGGACGAACTGCATCAGCATGCCGAGCAGGGCGATGCGCTGGACGAAGCGCGCGTCGTCCTGCGGCGCAGCCGCGATCAGCACCATGCCGAGCAAGGGCAGGAAGAGGACGACGTTGAGGATCGCGGCGTCAGGCATGGCGCCACATCCACAGCAGGCACGCGAGGGTACCCGCCAGGACCAGGAACGCGTAAAGGTGCAGGCTCCCGGTCTGCGCGCGGCCGAACAGCCCCGCGGTGCGGCTGGCGAGCGTGGCAAGGCCGTTCAGCGTCCCGTCGATGAGCACGCGGTCGCCCAGACGCAGGAACACGTGCTCGGAGACCCAGGCGAGCGGACGCCCGATGACCGCAGCATACAGCTCGTCGACGAAGTACTTGCCCGACAGCACACGGTGGAGCGGCGCAAGGGACGGTGCGAGGCGCGCCGCGCGCTCGCCGCCCTGCGCATACAGCCACGCCGCGAGCGCGAGCCCCGCGAAGCCGATGGCGACGGCGATGCCGACCAGCGCCGACTGCATCGGCGCGCGCTCCGGTCCGATCGCTGGCAGCGGCAGCTGCGGCTCGAGGAAGTGGGGCAGGGCGAAGAAGCCCCCGACTGCCGAGAGCACCGCCAGCACCGCGAGCACGCCCGTCATGGACACCGGCGACTCGTGCACGTGGTGCTCGACCTGCGGGTCCATGCGCGAGGCGCCGAGAAACGTGAGCCAAAGCAGGCGGAACATGTAGAACGCGGTGAGCAGCGCGGTCAGGGCGGCGAGCGCCCACAGCCACGTCGAGCCGCCCGCGCCGCTCGCGTAGGCGAACCAGAGGATCTCGTCCTTGGAGAAGAACCCGGCAAGCGGCGGGATGCCGGCGATCGCGGCGGTGGCGACGGCGAAGGTCCAGAACGTGACCGGGATGCGCTTCGCGAGGCCGCCCATCCTGCGGATGTCCTGCTCCCCGCCGAGCGAGTGGATCACCGCACCGGCGCCGAGAAAGAGGCACGCCTTGAAGAACGCGTGGGTGTAGACGTGGAAGATCGCGACCCCGTAGGCGCCCACCCCCAGCGCCACGAACATCAGGCCGAGCTGCGAGACCGTCGAGTACGCCAGCACCCGCTTGATGTCGGTCTGCACGATGGCGATGGTCGCGGCGAAGAACGCGGTGAGCACGCCGATGATGGCGACCACGTTCGAGGCCTCCGGCGCGACGAGATAGAGGGCGGACATGCGCGCCACGAGGTACACGCCCGCGGTCACCATCGTGGCCGCATGGATCAGCGCGGATACCGGCGTCGGCCCGGCCATGGCGTCGGGCAGCCAGACGTGGAGCGGAATCTGCGCCGACTTGCCGGTGGCGCCGACGAACAGCAGCACGCCCACGAGGCTTGCCGAGACCGCGGGCAGCGTGGCCGCACCGAACGCGGCGTTGATGCGGTCCATTTCCAGGGTGCCGAACACCGCGTAGAGCACGAACATGCCGAGCAGGAAGCCGGCATCCCCGATGCGGTTGGTCACGAACGCCTTCTTGCCGGCGGCTGCCTTTTCGGGATCCTCGTACCAGAAGCCGATGAGCAGGTAGGAGGCGAGACCCACGCCCTCCCAGCCGACGAAGAGAATCAGCAGCGAGCGGCCGAGCACCAGCAGCAGCATGAAGAACAGGAACAGGTTCAGGTACGCGAAGAACCGCGCGTAGCCCGGGTCCTCCTTCATGTAGCCGGTGGAGTAGACGTGGATCAGCGAGCCGACGCCGGTGACGATCAGCGCCATCACCGCGGTGAGCCGGTCGAACCAGAACGAGAGCTCGAACCGGCTTTCGCCGATCACGGCCCACGTGTAGGCGGTCTCCGAGAGCGGTGCGTAGCCGCCGGCCGCGAGGTCGAAGGCGCACTTGACGGTGAGCGCGAACGCGAGGATCGGCAGGCCGCAGCCGACCGCGCTCACGAAGCCGTTGCCCAGGCGACGGCCGAGAAGGCCGTTCAGCAGAAAGCCGGCGAGTGGCAGGAGCGGGATGAGGGTGAGCAGCTTCATCCCTTGAGCTCCGTGTACGCGGCGAGATCGAGGGTGCGCTTGTTGCGGACCAGGAGCAGCACGATCGGGATGGCGATGGCGATCTCGGCGGTGGCCACCACGAACACCAGGAACACGAGCACCGCGCCGACCGTGGAGCCCATCTGGTGCGCGAACGTGACCAGGCTCAGGTTGACGCCGTTCAGCATCAGCTCCATGCACATGAGCATCACCAGGAGGTTGCGCCGCACGATCACGCCGAGCAGTCCGATGGTGAAGAGCGCGAAGGCGAGCGTGAGCAGCAGGGTGGCCTTATCCACGCTCCCCCCGGTTGACGCGAATGACCGCGATGGCGGCCACGACTGCGGCGACGAGCAGCACGGAGGTGAGCTCGAAGTGCAGCCAGTACTCGTGCAGGAAGGCGGCGGCGAATTGCTGCAGCCCGAACCCGGCCGCGCCGCCATTGCTCGGCGGCACCGGGACGTCCTGCCACGCCACGTAGCCCAGCGCCGCCAGCACCGGCACCGCGACCACGACGCCGGGAACGAGCAGGCCGGAGTAGCGCCGCATCACGCCGGGGTCGCGCGGGTCCAGCAGCATGATCGCGTACACCATGAACACCATCACCGCGCCGACGTAGATCAGCACCTGGAACGCGGCGATGAAGTGCACCCCGAGCAGGCCGTAGATGCCGCCGAGGAACACCATGGTCGAGATGAGCGCCAGCGCCACCCGCATCGGCTGCTGCAGCACCAGCATCAGCCCGGCTCCCACCAGCGCGCAGAACGCGAACAGGGCCAGGAGCAGCGTGTCGAGGTTGGCGAGCAGCCAGCTCATCGCGCCTGCTCCGGTGCGCCGGCCCGCGGCGGGTACGGCTTGGCGACGTCGCGCTGCGGGTTCCAGCCGAGCAGCTCGTCCCGGGTGATCCACATGCGGTGCCGGTCCTCCGAAGGCAGGTTCGGCACTTCCTTGACCATGCGAATCGCATCCTCCGGGCAGGCCTCCACGCAGAAGCCGCAGAAGATGCAGCGCGAGTAGTCGATCTCGAAGCGCGCCGGGGACTTGGGGTGCGCGGGGTCGTCCGGATCGAAGGCGGCCTCGATCTCGATCACCTTGGCCGGGCACACGGTCGCGCACATGTTGCAGGCGATGCATTGGGGGCGACCGTCGGGGCGCTGGGTGAGGACGTGCTTGCCGCGGTTCGCGGGCGCGTAGTCCCAGCGCGTCTCCTCCGGGTAGTAGGTGGTGAGCGCGCCCTTTCGCCCGGTCATCCAGCGCCACATGTTTCGCGTGAAGATGCCGCCGGTGATGGCGAGCCCGCGCACGATCTCGAAGATGTAGGCGCGCTCGTACCAGGTGAGCCGCGGCTCGTTCCAGTAGCGCTTGCGGATGTAGGGCTGGGCGGCCATCACCGCCCTCCTGCCAGGGACCACATCACGATCGCGGTGGCGACGAGGTTCACGAGCGTCAGCGGGAACATGAACTTCCAGGCGAAGTGCAGCAACTGGTCGTAGCGGAAGCGCGGCAGCGACCACCGCACCAGGATCTGGAAGCTGCAGACGACGAACACCTTGGCGAGGAAGGTGACGAGCTGCGTGACCACCACCGCGCCGTGGCTCATGGCAATCGTATGGCCGCCGGGGACCACGAAGCCCGCGTCGGTGAGGTAGGGCAGGTTGTAGCCGCCGAGGAAGAGCGTCGTGAAGAGCGCGCCGATGATCGCGATCTCGATGAACTCGGCGAACATGAAGAGGCCCATCTTCATCGCGCTGTACTCGGTGAAGTAGCCGGCGATGAGCTCCGACTCCGCCTCGGGCAGGTCGAAGGGGATGCGCTTGTTCTCGGCGATGGCGGCGGTCATGAACAGGATTGCCGCGAACGGCTGGAACACGATGCCCCAGGCGGGCAGCACGCCGAGCACGACGCCGGACTGCTGCCGCACGATGTCGGTGAGGTCGACCGTGCCATAGACCAGGATCAGGCCGAGCACGGTGAGGCCGAGCACCAGCTCGTAGGAGATCATCTGCGAGCCGGCGCGCAGCGCGCCGAGCAGCGAGAACTTGTTCGCCGACGACCAGCCCGCCAGCATGGCGCCGATGACCGTCATGCCGCCGAAGGCGAAGACGATCAGCAGGCCGGCGTCGAGGCGCGCGATCTGCATGACGTAGCTGCGCTCGCCGAACCAGTCGGCGAGTGGCGGGAACAGCTCGCCCGGCACGAGGCGCCCGCCGAAGGGAATCACCGCAAAGACCAGCAGCACGGGGGTGAACACCACCCAGGGCGCCACCGCATACGCATACCAGTCGTAGGTGCGCGGCTTGAAGTTCTCCTTCAGCAGCATCTTCAGGCCGTCCGCCATGCCATGGAACAGGCCGAGCCACACGAGCTTGACCTGGGTGAAAGGAAGGCGGATGTAGGCCCGGTTCGCCCCGATGCGGTCCGACATGACCGCCGCCTGCTTGCGCTCCACCCACGTGAGGATGGTGCCGAAGCCCATCAGCACCGCGATGGCGTACGCGATGAAGGCGCCGTGGACGACCAGGTCCTGGATCATGCGGTCACCGCCTGCGGCTGCGCGAGCGCGGCGAACAGGTCCGCGGCGTCCGCCACGCCCGCCGGCCTGGGAAAGCAGGGCTGGAACGCGCTCACCACGCCGGCGAAGTTGGTGTAGTGCCCGGCCCGCTCGGTCTGGATGCTGATGGGGAGGAAGACGTCGGCGTGGCCGTTCTCCGGCGCGAGGTACGAGCCGAGGAGGATGGTCCTCGCGCCGCGTGGGAGATCCGCGAAGTTCGTGCCCTCGCCCCACACCAGAACGAGGTCGGCATCGGCGGGAAGCGTCCCGGGCGTATCGCCGAACAGGGCGCGTGCCGCCGCGCCGTTGGGATTCTTGTCGGGACGGATCAGGAACTCGTCCTCGAGGCGCTCGCCCGGATGCGGCTGCCAGTCGCGCTTCACCAAGGTCGTGAAGCGCGCACCCAGCGCTGCCTTGAACGCGGCCAGTTCCTCGTTCGAGCCCCAGCTCGACACCAGGGCAACCGGTCGCTTCGCGGCGGCGAGGAACTCCCGCGCCGCGGCGGTGGCGGCCTCCAGCGGGGCGGGACGGCCCTTGAGCATCGGCTGCGTCGCCCGCTCCCGCTCGAAGATCTGCGCGAGGTCGCGGCCCTTGTTGCAGATCCACGGGCCGTTCACCGTGGGATTCTCGAGCGGCGTCACGCGCTCGATGCGGGTATTGCGCCGTGGATCCAGCGCCTGCAGCCGCCACTCCGGCTTGCGATGCCAGAGCTGCACCGTACAGCCGCGCTCGCAGCCCGGACAGACGGAGGGCGTCGCCTGCAGGTACCACACGCGTGCCTGGTACAGGAACGACCGCGAGAGCAGTGCGCCGACCGGGCAGAGGTCGATGACGTTGTCCGAATACGGGTCGTCGTCGAAGCGCGCGCCTTCCTCCGGACGGATCAGCGAGTGGTCGCCGCGGTGCTGGATGCCGAGCGCGTGCGACTTCGAGACCTCGCGGGTGAACCGCACGCAGCGCGAGCACAGGATGCAGCGTTCGTTGTCCAGGGTGATCCGCTGCGACAGCGGGTAGAACTTGGTCGCGCGCACCTTGGCGTCGCGCGAGGCGGACGGCGCGCCGTTGTAGGCGTAGTGGTAGTCCTGCAGCGTGCACTCGCCCGCCTTGTCGCAGATGCCGCAGTCCACCGGGTGGTTCAAGGTGATGAACTGCAGGATCTCCTTGCGGCGCTGGCGCACGCGATCGGAGTCGGTGAGCACCCGCATGCCTTCGGACACCGGCATGTTGCACGCGATGTCCATCCAGCTGCCGCCCTTGTCTTCTTCCACCTCCACCATGCACACGCGGCAGTTGCCGGCGACCGACAGGTGCGGATGCCAGCAGAAATAGGGGATGAAGTGCCCGGCGGCCCGCGCGGCCTGCATCACCGTTTGTCCCGGCTCGGCGTGGACCGGCTGACCGTCGATGAAGAAGTCAGGCATGCGCCTCGACCTCCAGCCGTCCGTGGTAGCGCGAGCGCCCGGTCGCGATGTACTCGTCGAATTCGTCGCGGAACTTGTCGAGGATGCCGACCGTCGCGTAGCCCGCCGCGTCGCCCATGCCGCAGATGGTGGTGCCGTCGTTGGCGCGCGAGACGGCGTACAGCCTGTCGATGTCCTCGGGCAAGCCGCGACCGTCCACGATCCGGTCGATGATCCGGTGCATCCAGCCCATGCCTTCCCGGCAGGGCGTGCACTGGCCGCAGGACTCGTGGTGGTAGAAGCGCAGCATCGCCTGCAGCAGCCGCACCATGCACGTGCCCTCGGCGATGACGATCATCCCGCCCGAGCCCAGCGACGACCCGGCCTTGGCGAACGAGGCGTGGTCGTAGGTGAGGGGCTCGCAGTCGATGGCGTTCAGCACCTTGGTGGAGATGCCGCCCGGGATGAGCGCCTTGAGGGTGCGGTCCTCCTGGATCCCGCCGCAGTCGTCGTAGAGCAGCTTCGCCAGGGGGTAGCCGTACTCGACCTCGTAAACGCCGGGGCGGTTCACGTGGCCGGAGATGGACACGAGTTGCGTCCCCGGGCTTTTCGCCGTGCCGACGCGGCGGAACGCCTCGCCGCCCATGCGCAGGACGAGGGCGACGTTGGAGAGCGTCTCGACGTTGTTCACCACCGTGGGCTTCTGGAACAGCCCGTGGACGGTGAGCCGCGGCGGGCGGTTGCGCGGATACGGCTTGCGGCCTTCGATCGAGGTGATGAGCCCTGAGGCCTCGCCGCACACGTACGAGCCGGCGCCGCGATAGACCACGATGTCGCAGGCGAAGCCGGTGCCGAGGATGCCGGTGCCGAAGTAGCCTGCCCCGTAGGCCTCCTCCACCGCATCGGCGAGGCGGCGGTAGGGCAGGTCGAATTCGCCGCGGATGTAGACGAACGAGTGGCGCACGCCGATCGCATACGAAGCGATCAGCATCGATTCCAGCAGGAGGTGCGGGTCGTGCTCGAGGATCCAGCGGTCCTTGAAGGTGCCGGGTTCGCCCTCGTCGGCGTTTGCGCAGAGGTAATGCGGCTGGCCGTCATCCGGCTTGATGACCGCCCACTTCCGCCCGACCGGGAACGCCGCGCCGCCGTGGCCCAGCAGGCCCGAGGCGGTCACCTCCTTCGTCACCTCCGCCGGCTGCAGGGTGCGTAGCACCTTCTCCAGCGTGGCGTAGCCGCCGCGCGCGCGGTACTCCGCCAGCGTGTGCGACGTCGGTGTGATGGGGAAGGTCATGATGAGCTGCGTGCCGGGCATCAGCGCAGGCCCTCCAGCAGCGCATCGATCTTCGCGATGCTGATGTTCTCGTGGTACGCGTCATTCACGACCACGACCGGCGCGGTGCCGCACGAGCCGAGGCACTCGCAGGTCGCGAGGGTCACGCGCCCGTCGGCGGTGGTCTCGCCGGGCGCAATGCCGAGCTTCTCCCGCAGGTGGGCGAGCAGCCGCTCGGCCCCGCGCATGGAGCAGGAGACGTTGTGGCACACCTCCAGGTGCCAGCGTCCGACCGGCTGGCGGCGAAGCTGGGTGTAGTACGACAGCACCTCCTCGACCTGGACGCGCGGCACCTTCAGGTACGCGACCAGCGCGTCGATGTCCTCGTCGGCGACGTAGCCGCGGTCTGCCTGGATCCGCCGCAGGCAGGGCAGCACCAGCGACGACTCGAACCCCGCCGGGTAGCGCGCCTTCATCGCCTCGAACTCGGGGAGGAGGTGCTTCACCGATCGCACTCCCCGCCGATCATGTTCACCGAGCCGAAAGTCGGAATGATGTCGGCGAGCTGGTAGCCGTTCAGCATGCGATGCACGCCGCCCATGTGCACGAAGCTGGGGCTGCGCACGTGCAGCTTGTGGGGCTGCCCGCCGCCGACGCTCACGATGTAGAAGCCGAGCTCGCCATTCGCGCCCTCGTGGGCGCTGTAGATCTCGCCCGGCGGCACCTGCGGGCCTTCCATGACGAGCTTGAAGTGGTTGATCAGCGACTCGATCTCGTCGTACACCCGCTCCTTCGGCGGCAGGGTGCAGCGGCGGTCGTCCACGTTGATCGGCCCGGGCTCGAGGCGCTCGACGCACTGGCGGATCATGTGCACCGACTCGTCCATCTCCCGCATGCGGACGTAGTAGCGGTCGTAGTTGTCGCCCTTGATGCCGACGGGAATCTCGAAGTCGAGCTCGGGGTAGGCGAGGTAGGGCCAGTCCTTGCGCAGGTCGCGCGGGACGCCGGTGGAGCGCAGCACCGGGCCGGTGAAGCCGTAGTTGACCGCCTCGGCGGTGGTCAGCACCCCGACGTCGCGCATGCGGTCGATGAAGATGCGGTTGCGGTCCACGAGCCCGTGCACGCGGCCGACGAAGTCCTCGTACTGGCCGAGGATCCAGTCCAGGCGCTCGAGCCAGCCCTCGGGCAGGTCGTTGGCGAGCCCGCCGATCCGTCCGTAGGAGTAGGTCACCCGCGCGCCGGTGACCGCGGCGAGGTGCTCGTACACGTAGTCGCGGATCTGGACCATGTACAGGAACGCGGTCATGGCGCCGAGCTCCATCAGCGCGGCGGCGATGCAGGTGAGGTGGTCTGCAAGCCGTGAGTACTCGGCGAGCAGGGTGCGCAATACCGTGCAGCGGCGCGTGATCGCCACGCCCATGAGCTTCTCGACCGCATCGCAGTAGGCGAAGTCGTTGACGAGGCCGGAGCAGTAGTTGAGCCGGTCCACGTACGGGATGAGCGTGTGCCAGGTGTGGGACTCGCACTCCTTCTCGAAGCCGCGGTGCAGGTAGCCGCAGTGCACGTCGGTGCGGACCACCTTCTCGCCGTCCAGCTCGGCCATGATCTGGATGGTGCCGTGGGTGGCCGGGTGCGACGGACCGATGCTGACGATGACCGCGTCCTCGCGCTCGGGCGTCTCGAACGCAGGCCGGATCGGGTTGGGGATGCGCATGTCCATGGCTACGGACGGTTCGCGAAACCCAGTTTCGCGATCCTCACTCTCGGGGGCACGGGGAGGCATCCCCGGGTTCTGTGCACACCCATCTAGCGCTCCATCTCCCCGGTGCGATAGGGCACCAGCGGCTGCTCGCGCTCCTTGGGGTAGTCCTTGCGCAGCGGATGACCCTCGAAGCCCTCGTAGAGCAGGATCGGGCGCAGGTCCGGGTTGCCGTCGAACACGATGCCGTACATGTCGTGGCACTCGCGTTCCAGGAAGTCCGCCGAGCCATAAAGCGTGGCGAGCGTGGGCACCACCGCGTCGGCGGCGGTGACGCGGGTCTTGAGGCGCACGCGAACGAGATGCTGCGTCGAGTAGAGATGCCAGACCACGTCGAAACGTTCCGGGGCGTCGGGCCAGTCCACCGCCGTGACGTCGAGGAGCATGTCGAAGCCGAGCTCGTCCTTCATCGCGGCCACGGTTTCGGCGACGGACGCCCGCGGCAGCACCAGGACCAGCATGCCGTGCGAGAGATAGGTCTCGCTGCAGACGCCCGAGAAGCGCTGCTGAAGGAGGTCGATCGCAGCGCTCACCTCAGAAGTCCTTGGTGATGATGGGATGCCGTGCATGGGCGATCCGGTCCTGCAGACGCATGATCCCGTCGATCACCGTCTCGGGCCGCGGCGGGCAGCCGGGCACGTAGATGTCCACGGGAATGATGCGGTCGATGCCCGCGACCGCCGCGTAGTTCTGGTAGAAGCCCCCGCTGGTCGCGCACGCACCGAAGGCCATCACCCATTTCGGCTCGCACATCTGCTCGTACACCTTGAGGAGGATGGGCGCCTGCTTGTGCGTGACCGTACCGACGACCATCAGCAGATCCGACTGGCGCGGCGAGAAGCGCGGCAGCGCCGCGCCGAAGCGGTCGGTGTCGTAGGGCGTGGAGCTCACCGCCATGAACTCCATCGCGCAGCACGCGGTGACGAAGGGGTAGGGGAAGAGCGAGAACTTGCGTGCCCAGCCGACCAGCTCGTCCTTGCGCGTCGCGATGTACTCGAAGGCCTGCGAAGGTGCCGGGCGGATGGGGATCGTGCGATCGGTCATCGCGTCACTCCCGCACCGCTTCCAGCAGGCGCATCCGGTACACGTACAGCAGGATGAGCACCAGCAGGAACATGAAGATGAAGAACGTCACCAGCATGAACGTGGTGACCGGCTGAGCGCCGAGCGCCCAGATGAAGAGGAACACCGTCTCCAGGTCGAACAGGATGAAGACGATCGCGACGGCGTAGTACTTGATCGGCACCGCTCGCTCGCTCCAGCCGCCGACCGGCGTCGCGCCGCACTCGAAGGGCTCGAGCTTGGTCTCGGTGGGCGCAGGCTTGGGACCGAGCACCGCGTTGGCGATCAGCATCAGCGCGACCAAGCCGAGGATCGCCAGGAGGTACAGCAGGAAGACGACATACGGACTCACGCCCGGCCTCCCGCGGGCGCACCACCGCCTGCCTTCGTCTCCTCCGTTGCGGTCACTTGACGTGCCCTTGTGTCGAGCGCGGAAGGCCCCACGCTTCGCTTGTCTACGTCAGGCTAGTCGACGGCGCATTGGGTCCCTTGACTCAGATCAAGCGTGCAGGGCGAGGGCGGCCGGCCGATTCCGGCCCGTGCGGGCGGTAGTTCACGCGCCTGGCATCCGGTAGGGATTGCCGACGGTTGTGTCCGGAGCGGTGATTCCACAGGCAAAAGGAGTGGGGCACGTGTCTTGCTCACCGGCGCCGCATGAGCCGTCGCTACCTGAAGCGTGCCGTGCGGGCCGTCGCTGCCTTGGTGGGGTTGGCTGCCTGCTGCAGTCCGCTGTCCGCCCGAGCGCAGACGCCGCAGTCATGGTGGGCGCCCCTCGCACAGGAGCTGACCAGCGTGACGTGGGCCGACATCGACGCCACCGGGTTCGGCCCCGACGACGCGCTGGCGCGCCTCGCCCTCCGGCGTCAGGCGACGCTGGGGGCCAAGGGCTACTGGACCACCCACCTGCGCGCGCTGTACGTCGCCCCGCTCGACCTTCCGGGCATCGACGGCGAGATGGTCACGACGCGGGAGGTGTATGTCGCCATGCTGCTCGACTGCGAGCGCAACGTCTGGCTGCTCGCCGGCGCGTACGGCGCCATGGACGATGCGCGCGCCGCCCTGCTGGCGCCGCTGGCCCACGCGGGGCTGGAGGCGACCGACGTGGCGCTCGATCGCGTGACCCGCCTTGCATGCCACACCGCGCACGCCGCACGAGGAGAAGCGGCGCCCGCAGGCGCCGCGTTCGTGGAACTGCCGCTTCCCTGATCCGAGGAGCCGCGGCGCGCTACGCGGTGACGACGGGAATCTTGCCGATCTTCGCGCGCCACTCGGCGGGGCCGGTCTTGTGCACGGCGCCGCCGGTGGAGTCCACCGCGACGATCACCGGCATGTCCTTCACCTCGAACTCGTAGATGGCCTCCATGCCGAGGTCCTCGAACGCGAGGACCTTCGACCCGCGGATCGCCTTGGACACGAGGTAGGCGGCGCCGCCGACGGCGATGCAGTACATCGCCCCGTGCTTCTTGATGGACTCGGTCGCCGCCGGGCCGCGCTCGGACTTGCCGATCATGCCGATGAGGCCCGCCTGCGCGAGCATCGGCTCGACGAACTTGTCCATGCGCGAGGAGGTCGTCGGACCGGCGGGTCCCACCACCTCGTCGCGTACCGGATCGACCGGGCCGACGTAGTAGATGAAGCGGTTGGTGAAGTCCACGGGAAGCTTCTCGCCCCGCTGCATCATCTCCACCAGGCGCTTGTGCGCGGCGTCGCGGCCGGTGAGGATCCTGCCGTTCAGGAGCAGGCGGTCGCCTGCCTTGAACTGCTTCAGCGTCGCGGGGGTGAGCTCGTTCACGTTCACGCGCTTGCTGGTTGAGAAGTCGAGCGCGAGCTTCGGCCAGTCCTCCAGCGACGGGGCCTCGAGGTGCGCCGGCCCGGTGCCGTCCAGCACGAAGTGCGCGTGGCGGGTCGCGGCGCAGTTGGGCAGCAGCGCGACGGGCTTCGATGCGGCGTGCGTCGGGTAATGGCTCACCTTCACGTCGAGCACGGTGGTCAGGCCGCCGAGGCCCTGCGCGCCGATGCCGAGCGCGTTCACCTTCTCGTAGAGCTCGAGGCGCAACTCCTCGTAGCGGTCGCGGGGTCCCCGGGCGATGAGCTCCTGGATGTTCATCGGCTCCATCATGGCCCACTTCGCCATGAGCATGGCTTTCTCGGGCGTGCCGCCGATGCCGAGCGAGAGCATGCCCGGCGGGCACCAGTCCGCGCCCATGGTGGGCACCACGGAGAGCACCCAGTCGACGATGTTGTCGTTCGGAAGCAGCATGGCGAACTTCGACTTGTTCTCCGAGCCGCCGCCCTTGGCGGCGACGATGACTTCCACCTTGTCGCCGGGCACCAGCTCGATGTGCGTCACCGCCGGGGAGTTGTCCTTCGTGTTCACGCGCTTGCCGTCCGGATCGGCGAGCACCGAGCCGCGCAGCTTGTTGTCCGGGTGGGTGTAGGCGCGGCGCGTGCCTTCGTTGACCATCTGCTCCACGGTCATCGACGCGTCCCAGCGGGCATTCATGCCGACGCGCACGAACGCGATGGCGATGCCGGTGTCCTGGCAGATCGGCCGGTGGCCCTCGGCGGCCATGCGCGAGTTGATGAGGATCTGCGCCATGGCCTCCTTCGCGGCGGCGGACTGCTCGCGTTCGTACGCGGCAGACAGCGCCTTGATGTAGTCGACCGGGTGGTAGTAGGAGATGTACTGCAGGGCGTCGGCGACGCTCTGGATGAAGTCTTCCTGTTTGATGGCGGGCATGACGGACCTGACATGAATGGAGAGATCGGGCGGCGCCGCGACCGACGCCACTCGTCATATGTACCGCACCGACGCTGCGGTCGGGCTGATCTGGCGCAACAAAAGGAACGGGGCGCTGCGCAACGCGTGATCATAGCGTAGCGGCAGCGCCCCAAGGCGGCGCGCGCAGGGAGGAGGCGCGCGCGTGCCGGCACCGGCGGCGGGTCGGCCGCCGGCGCGGACCGGATTACTTGTAGCCGGCGCGGTCGGCGATCTTCTGGGCGACCGGCTGATTGCGGCCCAGCTCGCCGACGTTGATCGCGTCGGCCTTGAAGTCCCCGAGCCGCTCGAGGGCCTGGTTGTTGATCTTGACGTTCGGGACCACCGGCCACTCGTTGTTGCCGTTGGCGAAGTAGGCCTGCGCGGAATCGCTGGCGAGGTACTCGAGGAACCTGACCGCAGCCTCCTTGTGGGGCGCGTTCTTCAGCATGCCCCCGCCCGAGATGTTCATCGAGACGCCGCGGTCCTGCTGGTTGGGCCAGACGATGGCGAGGTTCTCCATCACCTTCTTGTCCTCGGGTTTCTCCGAGCGCATCAGGCGCACGACGTAGTACTGGTTCGAGATCGCGATGGCGCACTCGCCCGCGGCCACGGCGCGCAACTGATCGGTGTCGCCGCCCTTGGGATCCCGCGCGAGATTGGCGGCGAGCCCCTTCACCCACTGCTCGGCCTTCTGCTCGCCCAGGTGCGACACCATCCCGGCCATGAGCGAGAGCTGGTACGGATGGCCGCTCGAGCGCACGCAGACCTTGCCTTTCCACTTCGGGTCGGCGAGGTCCTCGTAACGGGTGATCTCACCCGGCTTCACCATGGACTTGTTGACGGCGATGACCCGCGCCCGCGCCGAGAAGCCGAACCACTCGCCCTCGGGGTCGCGGTATGCCGCGGGGATGCGGTTCTCGAGCACCTTCGACTTGACCGGCGCAAAGATCCCGGCCTGCTCGGCGCGCCAGATGCGGCCGATGTCCACGGTGAGGAACACGTCGGCGGGCGAGTTCGCGCCCTCGGCGCGGATGCGCTCGAACAGCGCGTCCTCGCCGCCTTCGATGCGGTTGATCTTGATGCCCGTCTGCTTGGTGAAGTCGTTGTACAGCGCCTCGTCCGTGGAGTAGTGGCGCGCGGTATACAGGTTCAGGACCTTGTTGTCCTGCGCGTGCGCGATCCAGGGAAGGGCGGCGGCGAGCGCAAGCCCGGCAGCGGCGAGCGCCGAGGCGGCGGTGAGCGAGCGATTCATGGCAGTCGAGTCCCGACAGGTTGACGAGTTGGCGGTGTGAACGGGGGCAAACCCCCTATCGGCAATGAGCCTATCAGGAATGATTCTCAGATGCAAGACAAATGAGAATCGTTCGCGTTGGTTCAGGCGATGGCGGGCGCGTCGGCGACGAATGCGGCGACGTCGTCCAGGACCGGCGCCAGATCGCGCAGCGGTGCGGCGAGAGCGCCGACGAGCGTGCGGTGATCGAGTTGCGGATAGGTGATCATCCTCACCGGGCGCGCCGCTTCGCGGAGTCGGGCAGCCAGCCGGGCGCTATTCCCCGGGCTCACGATGCCGTCGCGCTCGGCCGTGAGCAGCAGCGTCGGGGGGGCGGCCGGCCCGACGAAACGGATCGGCTGCGTCTCGGGCGGGGTATCGGGCCACCCGAACACGCTGCGCAGGAGCCGGCTTTCGAGGGGCAGGAAATCGTAGGGGCCCGCGAGCCCCATCCACCCGGCGATGCGCGGCGGCTCGAGCCCGGCGCGAGCCAGATAGCGCCCGTCGAGTGCCACCATCGCCGCGTTGTAGGCGCCGGCGGAGTGGCCCATGACGAAGAGCCGGCCGGGATCGGCGCCGTACGACGCCGCATGCGCGCGGATCCAGGCGACCGCCAGGGCGCAGTCATCGACGAAGCCGGGGAAGCGCACCTCCGGGTACAGGCGGTAGTCCGGCACCGCGACGACGAACCCGCGCGAGGCCAGTGCCTCGCCGACGAACAGGTAGTCGCCGCGGCTGCCTGAGCGCCACGAACCGCCGTAGAAGAAGACGACGAGCGGTGCCGGGCGCGGGCCCTGCACCGACGCATAGACGTCGAGTCGCTGGCGCGGGTGCGGACCGTAGGCCAGATCGGCGGTGCGCCGATAGGTGTCGACCGGAGCCAGCTCGTTGATGAGCCGCAGCGGCGAGCAGCCGGGGAGCAGGGCGGCGGCGCCGAGCGCGAGCGTGTGCCGCCGACGCGGGGAGAAACGATGTCCAGACGTGACCATGGCACCGATTACGCCGGCGCCGCAGGATCGGATGCCGCCCGGTTCAGTACGCCAGCGCCACGCGGCGGGCGCCATTGAATCGGCGCTGCCAGTACTCGGCGCGAAGGTTTTCGATGCGGACCACGCCGCCGGCGGCGGGGGCATGAATGAAGCGCGCTTCGCCCAGATAGATGCCCACGTGCGAGAACTCGCGGCGCAGGGTGTTGAAGAACACCAGGTCGCCGGGCGCGAGCGACGGCGGCGCGACGGTCTGCCCGACGCGCGCGAGCTCGAAGGTCGTGCGCGGCAGGTCGAGGTTCCCGGCGCGGCGGAACACGTAGCGCACCAGGCCCGAACAGTCGAAGCCCGCGTCCGGCGAGGCGCCGCCGAAGGCATAGGGCACGCCGAGCTGGGAGAGCGCGAAGAGCGCGACTTCGCTGGTGAGTACGTCGGGCGGGGCGACCGGCGCGGTCGGCGCGACGTCGGCCCCGGCATCCGGCGCAGGCAAGCGCGCGACCTCGGGCGCGACCGGGCCGCGGCTCGCGCAACCGGACAGGACCGCCGCCAGGAAGAGCACACAAAAGACGCGGGAATTCATTGCCTTGCCCTGAAATCGTGAAGTACTGTAGGAAATCTTCCGGCCGAAGTCAAAGTGATTCCGCGATGCGCCACATCCTGCGTCTCATCCTGTTAGCGGCCTGCCTGGCCGCCGGTGTCGCTGCGCGCGCCGACGAGGTGGAGGTGTTCTCGCTGCGCCATCGCAGCGCCGATCAGGTGATTCCCATCCTGCAGCCGCTCGTGGAGCCCGGCGGCGCCATCACCGGCATGCAGAACCAGGTGATCCTGCGTGCGAGCCGCCGCAACATCGAGCAGATCCGCCAGGCGCTGGCCGCGATCGACACGGTGCCGCGGCGGCTGGTCATTTCGGTCCGCCAGGACGCGGCCGGCAGCTTCCAGCAGCGCGGCGGGGGCGTGTCCGGGACCATCGGCACGCGCGGCAGCGACCTCGACGTGCGCCTCCAGGACAACTCGAGCGTCGGTACCGAGCGCGTCGCGCAGCAGGTGCAGGCGGTCGAAGGCGCGCCGGCGTTCATCTCCGTGGGCCAGACCGCGCCGGTGCAGACCGGCACGATCACGCAGACGCCGTGGGGGACGGTGGTGCAGGGCGGGACGACCCTCCAGAGCTACAACACCGGGTTCTACGTGGTGCCGCGGGTGTCGGGCGATCGCGTGACGCTCGAGGTCGCCACGCAGCGCGACCGGCCCACCGGCTACGGCACTGCGCAGACGCAGGGCATCTCCACCGTCGCGAGCGGACGCCTCGGCGAATGGATCGAGCTCGGCGGGGTCGGTCAATCGGGCGCGGTGGATCAGCGTGGCATCCTCTCCGGCAGCCGCACCGTCCGCTCCGACAACCGCAGCGTATTCGTGCGGGTCGACGAGATCCGCTGAGCGTGAGCGCCGTGCCGCCGGCCTGCTAGCATCGGCGCGTGACCGACTCGCAGCAGATCATCGCCGCCGCGTTCGCGCCCGAGGGCGCATTGGCGCGCGCCATTCCGGGGTATCAGCTCCGCCCGCAGCAGCTCGAGATGGCGATGCGCGTCGCGCACGCGATCGAGCAGCGGGAAGTGCTCATCGCCGAAGCGGGCACGGGCACCGGCAAGACGGTGGCCTACCTCGTGCCCGCGCTCGCACTCGGCGGCAAGGTACTCGTCTCCACCGGCACCAAGACCCTGCAGGACCAGCTCCATCACCGCGACCTGCCGACGGTGCGCGCCGCTCTGGGACTGCCGGTCACCACCGCGCTGCTCAAGGGCCGTGCGAACTACGTGTGCCACTACCACCTCGAACGCAACCTGCAGGACGGGCGCCTGCCGTCGCGGGAGGAGGCGGTGAACCTGCAGGCGATCGCGCGCTTCGCGCGGCGCACGCGCACCGGCGACCGGGCGGAGCTGGCGGAAGTGTCGGAGAACGCGGCGGCGTGGAGCCTCGCGACGTCCACGCGCGAGAACTGCCTCGGCCAGAACTGCGCGCACCTCAAGGACTGCTTCGTGATGAAGGCGCGCCGCGAGGCGCTCGAGGCCGACGTCGTCGTGGTGAACCACCACCTGTTCTTCGCCGACGTGATGTTGCGCGACGAAGGCATGGCCGAGCTCCTGCCCGCCTGCAACACGGTGATCCTCGACGAGGCGCACCAGCTTCCCGACACGGCGACGCTCTTCTTCGGCGAGACCGTCACGACCGGGCAGGTGCTCGACCTCTGCCGCGACACGCTGGTCGAGAGCCTCGCTCACGCGCGCGATGTCGCCGAGCTCCCGGAGCGCGTGCGCCGGCTCGACCGCGCGGCCCGGGACCTGCGTCTCGCGGTGAACATGAAGGAGGGACGCGCTGCGGCGGCGAAGTTCGTCGCCGACGCGGAGTTCATGCGGTCACTCGAGCTCGCAGTGCAGGCGGTGGCGGGGCTGGGTGCTGCGCTCGCCGAAGTGTCGGAGCGCGCCGAGGGACTGGAGAACTGCGCGCGCCGCTGCGCCGAGCTGCACGAGCGCCTGGTGCGCTGGACCGCGGGCGAGGAGGCGGGGCTGGTGCGCTGGGTCGAGGCGTTCAGCCAGGCGCTGGCGCTGCACGCCACGCCGCTCTCCATCGCCGAGCGATTCCGCGGCCAGCTCGCCGGCCATCCGCGCGCGTGGATCCTCACCTCGGCGACGCTTGCCATGCAGGGCGACTTCGCGCACTACCAGGCGGAGATGGGGCTCGAGCAGGCGCAGACCGCGTGCTGGGACAGCCCGTTCGACTACGCCGCACACGGGCTCCTGTACCTGCCGAAGGGCCTGCCCGAGCCCAACACGGAGCACCACACCGCGGCGGTCGTCGAGGCCGCCATGCCGGTCCTCCGCGCGAGCGGCGGGCGCGCGTTCCTGCTGTTCACGACGCTGCGCGGCATGCGGCAGGCGCACGCGCTGCTCGCCGAGCGGTTCGCCGCGGAAGGCCTCGACTATCCGTTGCTGGTGCAGGGGCAGGGGACCAAGACCGATCTGCTCGAGCGCTTCCGTACGCTGGGCAATGCCGTGCTCGTGGCGAGCGCGAGCTTCTGGGAGGGCGTGGACGTGCGCGGCGAGGCGCTCTCGGTCGTGGTGCTCGACAAGCTGCCGTTCGCGCCGCCGGACGATCCCGTGATGCAGGCGCGCATCGAGGCGCTGAAGAAGGCCGGCCGCAACGCGTTCATGGAGTACCAGCTGCCGCAGGCGGCGATCACGCTGAAGCAGGGCGCCGGGCGCCTCATCCGCGACGAGACCGACCGCGGCGTCCTGGTGATCTGCGACGTGCGCCTGGTGACCAAGCCCTACGGCAGGACGCTCACCGCAAGCCTGCCGCCGATGCGGCGGACGCGTGACCTCGCCGAAGTCGAGGCGTTCTTCCGCATAGAATCGCGGCAGGCAACGGCGACGGAGGAAGGCTCATGAAGGTGTTCATCACCGGCGGCGGAGGGTTTCTCGGCCACCGTCTCGCGCGTGCGCTGCTCGACCGGGGCGGGCTCGCCGGCGCCGACGGCCGCGAGGCGCCCGTGACCGAAGTGACGTGCTTCGACACGGCGTTCCCCGCGAATGCGGATCCGCGGGTCAAGTGCGTGACCGGCGACCTCGCCGCGCCCGGGGCGATCGCGGCCGCGATGGCCCCGGACACCGGCGCGGTCTTCCACCTGGCCGCGGTGGTGAGCGCCGGCGCCGAGGCCGACTTCGATCTCGGCTATCGCGTGAACCTCGACGGCACGCGCATCCTGCTCGAGCACTGCCGCACGCTCGCGCGGCCCCCGCGGGTGATCTTCACGAGCTCCGTCGCGGCGTTCGGCGGCGACCTGCCCGAAACGCTCGACGACTCGACCACGCCGAACCCGCAGACCTCCTACGGCACGCAGAAGGTGATCGGCGAGTACCTGGTCACCGACTACACGCGCAAGGGCTACATCGACGGACGCAGCCTGCGCCTGCCGACGATCGTCGTGCGGCCGGGCAAGCCCAACCTCGCTGCATCCTCGTTCGCGAGCGGCATCATCCGCGAGCCGCTCGCCGGCGTGGAGTCCGTGTGCCCCGTGGATCCCGACGCGACCGGCGTGTGGCTGCTCTCCCCGTCGAGGGTGGTCGACGCGTTCATCCACGCGCACGATCTGCCGTCCGCCGCGTGGGGCACGAAGCGCGTGATCAACCTGCCCGGCCTCACCGTGTCGGTGCGCGAGATGCTCGCGACGCTCGGCCGCGTCGCCGGCGAGCAGGTGGCGAAACGCGTGGTCTATCGCCCCGACGCGAAGATCCAGGCGATCGTGCGCACCTGGCCGACCCGCTTTCGCACCGAGCGCGCGCTGGCGCTGGGGTTCAAGGCCGACCCGGACTTCGAGTCGGTGGTGCGGGCCCACATCCGCGACGAGCGGATCGCGGTGTAGGGAACGCCGGCGCGGCCTCAGCCGCCGCGCAGCTCCGGGAAGTCCTCCTCGCGGTACTCCATCGCGGGGCGCTCGCCGCGCGCCACGCGCTCGGCCTCGGCGTGGCGCAGCTTGTTGCGCTGGATCTTTCCCGAGATGGTCTTCGGCAGCTCGGCGAACTCGATGCGGCGCAGCCGCTTGTAGGGTGCGAGCTGCTCCCGGGAGAACCTGAGGATCGACAGCGCGGTCTCGCGCGACGGCGTGGCATCCGGCGCGAGCACGATGAACGCCTTCGGGATCGCCAGCCGCAGCGGGTCCGGACTCGGCACCACCGCCGCCTCGGCCACCGCCGGGTGCTCGATCAGCACCGACTCGAGCTCGAACGGGCTGATGCGGTAGTCGGAGGCCTTGAACACGTCGTCCGCGCGGCCGACGTAGGTGATGTAGCCCTCGGCGTCGCGCGCGGCGACGTCCCCGGTGTGGTAGTAGCCGTCGCGCTGCACGTCGGCCGTCCTGCGGTCGTCGCCCGCGTACCCGAGCATGAGCCCGAGCGGACGCGGGTCGAGCGCCAGACAGAGCTCGCCCTCGTCCGCAGGGCGGCCGTCCACGTCGAGCAGTGCCACGCGATAACCCGGCATGGGGCGCCCCATGCTTCCGGCCTTCACCGGCTGCCCGGGGCTGTTGCCCACCTGGCAGGTGGTCTCGGTCTGGCCGAAGCCGTCGCGCAGCGTCAGGCCCCACGCCTCGCGCACGCGGTCGATGACCTCGGGATTCAGCGGCTCGCCCGCGCCGAGCACCTCCCGCAGCTTCACCGGCCACGCCTTGAGGTCGGCCTGGATCAGCATGCGCCACACGGTGGGCGGCGCGCACAGCGAGGTGACGCCGTGCTTCACGAGCACGTCGAGCAGCGCCGGGGCGCTGAAGCGCGCGTAGTTGTAGATGAACACGCACGCGCCGGCGTTCCAGGGCGCGAAGAAGCAGCTCCACGCGTGCTTCGCCCAACCCGGCGACGAGATGTTGAGATGGATGTCGCCCGGCTGGAGGCCGATCCAGTACATCGTCGACAGGTGGCCGACCGGGTAGCTCTGGTGGCTGTGCAGCACGAGCTTCGGCAGCGAGGTGGTGCCGGAGGTGAAGTAGAGCAGCAGCGGGTCGGTGGCGCGCGTCGGCGCTTCCGGTGCGAAGTGCCGGTCCGCACCGCGGCTCGCGGCGAAGTCGCGCCAGCCGGGGGCCCCGCCGACGGCGATGCGCGTGTAGTCGCCGGGTAACTCGTCGAACTTCGCGGTGTGCGCCGCGCCGCAGATGACGTGCCGCACGTTGCCGCGCGCGAAGCGGTCTTCGAGGTCGTTCCTGGCGAGCAGCGTGGTCGCCGGAACCATCACCGCGCCGAGCTTCATCAGGCCGAGCATCGCCTCCCATAGCGCGGACTCGTTGCCGAGCATCAGCAGCACGTGGTCGCCGCGCCGCACGCCCTGTGCGCGCAGCCAGTTGGCGACCTGGTTCGAGCGCGCGGAGAGCTCGGCGAAGCTGTGGCGCTCCTCGCTGCCGTCCTCGCCGACGATCCACAGCGCCGGGCGCTCGTTCCCCTGCGCCATCGGATCGAAGTGATCGAGGGCCCAGTTGAACGTGTCGAGCTCGGGCCAGCGGAAGCCTGCGTACGCGGCCGAGTAGTCGGTGCGGTGGTCGAGCAGGAACTGCCGCGCGGCCTGGAACGGGGTGGCGCCCATCGAGAATCTCTTCAGGATGCCCGGATCACCAGTTCCAGGGCTGCCACCACCGTGCGGTGCTGCGCGGTCCGCCGTCCTTGAGCAGCCGGGTCTCCGGGAAGTTCTTGATGAGCACGCGATCGGCGTCGTCGCGCAGGTCCGTCATGCCCATGCGGTCGTAGGCACGCCCCATGATGAACAGCGCTTCCTCGGTGGCCGGGGCGCCCGGGTAGTTCTCCACGACGTACTGCGCGCGGTTGGCCGCCGCGACGAACGCCGACCGCCGCATGTAATACCGGGCCACGGCGATCTCGTGCGAGGCGAGCGCATTGACCAGCCAGTTCATCCGCGCGATCGCGTCGGGCGTGTACTTGCTGTCGGGGAAGCGCTGCACCAGGTCCTTGAACGCCGCGAACGACTCGCGCATCGAGCGCGGATCGCGTTCCGCCGGGTCCTGGCTGGAGAGCCGGGTGAGGATGTTCTGGTCCTCGACGAAGTTCACCACCCCCTTCAGGTAGTACGCGTAGTCGACGTTGGGGTGGTTGGGGTGCAGCTTGATGAAGCGATCGCAGGCAGCGATGGCGGAGGCCGTCTCGCCGTCCCGATAGTACGCGTACGCGATCTCGAGCTGCGCCTGCTGCGCGTACCGGCCGAACGGGTAGCGCGACTCCAGCCGCTCGAAATAGCGGATCGCCTGCTGATAGTTGCCGTCGTTCAGCGATTCCTTGGCCTCCTGGTAGAGGCGCTGCGCCGACCAGTTCGCGCTGTCGTCCTGGGCGCGGCCGAAGTTCAGCGACGAGCAGGCGCCCAACAGGAGGGCGAGGAGAACCACTAGAATGCGCGCCATGATGCCTCGCGATGCGCAAAGGGAACCGCCGGATTATAGCGGTGCGGCGGCCGGCGCTCCCAAAGGCGGCGCGACCGAGCGCGAGATCCCGCGCGACCTCGCCGGACTGCGCCTCGACCAGGCCCTCGCGCGCCTGTTTCCGGAGCACTCGCGCAGCCGGCTCGCCGGCTGGGTGAAGGAAGGCCGGGTGACGGTCGATGCCGCGCACGTGGACGGCAAGCGCAAGGTGTGGGGTGGCGAGCGCGTCGCGCTGGCGCCCGACGCGGAGGCGCTCGCCGTCGAGGATCGGCCCGAGGACATCGCGCTCGCGATCGTGCACGAGGACGCGGCGCTTCTCGTGATCGACAAGCCCGCCGGGCTGGTGGTGCACCCGGGCAGCGGCAACCGGCGCGGCACGCTGCTCAACGCGCTGCTGCATCACCTGCCGGAGAACGCCGCGCTGCCGCGCGCCGGCATCGTGCACCGCCTCGACAAGGATACGACGGGCCTGATGGTGGTCGCGAAGACGCTCACCGCGCAGACCGATCTCGTCCGGCAGCTCGCCGCGCGCACCGTGCGCCGCCAGTATCTCGCGCTGGTGCACGGCGCGGTCGCCGCCGACGGCGAGGTCGACGCACCGATCGGCCGCCATCCGGTGCAGCGCACGCGCATGGCGGTGGTCGAGCGCGGCAAGCCGTCGCGCACGCGCTATCGGGTGCTCGCGCGCTATGCCGCGGCGACCCTGCTCGAATGCAGCCTCGAGACCGGACGCACGCACCAGATCCGCGTGCACATGGCGAGCATCGGTCATCCGCTCGCGGGCGACCCCGCATACGGTCCGCGGCGCGGCAGCGGCATCGCGGCGCTCGATGCGTTTCCGCGCCAGGCGCTGCACGCCGCGCGCCTGGCGCTGGTGCACCCCGAGACGGGTGCCGCCTGCGAGTGGTCGTCGCCGCTGCCGGCCGATTTCGCCGCGCTCCTGGACGCGCTCGCGTGACCGCGCCGCATCCGGACTGGCTGCGGCCGCAGTGGGCCGCTCCCGCGGGCGTGCGGGCGCTCATGACCACCCGCGCGGGCGGCGTCTCGCACGGCCCGTATGCGAGCTTCAACCTGAGCGAACGTGTCGGCGACGATCCGTTCGCGGTGGAACAGAACCGCGCGGTCCTGCGCGCCGTGCTGCCGCACGACCCGGTCTGGCTGCATCAGGTGCACGGGGTCGACGTCGTGGATGCGGCGGCGGTGTCCGCGCCGGTGACCGCGGACGCCGCGTGGACGCGCTCCCACCGGGTCGTCTGCGCGGTGCAGGTCGCCGACTGCATGCCGGTGCTGCTGGCCGATCGTGCGGGCACCGTGGTCGGCATCGCGCACGCCGGGTGGCGCGGCCTCGCGGCGGGGGTGATCGAGCGGACGGCGGAGGCCATGCGCGTGGCGGCCGGCGATCTCGTCGCCTGGCTCGGCCCGGCCATCGGGCAGGACGCATTCGAAGTGGGGCCGGAGGTCCGCGCCGCGTTCCTGGAGCGCGACGCGGACGCCGCGCCGGCATTCCGTCCCGGCGCACCGGGCAAGTGGCACGCCGATCTCGCGGCGCTCGCGCGCCTGCGTCTCGCGCGGCTCGGCGTCGCCGCGGTCGCGGGCGGCACCTGGTGCACCTTCACGGACGAGGCGCGCTTCTTCTCCTATCGCCGCAGCCGCGTGACCGGGCGCATGGCCGCGCTCGTCTGGCTCGACTGATCCCGGTTCCGCAAGGCTCGCTCCATGGGTACGCTCCCGCAGATCCTGCTTGCCGCCGCGCTGGGCGGCGTGCTCTCTGCCGCCGCCGCCGCGGTGTTCACGCTCGCCGCGCCGCAGCGCTGGGTCAACTCGCTCATCAGCTTCGCCATCGGCGCGCTGCTCGGCGCCGCGTTCCTCGAGGTGCTGCCGCACGCCTTCGAGGCGACCACCGACACCCACGCGCTGACCGCCACGGTGCTCGGCGGCATCCTCGGCTTCTTCGTGCTCGAGAAGCTGGTGCTGTGGCGCCACTGCCACCTGGAGGAGTGCGAGGCGCACGACGGGCACAGCCACGGGCCCGCGGCGCACGCTCACGACCACGGCCGCTCCGGCCTCATCATCCTGGTCGGCGACAGCTTTCACAACTTCGTCGACGGCGTGCTCATCGCGGCAGCGTTCATGGAGAGCACCACCCTCGGCGTGGTGACGGCGACGGCCGTGATCGCGCACGAAATTCCGCAGGAGGTCGGGGACTTCGTGATCCTGCTTCATTCCGGCTACAGCCGCGTCAAGGCGTTCGCGCTGAACGTCCTGTCGAGTCTCGCCATGGTCGTCGGCGCGCTGCTCGGGTATTTCGCCCTGCAGGCGCTCGAGGCGTGGATCGTCACCATGCTCGCCATCGCGGCGGCGAGCATGATCTACGTGGCCGTCGCCGACCTCATCCCGGGCCTGCACAAGCGCACCGAGCTCTCCGCGACCGCGCAGCAGGTGCTACTGATCGGCCTTGGCGTCGCGGCGATCTGGCTCGTCGGCGCGGTCAGCGGGCACAGCCATTGAAGCCTGCTCCGCCGCGCGCCGCCGCGCCTTGCGCCACGGCGTGCCGAAGATGTAGGTGATGATCGCGAGCGGCAGGACGCCGTAGAGCAGGAAGGTCGCCGCACCGGCGACGAAGCTCGTCTCCGTGACCGCCATGAGGAAGGTCACGTAGATCCAGGCGATGGCGACGATGTGCATGGGGAGGGCGCGGACGGCCGGCCCCTATAATCGGAGCGAGCGGGAGAGAGCCTAGCATGCACGTACTCGTCACCGGCGCAGCCGGATTCATCGGCGCCGCCACCGCGCTGCGCTTCCTCGAGCGCGGCGACAGCGTGGTCGGACTGGACAACCTCAACGACTACTATGAGGTCGCGCTGAAGGAGGCGCGGCTCGCGCGCCTCGCGCCGCATGCGCGCTTCCGCTTCGAGCGCCTCGACCTCGCCGATCGCGACGGCGTGGCGCGCCTGTTCGCGCGCGAACGCTTCGACGCGGTGGTCAATCTCGCCGCGCAGGCCGGCGTGCGCTACTCGGTGTCGAACCCGTTCGCCTACGTGGACGCGAACCTCGCCGGGTTCACGGCCGTGCTGGAAGGCTGCCGCCATGGCGGCGTGAAGCATCTGGTGTACGCGTCGACGAGTTCCGTGTACGGCCTCAACACCCGCATGCCGTTCTCGGAGGAGGACGGCGTCGACCATCCCGTTTCGTTCTACGCGGCGACCAAGAAGGCGAACGAGCTGATGGCGCACAGCTATGCGCACCTCTTCGGCCTGCCGTGCACGGGCCTGCGCTTCTTCACGGTCTACGGGCCGTGGGGCCGGCCCGACATGTCGCCGTTCCTGTTCGTGCGCGCGCTGCTCGCCGGCGAGCCGATCCGCGTCTTCAACCACGGCGCGATGCAGCGCGACTTCACCTACATCGACGACATCGTCGAGGGCGTGGTCCGCATCACCGACCAGCCGCCTTCGCCCGGCGGATCGCTCGACTCGCCGGCGACCTCGTCTGCGCCGTGGCGCGTGTTCAACATCGGCAACAACCGGCCGGTGGCGCTGCTCGACTACATCGGTACCATGGCGCGCGCGCTCGGGGTGGAGCCGAAGCTCGACCTGCAGCCCATGCAGCCCGGCGACGTCGTGGCCACCGCCGCGGACATCGCCGCCCTCGAGGCGGCGGTCGGCTTCCGGCCGGCGACGCCACTCGAGGAGGGCGTGCGCCGGTTCGTGGCCTGGTACCGGGATCATTACGCGGTCTGAGGCCGCAGGCGCGGCTTGACGCGCCTTTTGTGCGGTGCAATACTGACCGGCTATCGTGCCGCTTGTCCCGGCACCCCGCGCTTCATCCGTCCGCGACCGACCCGTGCCGTCCGACGACGCTCCCCCCGGCTCCGTTCCCCAGGCGCCCTTCCTCCTTGCAGGCGACGCCCTGCTGCAGGGTTTTCTCGCCGTGGCCGGCAGGCAGGGCGCAGGCGCTGAGCTCGCGCAACTCGCGCTCAGCTCGCAGCGCATCGCCGCCCTGCAGATGGAGTACGTGCGGCGGCTGGGCGAGCTCTGGACCGGTACGCTGCGCCGGCAGCAGGGCGGGCCGTACGAGCCGGTGGCCTCGCCCGAGCCCGGCGACCGCCGGTTCAGCGCGGCCGAGTGGCGCGACAACCCCTACTACGATTACCTCAAGCAGCAGTACCTGCTGGGCGCGCGCTTCGTCACCCAGGCGGTGGAAGCCGCCGACGTGGACGAGAAGACGCGGCAGCGGCTGCGCTTCTTCGCCCGCCAGTACGTCGACATGCTGTGTCCGGCGAACTTCGCGGCGACCAATCCCGATGCCATCCGCACGGCGATCGACTCCAACGGCGAGGCGCTCGCGCGCGGCGTGAAGAACCTCATCGGCGACGTCGAGCGCGGCCGCATCAGCCAGACCGACGAGGCGGCGTTCGAGGTCGGCCGCAATCTCGCCGTCACGCCGGGCAAGGTGATCTACGAGAACGAGGTGATGCAGGTCATCCAGTACGCCGCGACGACCGCGAAGGTCCGCAAGCGGCCGCTGGTGATGGTGCCGCCGTGCATCAACAAGTACTACGTCCTCGACCTCTCGCCGGAGAACTCGTTCGTCCGCTACGCGGTGGAGCAGGGCAACACGGTGTTCATGGTGTCCTGGCGCAACCCGACCGCGGAGCAGGGCCACCTCACCTGGGACGATTACCTGGAGCATGGGGTGCTGCAGGCGATGCGCGTGGCGCGCGACGTCGGGAAGAGCGAGCGCCTCAACGTGCTCGGGTTCTGCGTCGGCGGCACCCTCCTGGGCTGCGCGCTCGGCGTGCTCGCCGCCCGCGGGGAGGACTGGGTCGAGAGCGTCACCTTCCTCACCACGATGCTCGACTTCCTCGACGTGGGCGAGATCGGCGTGTTCGTGGACGAGGCGAGCGTGAAGGCCGCGGAGGCCACCATCGGCGCCGGGGGGATCAAGTCCGGACGCGACCTCGCGCAGGTGTTCAACGCCCTGCGCGCGAACGACCTCGTCTGGTCGTACGTGGTCAACAACTACCTGAAGGGCCGGTCGCCGGACGCCTTCGACATCCTCTACTGGAACGGCGACAGCACCAACCTGCCGGGCCCGTTCTTCGCGTGGTACCTGCGCAATGCGTACCTGGAGAACAACCTGAAGGTCGCCGGCAAGGTGCCGATGCTCGGCGCGGAGATCGATCTCGCCCGGATCACGGCGCCGACGTACGTCCTCGCCACCCGCGAGGACCACATCGTGCCGTGGAAGAGCGCCTACCGCACGACGCAGCTCGTGTCGGGCGAACGGCGCTTCGTGCTGGGCGCGAGCGGCCACATCGCGGGGGTGGTCAATCCGGCGGCGAAGAACCGCCGCAGCTACTGGACGCAGGCGGCCACCCCGGCGGAGGCCGAGGCCTGGCTCGCGTCCGCCGAAGAGCGCCCCGGCAGCTGGTGGCGCGACTGGAACGACTGGCTCGCGCGCTTTTCCGGCGGCGAGAAGGCAGCGCCGAAGCGGCTGGGCAACGCGCGGGCGAAGCCGATCGAGGACGCGCCTGGCCGCTACGTGCGGCAGCGCATCGACTGAACGGGCCGCCCGGGCCCACACACAAGGAGGTTTGCAATGACCGATGTCGTGATCGTCGCCGCCCTGCGCACCGCGGTCGGCAGCTTCAACGGAACGCTCGCGAAGATTCCCGCGGCGGATCTCGGCGCGCACGTCATCAAGGCGCTGCTGGCGAAGACCGGCCTCGCGGGCGAGCAGATCTCCGAGGTGATCCTGGGCCAGGTGCTGGCCGCCGGCGTCGGCCAGAATCCGGCGCGCCAGGCGGTCATCAAGGCGGGCCTGCCCGACATGGTGCCGGCGATGACCATCAACAAGGTCTGCGGCTCGGGGCTCAAGGCGACGCACCTC
Source organism: uncultured Enterobacteriaceae bacterium (assembly GCA_964552535.1). Lineage (GTDB taxonomy): Bacteria > Pseudomonadota > Gammaproteobacteria > Burkholderiales > SG8-39 > CAZKHE01. Next base: position 2,553 of record CAZKHE010000035.1, on the reverse strand, counting down.
GCCGCGCAGGCCATCAAGGCGGGCGACGCGGAGATCGTCATCGCCGGCGGCCAGGAGAGCATGAGCATGGCCCCGCACGCGATGATGGGCTCGCGCGACGGGTTCCGCATGGGCGACGCCAAGCTCGTGGACACGATGATCGTGGACGGCCTGTGGGACGTCTACAACCAGTACCACATGGGCGTGACCGCCGAGAACGTGGCGAAGAAGTACGGCGTGACGCGCGAGGAGCAGGACGCCTTCGCCGCGGCGAGCCAGCAGAAGGCCGAGGCCGCGCAGAAGGCCGGCCGGTTCCGCGACGAGATCGTTCCGGTCTCGATTCCGCAGCGCAAGGGCGACCCGCTGGTGTTCGACACCGACGAGTACCCGAAGCACGGCACCACGGCGGAGAAGCTCGCGTCGCTGAAGCCGGCGTTCGACAAGGCCGGCACGGTGACCGCGGGCAATGCCTCGGGCATCAACGACGGCGCCGCGGCGGTGGTGATGATGTCGGCGAAGAAGGCCGAGCAGCTGGGGCTGAAGCCGCTGGCGCGCATCCGCGCCTACTCCTCGGCGGGGCTCGATCCGAAGATCATGGGCATGGGCCCGGTCCCGGCGTCCAAGCTGTGCCTGTCCAAGGCCGGCTGGTCGCCGCAGGACCTCGATCTCATGGAGATCAACGAGGCGTTCGCCGCGCAGGCCTGCGCGGTCAACAAGGAAATGGGCTGGGACACGTCGAAGATCAACGTGAACGGCGGGGCGATCGCGATCGGCCACCCGATCGGGGCGTCCGGCTGCCGGGTCCTGGTGACGCTGCTGCACGAGATGCAGCGCCGCGATGCGAAGAAGGGGCTTGCGAGCCTCTGCATCGGCGGCGGCATGGGGGTGGCGCTCGCGGTCGAGCGCTGACCCGGGCGCAACGGGGCGGCGGGGGGACACCCGCCGCCGGGGAGAGCGCGGGCCCGCTCGCGCGATACGAAGCAGAAGAGGAACGAAACCAATGAGCCAACGCGTGGCATTCATTTCCGGCGGCATGGGCGGGATCGGGACGGCGATCGCGAAACGCCTGGCCCAGGGCGGTGCGACCGTCGTCGCCGGCTGCCTGCCGGGCTACGAGCGCAAGGACGAGTGGCTGGAGTCGATGCGCTCGCAGGGCTACACGGTGTATGCCGCCGAGGGCAACGTCGAGGACTACGACTCCTGCGCCGAGATGATGTACCGCGTGCGCTCGACCGTGGGCCCGGTCGACATCCTGGTGAACGGGGCGGGCATCACCCGCGACGGCCTGTTCAAGCGCATGAGCCCGACCGACTGGTACGCGGTCATCAACACCAACCTCAACTCGGTCTTCAACGTCACGCGCCAGGTGATCGAGGGCATGATGGAGCGCGGCTGGGGCCGCGTGGTCAACATCTCCTCGGTGAACGCGCTGAAGGGCCAGTTCGGCCAGACCAACTACTCGGCGGCGAAGGCCGGCATGCACGGCTTCACCAAGGCCCTGGCCCAGGAGGTCGTGCGCAAGGGCATCACCGTGAACACGATCTCGCCCGGCTACGTGGACACCGACATGGTGCGCTCGATCAAGCCCGAGGTGCTGCAGCAGATCGTGGCGCAGATCCCGATGGGCCGCCTCGCGAAACCGGAGGAGATCGCCGGGCTGATCGCGTACCTCTCCAGCGAAGAGGCCGGCTATGTCACGGGCGCCAACATCTCCATCAACGGCGGCCTGCACATGGAGTGACGCGCCCGCTGCGTTTGACCGGCGTGGGGCGGCGATGAATAATGCCCGTACAACAAGCTGTACCGAACGTACTGGACAGGGCTAAACCGAAGGAGGACGAAGGTGACGCAGCGTAGAGTCGCGGTGATCACGGGCGGCATGGGCGGCCTGGGAGAGTCGATCAGCACCAAGATGCACGATGCGGGCTTCCGCGTCGTCGTGACGCACTCCCCCGGCAACAAGAACGCGGCCGGCTGGAATGCCGAGATGAAGTCGAAGGGCTACGACTTCCACCCGGTGCCGGTGGACGTCGCCGACTTCGAGTCGTGCCAGGCCTGCGTGGCGCGCATCAGCGCCGAGGTGGGTCCGATCGACATCCTCGTGAACAACGCGGGCATCACGCGCGACATGACGTTCAAGAAGATGTCGAAGGCCGACTGGGACGCCGTGATGAAGACCAACCTGGACAGCGTCTTCAACATGACCAAGCCCGTGTGCGACGGGATGGTGGACCGCGGCTGGGGCCGGATCATCAACGTGAGCTCGGTGAACGGCTCGAAGGGCGCATTCGGCCAGACCAACTACGCGGCGGCGAAGGCCGGGATGCACGGGTTCACCAAGTCGCTGGCGCTCGAGGTGGCACGCAAGGGCGTGACGGTGAACACCATCAGCCCGGGGTACATCGGCACGAAGATGGTGACGGCGATCCCGAAGGACATCCTCGATACCAAGATCATTCCGCAGATCCCGGTCGGCCGTCTCGGCAAGCCCGAGGAGGTCGCCGGCCTGATCATCTACCTGTGCTCCGAGGAGGCGGCGTTCGTGACCGGCGCGAACATCGCCATCAACGGCGG
>CAZKHE010000034.1:0-37719 GCA_964552535.1 uncultured Enterobacteriaceae bacterium | reverse complement strand
TGGTGGTCCAGTAGCGGTTCACCTCGAAGAAGTGGCGCAGCTTCTCGCGCGTGTCGGAGCGGCCGTAGCCGTCGGTGCCCAGGACGCGGTACGTGCGCCCCTTGGGAATGAACGGCCGGATCTGGTCGGCGAAGGATTTCATGTAGTCCGTCGAGGCGACGATCGGGCCCGCGGTCGTCTCCAGGCGGGTCTCGACGTAGCCCTTGCGCGGCGTCTCGGTCGGATGCAGGAGGTTCCAGCGCTCCGCGTCGAGCCCGTCGCGGCGCAGCTCGGTGAAGCTCGGGCAGCTCCAGATGTCGGACGCCACGCCCCAGTCCTTCTCCAGCAGCTCCGCCGCCGCAATGACCTCCCGCAGGATCGTCCCAGACCCCAGCAGCTGCACTCTCGGCTTTTTCTCTTCCCTCTTCCCTCTTGCCTCTTCGCCCTTGCGAAGCAGGTACATCCCCTTGAGGATGCCGTCGCGCGCATTCGCGTCCGCGGCCTGGTCGAGCCCCGGATGGACGTAGTTCTCGTTCATCACCGTGATGTAATAGAACACGTCCTCCTGGTCGGTGACCATGCGCCGCAGGCCGTCGTGGATGATCACCGCCAGCTCGTAGCCGAACGTCGGGTCGTAGGACACGCAGTTGGGAATCACCGACGACAGGATGTGGCTGTGGCCGTCCTCGTGCTGCAGGCCCTCGCCGTTCAGCGTCGTGCGCCCCGCCGTGCCGCCGAGCAGGAAGCCCCGCGCGCGCTGGTCGCCGGCGGCCCAGGCGAGATCGCCGATGCGCTGCAGGCCGAACATCGAGTAGAAGATGTAGAACGGCACCGTCACCACGTTGGAGACGCTGTAGCTGGTCGCGGCGGCGATCCAGGAGCTGAACGCGCCGGCCTCGTTGATGCCCTCCTCGAGGATCTGTCCGGCCTTGTCCTCGCGGTAGTACATCACCTGGTCCTTGTCGACCGGCGTGTACTTCTGGCCCTCGACGGCGAAGATGCCGAGCTGCCGGAACATGCCCTCCATGCCGAAGGTGCGCGCCTCGTCGGGCACGATCGGCACCACGTGCTTGCCGATGTTCTTGTCGCGGATCAGCGCCGTGAGGAAGCGCACGAACTGCATGGTCGTGGAGACCTCGCGGTCCGTCGCCTTGATCACCTGCTCGAAGGCGGAGAGGTCGGGGATCGCCGGCACGCTCTCGGCCTTGCGCCGGCGCTGCGGCAGGTACCCGCCCAGCGCGCGGCGCCGCTCGTGCAGGTACTGCATCTCCGGCGAGTCCGCGGGCGGCACGTAGAAGGGCAGCTCCTCGAGGCGGTCGTCCGGGATCGGGATGTTGAAGCGGTCGCGGAATTCCCGGATGGTGGTCATGTCCAGCTTCTTCAGCTGGTGCGTGGGGTTCTGCGCCTGGCCCTGCCGCCCGAGACCGTAGCCCTTGATCGTCTTGGCGAGGATGACGGTCGGCTGGTCCTTGTGGTTCACGGCGTTGTGATAGGCCGCGTAGATCTTGTGCGGGTCGTGGCCGCCGCGGTTCAGGCGCCAGATGTCCTCGTCGGACATGCGCGAGACCATCTCGAGCAGCCGTGGATCCTTGCCGAAGAAGTGCTTGCGCACGAACGCGCCGTCGTTCGCCTTGTAGTTCTGGTACTCGCCGTCGACCGTCTCCTCCATCACCCGCCGCAGGACCCCGTCCTTGTCGCGCGCGAGCAGCGGGTCCCAGTACGAGCCCCAGATCAGCTTGATCACGTTCCAGCCGGCGCCGCGGAAATCGCCCTCCAGTTCCTGGATGATCTTGCCGTTGCCGCGCACCGGGCCGTCGAGCCGCTGCAGATTGCAGTTGATGACGAAGACGAGGTTGTCGAGCTTCTCGCGCGCCGCCATGCCGATCGCGCCCAGCGACTCGGGCTCGTCCATCTCGCCGTCGCCGCAGAACACCCAGACCTTGCGGTTCGCGGTGTTCGCGAGGCCTCTGGCGTGGAGGTACTTGAGATAGCGCGCCTGGTAGATCGCCTGGATCGGGCCGAGGCCCATCGACACCGTGGGGAACTGCCAGAAGTCGGGCATCAGCCAGGGGTGGGGATACGAGGACACGCCCTTGCCGTCCACCTCGCGGCGGAAGTTGACCAGCTGGTCCTCGGTGAGGCGGCCTTCCAGCAACGCCCGGGCGTAAACGCCGGGGGCCGAGTGCCCCTGGAAGAAGACGAGGTCGCCGCCGTGGTCCTCGGACGGCGCGTGCCAGAAGTGGTTCTGGCCGATGCCGAAAAGCGTGCCCACCGACGCGAAGCTCGCGATGTGGCCGCCGAGGTCGCCCTCGCCCTTGTTCGCCTTGGCCACCATGATCATGGCGTTCCAGCGGCAATAGGAGCGGATGCGCTCCTCCAGCACGTGGTCGCCGGGCGACCGCGCCTCGAGGTGGGAGGGAATGGTGTTGATGTACGCCGTCTGGGCGCGGTAGGGCAGGTACGCGCCGGAGCGGCGTGCCTTCTCGACCAGCTTCTCCAGCAGGTAGTGCGCGCGCTCGGGGCCCTCGCGCTCGAGGACGGCCTCCAGGGCATCCAGCCATTCCTGGGTTTCGAGGACGTCCGGATCGTTGGCGGCGTTGAAGTCGGGCAGAGCGGACATGGGGAACCTCCGGAGAAGGGCGTCAGGCGCGCGAACGGCACCGCGAGCGGCAGCAGCGGGCGAAGCTTAATACGCGGGTCTCGGAGGCAGCAAACCGCCCTGTCGCGGGTCCCCACGCCGCGCCCTGCACGCCGGGTTGTTGCACGCATCGCGCCATTTCAATAAACAAAATGCCGTTCCGGATTGTACGAGACGGGGGCCGGTCCTTCAATCGCCGGTGCTAGAATTCCCAGCACCCCCCACCCCTTCCCGCTCCAATGCAGACCCGCGTCATCGACGGCACGGCGCTCTCCCGCCGCCTGCGCGAACAGTTGCGCGATCGCATTGCGGCGCTCGCGCTGCGCGGCCGCACGCCGGGCCTCGCGGTGGTGATGGTCGGGGAGCACGCCGCGTCCAAAGTGTACGTACGCAACAAGGTGCGGGCGTGCGCGGAGGTCGGGATCCACTCGACGCACATCGAGCTGCCCGCGTCCATCGCCGAAGCCGAGCTGCTCGACCACGTGGCCCGGCTCAACCGCAATCCGCAGGTGCACGGGATCCTCGTGCAGCTCCCGCTGCCGGCGCACGTGTCCGCGGAGAAGGTGATCCGCGCCATCGCTCCCGAGAAGGACGTGGACGGCTTCCACCCCATGAACGCCGGCCTGCTCGCCTCGGGCCATCCCGCCCTGGTCCCCTGTACCCCGGCGGGCATCATGGCCATGCTCGCGGACGAGAACGTCGACCCCTGGGCGAAGCATGCAGTCGTCGTCGGCGCGAGCAACATCGTCGGCAAGCCGGCCGCCCACCTGCTCTTGCGGAAGGGGGCGACCGTCACCATCTGCAACTCCAAGACGCCGGACCTCGCCGCGCACACGCGCCGCGCGGACATCCTCGTCGTCGCCGTGGGTCGGCCCCGCCTGGTGACCGGCGAGATGATCCGCGACGACGCGGTGGTGATCGACGTCGGCATCAACCGCCTGCCCGACGGCAAGCTCGCCGGCGACTGCGACTTCCAGTCGATGCTGGGCAAGGCCTCGGCGATCACGCCGGTGCCCGGCGGAGTCGGGCCGATGACCATCACCATGCTGCTCGCGAACACCGTGCAGGCGGCCGAACGACAGGACCGATAGCCGGCCCGAGCCGGTCGAACCTCCCCCAGGAGCACCCGATGAATCCGTTGCTCGACTTCTCCGGACTGCCGAAGTTCGCGCAGGTCCGCCCCGAACACATCACCCCGGCGATCGACCGGCTCCTCGCCGAGAACCGCGCGCTGGTCGAGCGCCTCGTGTCCGCCGACACGCCGCCGACGTGGGAAGGGTTCGTGCGCCCCCTGGAGGACGCGAACGAGCACCTCGGCCGCGCCTGGGGCATGGCCGCGCACCTGCACGCCGTGCTCGACTCGCCGGCGCTGCGCGAGGCGTACAACGAGAACCTGCCGAAGGTCACCCAGTACTGGACCGAGCTCGCGCAGAACCTCGCGCTGTTCGAGAAGTACAAGGCGCTCGCGGCCTCGCCGGCGTTCGCCGGGCTGGACACGGCGCAGCAGAAGATCATCGAGAACGCCGTGCGCGACTTCCGCCTGGGCGGCGCGGAGCTCGCCGACGGGGCGAAGAAGCGCTTCGCGGCGATCATGGACGAGCTCGCGGCGCTCGCGGCGAAGTTCTCCGAGAACGTCCTCGACGCCACCAACGCGTTCAAGCGCTACGTCGAGGATCCCGCCGAGCTCGCGGGCCTGCCCGATGACGTGCTCGAGGCGGCGCGCGAGGCCGCGGAGAAGGACGGGCGCAAGGGCTGGAAACTCACGCTGCAGGCGCCCTCCTACATCCCGGTGATGCAGTACGCCGACAACCGTGCGCTGCGCGAGACGCTCTATCGGGCATCGGCCACGCGCGCGAGCGAGTTCGGGCCGCAGGAGCTGGACAACACGCCGCTCATCGGCAGGATCCTGGCGCTGCGCAAGGAAGCGGCGGCGCTGCTCGGCTTCGCCAACCACGCGGAAGTCTCGCTCGTCCCGAAGATGGCCGAGTCGCCCGCCCACGTGATCGAGTTCCTCGAGGACCTCGCGCGCCGCGCGCTGCCGTTCGCCCGGCGCGACTGGGCCGAGCTCACCGCGTTCGCGAGGAGCGAGCTCGGGCTCGAGCAGGTCGAGGCCTGGGACGTCGCGTGGGTGTCGGAGAAGCTGCGCGTCAAGCGCTACGCGTTCTCGGACAACGAGGTGAAGCAGTATTTCCCCGAGCCGCAGGTCCTCGCCGGCATGTTCCGCGTCGTCGAGTCGATCTACGGGGTGAAGATCCAGCCCGACCAGGCCGAGGTCTGGGATCCCGCGGTGCGCTTCTTCCGCATCGTCGATCGCGACGGCGCGCTGGTCGGCCAGTTCTATCTCGATCCGTATGCGCGCGAGACCAAGCGCGGCGGTGCGTGGATGGACGACGTGATCGTGCGCCGCAAGCACGACGGCGGCGTGCAGACGCCGGTCGCGCACCTCGTCTGCAACTTCCCGTCGCCGGTCGGCGGCAAGCCGGCGCTGCTCACCCACGACGACGTCATCACGCTCTTCCACGAGTTCGGCCACGGCCTGCATCTCCTGCTCACGCGCGTGGACCATCTCGGCGTGTCCGGGATCCGCGGCGTCGAATGGGACGCGGTGGAACTGCCCAGCCAGTTCATGGAGAACTTCTGCTGGGAGTGGGACGTGCTCTCCCACATGACCGCGCACGTGGACACGGGCGCGCCGCTGCCGCGCGCCCTCTTCGACAAGATGATCGCGGCGAAGAACTTCCAGGCCGGCATGCAGATGGTGCGGCAGATCGAGTTCGCGATGTTCGACATGCGCCTGCACTTCGACTTCGACCCTGCAGCGGGGCGCGGCTACATGGACGTGCTGAACGAGGTGCGCGGGAAGGTCGCCGTCGTGATGCCGCCGGCCTTCAACCGTTTCCCGAACAGCTTCAGCCACATCTTCGCCGGCGGCTACGACGCGGGCTACTACAGCTACAAGTGGGCCGAGGTGCTCTCCGCCGACGCCTACAGCCTGTTCGAGGAGCATGGGGTGCTCGACCCGGAGACCGGCCGGCGCTTCCGCGAGGAGATCCTGTCGGTGGGCGGCAGCCGTCCGGCAATGGAGTCGTTCCGCGCGTTCCGCGGCCGCGAACCCACGGTGGATGCGCTCCTGCGGCACAACGGCATGACCGAGACCGCGCTCGCCTGAGCGCAGCTCCGGGGCGACGCGCGGCGGCCGCACCACGATGTGACGGATGCCGCGCCCCGCTGCGGCGGTGGACGGTCCGGGCAGACCCCGGTGCTATGATGGCTCGGGGTTTCCGGGGAGAGCGGCATGGGACGGATCGGCATCGCCATCGCACTCGCGCTGGCCGCAACCGCGGCCCAGGCGCAGCTTTACCGGTGGATCGACAAGGACGGCAAGGTGAACTTCACCGACACGCCGCCGCCCGCCTTCGCCCGCGACGTGCAGAAGCGTGCGCGCGATCCGGGCGCCGCCGAGGGCGGACAGGGCAGCTACGAGCTGCAGCAGGCCGCGAAGAAGTTTCCCGTCACGCTCTACACCGCCGCCGAGTGCGCGCCGTGCAAGGACGCGCGCGAGCTGCTGGCCAAGCGCGGCGTGCCGTATCGCGAGGTCTCGGTCGGCAGCGAGGAGACCCGCGCGGAGCTGAAGAAGGTCGCCGGGGAGATGGAAGTGCCGGTGATGACCGTCGGCCGCGACGTGCAGAAGGGTTTCGAGGCGTCGATGTACAACGCTGCGCTGGACACCGCCGGCTATCCCAAGTCGGCGCCGCCCGGCGCGCGCGCCGCCGCGCCCGCCGCCAAGCCGGCGCCGGCGCCCGTGGCGGCCGAGAAGCCTGCCGAGGAACCCCCGCGCGGCCGGTATACGCCACAGGCGCCGCCGGACGCCCCGCCCATCGACGCAGGACGCGGGCGCTACCTGCCGCAATAGCGGTGGCGGGGCGCATGCGCGGTTAAACTCCCGCGCATGAATCTCGCCACCTGGAACGTCATCGACGCAGCAAGGGAGCAGGCCCCCTTGCACATCCCCCGACTTCGCAGGTCGCGCCCATGAAGCTTGCGACCTGGAACGTCAATTCGCTCAAGGTTCGTCTCCCCCATCTCCTCGACTGGCTCGCCCGCACGCAGCCGGACGTGGTGTGCCTGCAGGAAACCAAGCTCGAGGACGAGAAGTTTCCGTATGCGGAGCTGAAGGCCGCGGGCTACGCGGCGGTGCACTGCGGGCAGAAGACCTACAACGGCGTGGCCATCGTCTCGCGCCGGCCGATCGTCGACGTCCTGCACGGCATCCCCGCGCTGGAGGACGAGCAGAAGCGCGTCATCTCCGCCACCATCGACGGCGCGCGCATCGTCTGCGCCTACGTCCCGAACGGACAGTCGGTCGAATCCGACAAGTACCAGTACAAGCTGCGGTGGCTCGCGGCGTTCACCGACTGGCTCACCCGCGAGCTTGCCGCCCATCCCCGGCTCGCGGTCCTCGGCGACTACAACATCGCGCCGGAGGAACGCGACGTGCATGACCCGCAGGCCTGGGCGGGGCAGGTGCTGTTCAGCGAGCCGGAACGCGAGGCGTTCCGCAGGCTGCTGGGCATCGGCCTCACCGACAGCTTCCGGCTGTTCGACCAGCCGGAGCGTTCGTTCACGTGGTGGGATTACCGCATGATGGCCTTCCGCCGGAAGATGGGACTGCGCATCGACCACATCCTGCTCTCGTCGCCGCTCGCCGCCGCGTGCAGCGCCTGCACCGTCGACGTCGAGCCGCGCAAGCTCGAGCGGCCCTCGGATCACGCGCCGGTGATCGCGGAGATCCGCGACTGACCCATGAGCCTCGCGCAGAGCGTCCGCCGCCTGGGCTTCCGCAAGTGGTACGAGCGGCAGCTCATCGACGGCCACCTGTCGCTCGTCACCTGCTTCCTGTGCATGGTGCTGGTCGCGGCGCTCCTCGAGGAGATGAGCTTCCGCGAGGGCCCGGCCAAGGCGGTCACGGCGCTCGCGGTCGTGTTCGGCAGCGGCATCGTCGGCTGGTTCGCCTGGCGGCGCTATCGCTTCGTCATGGCACGCGCCGAGTACTACGGCGAGCAGTCGGTCTGCGCCTCCTGCAACGCATACGCGCGCTTCGAGGTGGTCGACGCCGCGGCCGATGGCGACGCGTGGCTGCGCGTGCGCTGCCGCAAGTGCGGCCACGACTGGACGCTGCAGTAGCGTCGGCCCGCGCTAGCCGCGCACGCACGCCATCGCGCGCCTGAACTCGGCGTCGGCCAGCAGACCCTGCTGGTAGACCGTCTGCGGGACCCACAGGCTGCCGATGTCGTTGATCTCGATCGGCACCGGCCCCTCCGGGGTGATCGCGATGTCCCAGGCCTGCAGCGCCAATCCGGAGAATGCGGGCGCCACCGCGAGGGTGAGCGCGACCGCTTCGCGATAGCAGGGGACGCGGAACCCGCGCAGCGCCCGGCCCGTCGCCGGATGGCGCTCCACCAGACGGAAGCGCGGCCCGAGGCCCGTCATCACCTGCTCCACCGCGCCGGTGGCCTGGTCGAGCTTCGCCATCATGTTTCCCGGATGCCAGTAGTTGTCCGCGTCGTTGCCCGGGCCGGCGATCTTCCACACCGTCCTGAAGAGGCGCGCACCGCGTTCGTCGAGCGTGACGATGACGCGCAGCGTGCAGAGGCGCGGCGAGATCTCCGCGGCAATCTCCGGATGCGGCCGCAGCAGCTCCTGAAGGATCATGCCCGCCGGCGCCTGCGCGAGCTCGGCGGCGAAGCGGTCGAGCGCGACGGTCTTGCCGTCGCCGACGGAAAGTGTCCCGCGCTGGGCGTCCACGTCCTCGAGCACCGCGAAGCCGTGGCTGAACATGCCGTTCACCGGCTTGGAGACGAACGGATACTCCGCGGCGATCAGGAACTCGCGCACCGACCCGGCGTCGCGCAGCGTCGGGCGGTCGAGGAAGCGGCGGAACGGGTGCGCGAGCGCGAGCACCCGCGGCGTGCGCACGCCGAGCGCGTGCAGCAGCGCGTAGCCGAGGAGCTTGTCGTCGGCGAGCAGCTCCCACTGCGTGCGGCGCGCGAGCGCCTTGTTGCCGACGTAGCTCCGCTTCTCGTCGGGGCTCAGCTCCGGCCGGTAGAGCCGCAGCTTGTAATAGTCCCCGTAATGCAGGCACCCGGGACCGAGGCGCAGCCGGATCATGTCCATGGCCTGCGCAACCGCGCTCCTGCCGCTCGCGCCCGATGCCTCGCGCGCGTTCGCACGCATCTCGTACCGCAGGTCGAACACCTCCCGGCGCAGCGCGCGGATCCGCTCCAGCACCGGCTCGCCCTACACTTCGTACAGCCTGGCGATGTCGTTCGCCGGCGGCAGGATGGTGCTCGACAGATCGTCGAAGTGCCGCACGATCAGCGCGATCTTGTCGAGGATCGCGAGGGCGTCGGCGATCTCGCGCTCGAGGCGGATCGCCGGCGTCGGTCCGAGCGCCGGGTCGAACGCCACGCCGGAGACGAGGCGCGCACCCGCCGAGATGCGCAGCCCGCCGATGAACTCGGACCCGCGGCGCCCGAGCTTGACCGGCTGGCCGATGTGGAACCGCCGCCGCGCGAGGGCCAGATCGGCTTCCGAAGCCGACATCGGAAGCTGATGCGAGATGTCGACGTTGAGCCACTGGTACACGGCCTGCGCCTCGCCGACGGTCAGCGGCACGCCGTCCTCGCGCAGCACCATGAAGGTGAAGATCGTCTGCGGCGCGACCACCGCGCTCGGCACGCCGAGTTGCGAGCGGTCGAACACCGGCGTCGGCACGAACCGCGTGACCGCGCAGCGTTCGATCCCCTCCCGGACGCGCTCGCCGAAGGTCCGCAGCGTCGCGATGCGCTGCGCCACGTCCACGGCGTAGAACGCCTGCATTTCCCACAACGCCGCCTGCCACCGGAACAGGAGCCCGTAGTTGCGCCACGCCGCAATCGCGGCGCGCTGGCGCGGCCACTGCGGCGGCCACTCGGCGGCATTGGAGTAGTCGGACAGGCCGGCCGGCGGCGGGGGCAACCGCGCCGCGCGCGCGGCCAAGGCGGGCGGCACGACGAGCGCGCCGGAGAAGGGCGGGCCGGTGAAGAACTTGGATCCGGTGATGAGGAGCAGCCATCCGCGCGCGAGATACGCCTGCATCTCCGCGACCTCGACGCGCATCTGGCACGCGTCCACCACCACGTCGATCGCTTCGCCGTGCCGCGCGCAGAGCGCATCGACCAGCGCGAGGCTCGGTGCGCCGAGGCCGGTCTTGGCCGAGTCCACCACGTGCAGCAGCACCCGTGCGCCGGCCGCCACCGCCTCGTCCACGGCGCGCTCGACCTGCGCGTCCACGCCCGCCGCATCGATGAGTTCGCCGTCCTCGCCGCGCACCCCGACGGTGGCGAGCCGCACGCGTGCGGGATCGAAGCCGGCGACGGGATCCCCGACGCGCACGGCGCTGCCCCGGGCGGTGAGCTCCGAGAAGTGCCGTCCGGCCGCGGCGCTCACCACGCCCCGCCCGGTCTCGTCGGGCGCGACGACGAGGTTCACCACCGGACGCTCGTCGATGGTCGCGAGATACAGCGCGTACAGCTCCGCGTCGGTGCCCGATCCGGCGAGCATGACCGCCGTCCCGTCGTCCTGCAGACCCAGGACCCGCGAGAAGCCCTCGCGAATGGCCTCCACGTGCGCGGAATACGCGCCGCCGAGCCCGCCCTCGCCCGCCGCCGCGATGAGGTCGGCGCGCAGCAGCTCGGCGCTCTGGTAGGCGAGGTCCGAGATCGACGTGGCGGTGGACGAGGAGAAGGTCACGGCCCAGGGCCGCGGACGCGGGCAGCACCCGTAGTTGTTGAGCCCGGTACGCGGATCGAGGCGGGCGCGGGCGTCCGCGCCGGAGGCGATCACCACCTCGGTGGGGGCGGCAAGCGGCGCCAGGTCGGCGAGCAGCGCCGCGGCATCCCCGATCTCCGCGCGCCACTCGTCGCCGTCCACGCGGACGCTGACGCCCTGCAGCGCGAGCAGGCTGCAGGCGATGCCGCGCAAGGCGGCATCGGTGGCGACGGCGCCCAGGTCGGGCAGCGGCTGCGCGCAGCGGTCGAGCGCCGCGGCCAGATCCTTGGAGAGATGCGGCCGCGTCAACTCCTGCTCGAGAAAGATGATCGACCCGAAATAGCAGGCGGCCGCGCGGCACGCGAGCAGCGCCGCGGCCACGCGGTGCCAGAACGGCCGCGCCGCCAGGTCGAGCGCGCGATGCAGCAGCGCGATCTCGAGCGCGTGGCGCAGATGCACCGCCGCCGCCGGCGGCGTGGCGAGCGACCGGGCGTTGAGCACGACCTCGTGGCCGCTGCGCACGCAGAAGGGCACGGTCATGCGGGCATCGACGCGGAACGCGACCGGCGAGGACAGCGGCCGGATTTCGGGGCGGCGGCAGGCGGCCTCGATGATCGAGACGTACCGGGCGGGCGCATCGTCGAGGACGGCGCCAATGGATGCGAGACGGAAGGCATCACCGCGCGGCGGCGCGGTGCCCGTCTCGGCGCGGGGCGCGAACGGAACGAACGGCGGGCGAGCGGCGCCCGCGACTTGCTCAAGCATGATCCAGCGACCTTTCGAGGCCGGCGATGACCGCGGCGCGCGGATCGGCGCCGGACCGGCTGTGTGACGTCACGCCGTAGAGCGCGGCCGACTCGGCGGCGCGTGCGGCGTCCGTGGGACCCGCGACGGCGACGGCGGCGGCGAGGTCCGCGAGGAACCGTCCGGCGGCCGCTTCGTGGTGCGGGGTCACGACGAGGTGGATGCTGCGCGGCGCGTTCTGGCGATCCACGTGCCAGCCGCGGTCGGCGAGACGCTGCGCGACGTCGAAGATGTCGTGCGTGTCCGACGTGAACGCGAACACCGTCATGTCGGGCTCACCCACCAGTCGCAGCCCGGGAATCGCCCGGATGCCCGCCTTGAGGCGCTCGGCGAGCGTCCAGGTGCGCTGGGCGAGGTCGCGGTAGCCCGCCTCGCCGAGGCGCATCAGCGCCGCCCACGCGGCGGCGATGATCCCGCCGTTGCGGGTGCCGAGCAGCCCCGGCGAGCCGAACAGGCCGCCGAGCCACGCGGTATCGACGAAGAACTGGTGCCGGCGCAGGTCGGCGGTGCGGTAGAGGACCGCGGACGCGCCCTTCAGCGCATAGCCGTACTTGTGCAGGTCGGCCGACATCGAGGTGACGCCGGGCACGCCGAAATCGAAGGCGGGCACGCGGTGGCCGAGGTCGCGGAGGAACGGCAGGATGAACGCGCCGACGCAGGCGTCGACGTGCAGTCCGATGCCGCGCGCCGCGGCGAGTTCCCCGAGTGCGCCGATCGGATCGACCGTGCCGTAGGGAAAGCACGGCGCCGAGGCCACCAGCAACACCGTCCGCTCGTCGATCGCCTCGGCGGTGCGTGGGAGGTCGGCGCGGAAATCGTCGGCCACCGGCACGACGACCGCCTCGACGTCGAAGTACTGCGCGGCCTTCATGAAGGCCGGGTGCGCCGACGCCGGCACGACCATCTTCGGCCGGGCGTTCCCGGCCGCGCGCGCCTGATCGCGGTAGGCCTTCACCGCGAGCAGGATGCTCTCGGTGCCGCCGGAGGTCATCGCACCCGCCGTGCGGCCGTCCCCGCCGAGCAGCGTGGCGAGCATCGCGACCACCTCCGCCTGGAAGCGGCCGAGGCTCGGAAACGCCTGCGTCGAGAGCCCGTTCTCGGAGGAGTAGCGCCGGAACACCTCGTGCAGAAAGGCCGTGTGCTCGCTGCCGGCGTGATACACGAGGCTCCAGATGCGTCCGGCGCGCCAGTCGGCGTCGCGCACGCGCGCCTCGTCCAGACGCGCGAAGAGCGCGTCGGCGTCGATGCCGGCGGACGGCAGGCGCGAAACAGGATCGGTCATGGGCGGCGGGCTCTCCAGCCGCCTGCCTCAAGCAAGCGGCGTTCCCCGCAGGAACGCCGCGATCACGCCCGCCGCAGCGACGCGATCGGCAAGGCTTACCGCGGCCTCACCCGCGCATTTACTGCAGCGTCGGGTTCAGGAGGTACTTGGTCTGCGTGGGGAAGCGCAGCGGCGCGTCCGTCGCGCGCCGTGCGACGCAAAACAGCGACAGTTCTCCGGGCGTCCCCACCCGCGCCACCGGATCGATGGCGTACGTCCGCGTGCGGTCGGCGGCCCGCAGGAGCACGACTTCCCAGCCGTTCTGGGTATAGAAGTCGTGGAACAGCGTCGGGTTCAGGTTGTAGAACCCGTGATTCACCATCGACAGCGGCGGCGTGTGGAAGATGTGTCCGCCGGGCTGCACCGCCCCGGCCGCATTCAGGATCGCCTGACCGATGTTGAAGCAGTGCTCGATGGTGCCGCAATCGAGCACGAGGTCGTAGCGGCCGAGGTCGTGCGGATGATTCAGGTCGACGATGCGCTCGACGCCGCGCGAGGCGACGATGTCCACGCAATCGAGCCGGGCACCGAGCAGCTCGAAGAGCTCGAGCGTATCGGGAAGCGGATGCGAGACGCCGTGCCAGCGCCCGGCATCGTGGAACCGCGTGGGCCGGACACCGAAGCGCTGCTCGATGTCTTCCGCGGTGGCGAGGATGTCCGGATAGCCGAGCGAGAGCACGCGCGGCCCGAGGTAGGTCGCGGCGATCTCCAGCGCGTGCGGCGTCAGCGCCATCGAGCCCGGGCCGGCGGCGCCGCGGAGCCCGGACGGCTCCGCGGCGCCTCGTGCATCAGTCGATCCGGTCGTAGGCCGGCAGGGTGAGGAACTCGACGTACTCGCCGGTGGTGATCTCGTCGAAGAGCTGTGCCGCCTCCTCGTACTTGCCGGCGGCGTAGGCCGCGTCGCCCAGGTACTGCTTCACCTTGGGCAGTTCCTCCTTCAGGTACTGCCGGAAAAGTTCGACCGTCACCTTGCGGCCGTCGTCCAGCACGCCCTTCGGCGACCGGATCCACTGCCAGATCTGCGAGCGCGAGATCTCCGCGGTGGCCGCGTCCTCCATCAGGTTGAACACCGGCACGCAGCCGTTGCCCGCGAGCCACGCGCCGAGGTACTGGATGCCCACGTTGATGTTGTTGCGCAGGCCCGCCTCGGTGATCGGCTTCTCCGGCTGGAAGTTCAGCAGGTCCTTCGCCGTGAAGCTCACGTCCGGGCGCTGCTTCGTGTACTGGTTCGGCGTCGGCATGTGCTCGTCGAACACCGCTTTCGCAATCGGCACGAGGCCCGGGTGCGCGACCCAGGTGCCGTCGCAGCCGTCGGTCACTTCGCGCAGCTTGTCCTGCCGCACCTTCTCCAGCGCCGCCTCGTTCGCGGCCGGATCGTTCTTGATCGGGATCTGCGCCGCCATGCCGCCCATCGCGGGCGCGCCGCGGCGGTGGCAGGTCTTCACCAGCGTGAGCGCGTACGCGCGCATGAACGGCGAGGTCATGGTGACCTGCGAGCGATCGGCCAGGCAGAAATCCTTGTTGACGCGGAACTTCTTGATGCACGAGAAGATGTAGTCCCAGCGCCCGATGTTCAGGCCGGCGGAGTGGTCCTTGAGCTCCCACAGGATCTCGTCCATCTCGAACGCCGCGACCACCGTCTCGATCAGCACCGTCGCCTTGATGGTCCCGTTGGGGATCCCGAGCTCCTTCTGCGCCATCACGAAGATGTCGTTCCAGAGCCGCGCCTCGAGGTGGCTCTCCATCTTCGGCAGGTAGTAGTACGGGCCCGAGCCGCGCGAGAGCAGCTCCTTGGCGTTGTGGAAGAAGAGCAGCGCGAAGTCGAAGATCCCGCCGGACATGACCTTGCCGTCGACCTTCACGTGCTTCTCGTCGAGGTGCCAGCCGCGCGGACGCGGGATCAGCACGGCGACCTTGTCGTTCAGCTTGTACTGCTTGCCGTTCTGCTCGAAGCCGATGGTGCGGCGGATCGCATCGCGCAGGTTGATCTGCCCGTCGATCATGTTGAACCAGGTCGGGCAGTTCGCGTCCTCGAAGTCCGCCATGAAGGTGGAGGCGCCGGAGTTGAGCGCGTTGATCACCATCTTGCGGTCCGTCGGGCCGGTGATCTCGACGCGCCGGTCCAGCATGTCCTTCGGCTGCGGGGAGATGGTCCAGTCGCGCTCGCGGATCGCCTTGGTCTCCGGCAGGAAGTCGGGGAGCTTGCCGGCGTCGAATTCCTTCTGGCGTGCGGCGCGCTTGGCAAGCAGCTCCTGCCGGCGCGGCTCGAAGGCGCGATGCAGCTTGGCGACGAACGCGAGCGCTTCGGGCGACAGGATCTCGGCGAAGGCGGGCGTGATCTCGCCGGTGATCTCGACACCGGCGGGCAGCGTGAACGAAGCGGGGGCGTTCATGGCGGCTCCTACTGTGGAATGGCGACAACCGGCGCGATCGCGCCGAGCGGATGCCCGCATTCTAGGCCGCGGCCCCTCATTTCGCAATACGGATCACATTCCGGATTACGAAAAAACCGACCTCACCGCTCCAGCATCGCCGCCGCAGCACCCCACTGCGGGTCGTCCGGCTCCAGCTCGCGCAGCAGCTTCGCGCGCGCCCGCGCCGCGTCGCTCCGCCCGGCCGCCTTCTCATAGGTACCCAGCGCAAGCAGGAGATCCCGATCGTAGGGATGGCGCCTCACCGCCTCGGCAAGCACCGGGATCGCCTCCGTGCGCCGGCCCGTGTCGTGCAGCGCCACGCCGTACACGTACGCGAAGCGTGCGTCCTCGGGCGCCAGCTTCGCCGCGCGGCCGAGCGCCGCCACCGCTTCGGGAATCCGCTTCTGGCGAATGAGCGCGAGGCCGAGGGCGTGATGCGCCGGGGCGGACTGCGGCGCCGCCTGCAGCGTCGCGCGCAGCACCGCCTCGCCCTCGGCATCGAGCCCGCGCACGCGGTACAGGTCGGCCAGGTTGACCGCCGCTTCGGCGAACGCCGGATCGAGGCGCAGGGCGGCGCGATACGCGGCGGTCGCATCCTCGACCTGGCCGCGCGCGAAGTACAGGACGCCGAGCGCCGTCTGGCCTTCGGGGCGGTCCGCGTTGAAGCGTTGCGCCGATTCATACTCGGCCAGCGCCTTGTCGAAGGCCGCGCGGTCGGCACTCGCCAATCGCTGCTCGGCGTCGCCGGCGAGGGCGCGCGCCGCGTCCATCCGCACGACGCGCACCGGGTCGCGCAACCGGCGCGGCAGATGACGCAGGCGCGTCGCGGGATCCGCGCTGCCCAGCGCCTGCACGGCGGCCATACGCACGTTCGCGTCCGGATCGTCGAGCGCCTCGACCACCGCAGGCAGCGTGGCCGGGGAGAGAAACCGCCCGAGACGGGCGAGCGCACTCGCCCGCGCAATGCCGGACTGCCCGCCGTCGCGCACGATCGCGAGCAGCGCGCGCCGGGCGCCGGGCGCGCCGCGGTCGGCCGCATCGAACGCCTCGGCGAACGTCTGGAACCCGGTCCGCGGCTCGCCGTACCACTTCCTCACCTGCTCCGCCGCCCACTGCGCGCTGTTCTCGCGATGGCACGCGTTGCATGCATTCGGTACGCCCAGCGCCACGGTGCGGTCCGGGCGCGGAATGCGCATCGAGTGGTCGTGACGCGGATCGACGACCATGTAGGTGGTGGTCGGCATGTGGCAGGCCGCACACTGCGCGCCGCGCGAGCCCGCCGGATGATGGTGATGCGCGGGCGCGTCGAACTTCGCCGGCGCGTGGCACTGCCCGCACGCGGCGTTGCCCGGCGCGCGGAGCTTCTGGGTATGCGGATCGTGGCAGTCGGCGCAGGTCACGCCCTTGGCGTGCATGCGGCTCTGCAGGAACGAGGCGTAGCCGAACACCTCGTCGCGCTGCTGCCCGTCGGGATAGTAGAGGCCGGGCGTGAGCAGCGCCGGGCGGAAGGCGTCGTGCAACGGCTCTCCGGCGACGTGCGCGTCGGAGAACTGGCCGCGGCGCGCGTGACAGCGCGCGCACACCTCGATCTCGCGATTCGCGTCGCGCGGCTTCGAGCGTGCGGCGTTGCCGCTCGCCGGGTCGATCGACCACGCGATGCCCTTGCGCTCGTCCAGCGCCGCGGTCAGACCCTTGTTCGGCAGACGCTGCGCATCGCCCTCCTTGCTTGCCCAAGCGAGGTGATTCGAGCCCGGTCCGTGGCAGCTCTCGCAGCCGACGTTGATCTCCGACCACGTGGTCTTGAACGCAGCGGCTCCCTCGTCGTAGTTCTTGCGCAGGTTGGTGGAATGGCAGTCGGCGCACTGGTAGTTCCAGTTCTGGTCGAGGCCGGTCCAGTGCAGCGGGTCGCCCGCCTTGATCTTGCGACCCGGATACAGGTGAAACCAGCGCTGCCCGCCGGCCTCGCGTGGCCGCGTGTCCCATGCCACGCCCAGCGCCTGCAGCCGGCCGCCGGGAAGCTCGACGAGGTACTGCTGCAGCGGCTCGAGGCCGAAGGTGTACTTCACCTCGAACTCGCCGATGCGGCCATCCGGGCCGTCGGTGCGCACGAAGAAGCGACGGTCTCGCTGGGTGAAGACGGACGTGACGCCGGCGTAGCCGAGCCTGGCGTTCGCGAAATCGCCGCGCACGCTCTCGGCGGTCGCGGGCAGCATGGCCTGGGCGTGCTGGGACGCGCGCCACTTCCCGTGCTCGTCGGCATGGCATGCGGCGCAGGCCGCTGCGCCGACGAACGCCGCACGCGGTGCGGTGCCCTGCTGCGGGGCCGCGGCCGCCGGGGTCGGCGAGGACGAGGCATGCTGCGGACCACGGGGCCACAGCGCGTACACCGCCACGGCGAGCAGGACGGCGAACGCGGCGGCGGCCCAGGCCCGGATGCGCGGCGGCCGCGCGGATGCCTCGGGCCGTGCCCCGTCGCCGGCTTGCGGCGCGGCGGCGGCGCGCGCCGCCGCCGACTCGCGCCTCGACTGTGCGTTGCGCCTGCCTTTCCTCGCCATGCCAGAAGCTTAACCCCAGGCTCCGGGGCCCACCGCTCACCCCTTCGCCGCGCCCGCGCGTGATCGGGCCCGTGCGGGCCCGATCACCGGACACTCTCCCTCGCGCTCAGCGCGCGGGCTCCACGCTGATCGCCATCGCCTCGGTGAACGTGACCTCGACCTCGTCGCCTCGCTTCAGGCCGCGAATGAACTGTTGCGCCTTGGGATCGCTCACCTTGATGCGGCGATTGAAGCCGCGCGGCCCCGTCACCTCGACGACGTTCTGCGCCGCGTCCACGTCGTAGACCGTGACCGGGAAGCGCACGAAATCGGCAGCGGCCATGCCGGGGCGCTCGCCCGGCGCGGCGCGTGCGGCGGCCACACCGGCGTCCGTGGTCCCAGTACCCTTCTTCACCACCTCGGCCAGCAGCGCTTCGCGGTATTCGACCACGACGCGGTCGCCGGTGCGGATCTGCGCGAAGTTGCGCACCTCGGGGCCGGCCTGCACGGTCATGGTCTTGCCGTCGGCGGCGCGCAGGGTGACGAGGCGCTTCGCCTGGTCCACGGCCTCGACGGTCGCCACCGCCTTCTGGGTATCGGACAGCGCGAGCGGTGCCGGCGTGGTGCTGCACGCCGCGATGCCGAGCGCGGTGGCGGCGACGAGGGTGGCGCGCACGGCGGCGCGGCGGAGGAAAGCGAGCTTCATGGGATGCCTCGAAAGTGGATGAAGAGACGCCGCGCCGCGGATGGCGGCCGCGCGGGCCGAGTCTTGACCCGGCAGAAGCCGTTCGTCAATGTCCATTCACGACAGGCCCCAGCCCGGTTTCGCCGAGGCGAACGGGCCCGACCTCCTCATGCGGCGCCACCCGCTCGGGCGCGGGCTCACGGCGCCACCGCCTGCCATGACGTGTCCGGATCGAAGCGCCGCATCGCCCGCGCCGCGGCGTCCGTGCCCGGGCCGAGGTCCTTCTCGAGCAGGCGGCCGTCGTGGCTGAGCACGAAGGTCATGATGCCGGTGTCGCCGTACCGTACCGGCCACGCCACCAGCGCGAAGCCCGCGGTCATGCGGCCCTTGATGCGGTAGTCGTACGCGCCGCCCCGCGCGTTCGGCCCCTGGGCCTTGAGGACGCGGAAGCGATAACCGTTGTAGCCGTCGCCCGGCTGGTCGTCGCCGAAGAGCGGCCCGAGCGGGCTCTCCGCTTCGCCCGCCAACGCGGCCCAGTAGAGGCCGTCGCGCATCCCCGGCGTGCTGACGATGCGCTGCGCGTACTCGAGGACGCCGACGATCGGGTCGGTCCAGTGGCCATCCGGCTCGCGGCGGCCCCCGAACCCTGCTGCGTCGATGTCCACGTACGGCTTCATCGCGTAGTCGCGCACGGCGGCGAGCGCATCGACGGTGGCCGCGCCTTCGTGGAGCCGGTATGCACCAGCAGCGGACACGATCCAGCTGCGGTCAGCGCCGCGAGAATGTCCTTCATTTCGCGGGCTCCGGATGAATCCGCTTCCAGTCGCGCTTCATGCTCACCACGCTCCACGCGCGCGCGCCGGCCTGGTCGAGTCCACGGTCGAGGCGCCCCACGTGCGACTTCCGGTCGTATGCGAACTCGCGTGCCGCGTCGTCGTGATGCACCAGCATCGCGAGCCGCGCACCCGGCGCGGACGTGGTCCATTCCAGCATCTCGAAATCGCCGTCGGAGTTGCCGAACGCCGCGATCGGCCGCTTGCCGATGAACTTGTGGATCCCGACCGGCTTGCCCGCCTTGTCGTCGATGAAGTCGATCTCGGGCAGCCGCACGATCGCGGGCCTGCCGTCACGCAGCTCGTACTTCGTCCGGATGCTGGAGCCGACGACCTGCTCGGGCGGCACACCGTAGCGCTCCTCGGCGAAGGCGCGCAGGAACTCGATGCCGCCGCCGGAGACGATGTAGGTCCTGAATCCGTTGGCGCGCAGGTACTGCATGACCTCCAGCATCGGCTGGTAGACGAGCTCCGGGTACGGACGCTTCAGCGTGGGATGGCGCGCGGTGGCGAGCCATTGCCTCACGACCGCGTTGAACGCCTCGCTCGTCATGCCCGCGTGGCTCACCATCACCAGCTCCAGCAGCCCCTTCTCTCCCGAGGCGGCGAGCGACTTGTAGTCCCCGTCGATGGCGGCCCTGACCACCTGCTTCGATCGCCACTCGGGATGCTTCGGCGCAAGGGCACGCACGCGATCGATGGCGAACAGCAGCTGGAAGTACGCGGGCTGCTCGGACCACAGCGTGCCGTCGTTGTCGAACACCGCGATGCGGTCGGCGGGCGGCACGTAGTCCTTGCCGTCCTGCTCCGTCACCGCCTGCACCAACCCGACGATGCGCGCCTTCGCGGCCCCGTCGTTCCAGGAGGGCAGCGGATCGTGACCCTGTGCGAGGACCGCCCCGGCGGCCAGCGCCAGGGCGGCGCCGACCGACGCAAGGGCCGAGAGGCGAGCGCCCATGACCGGTCAGTTCTGCACCGGCTTCGACATCGCCTCCATCACGCGCTCCAGGTTGAAGCTCCCCGGCTTCTGGCGCGGCGGAAACTCCTTGAAGCTCTGCAGCCACTGGGCGACGTGGCTCGTGGCCGGTGCGATCATGAACATGCGTTCCATGTACCAACGCTGGTAGCCCATCGCGTTCTCGTACTCGGCGCGCTCGAACGGGTCCATGCGGAGGTTGGTGACCAGCGGCGCGCGCAGGGTGGTGAAAGGCTCCTGCCAGACGCGCAGCCCGTGCGCCTTCTGCTCGAGGTAGGTGATCTTCCAGTTCTCGTAGCGGATGGCGGCAACCTGGCCGTCGTCGGTCCAGTAGATGAACTCCTTGCGCGGCCACGGCGTCTCGCCGCGCAGCGCCGGCCCCAGGTCGTGGCCGTCGAGATGGACCTTGTAGCTGCGTCCGCCGATGCTCGTGCCCTTCTTCAGGCTCTCCGCGACGTTCTTCCCGCCCGCGGCGTTGACCAGCGTGAGAAACATGTCCTCGTGCGCGCCGACGTCGTTGATCACCGTGCCCGGCTTGATCACGCCCGGCCACTTGATCATCGCCGGCACACGGTAGCCGCCTTCCCAGTTGGTGTTCTTCTCGCCGCGGAACATCGTCGTGCCGCCATCGGGCCAGGTGAAGGTCTCGGCGCCGTTGTCCGTGGAATACATGACGATGGTGTTCTCCTCCAGGCCGAGTTCCTTCAGCTTGGCGAGGAGCTGTCCGATCTGGGCGTCGTGCTCGACCATGCCGTCGGCGTAGATGCCGAGGCCGGTCTTGCCCTCGGACTCCTTCTTCAGATGCGTGAAGATGTGCATCCGCGTGGAGTTCCACCACACGAAGAACGGTTTGTCCGCTTTCTTGGCTCGATCCATGAAGTCGAGCGCCTTGGCGGTGACCTCCTCGTCCATCGTCTCCATGCGCTTGCGCGTCAGCGGACCCGTGTCGGTGATCCGTCCGTCGGCAAAGCTGTGGATCACGCCGCGCGGCCCGAAGCGCTTCTTGAACTCCGGGTTCGTCGGGTAATCGACGTTCTCCGGCTCCTCCTCGGCATTGAGGTGATACAGGTTGCCGAAGAACTCGTCGAAGCCGTGCGCGGTGGGCAGCATGTCGTCGCGGTCGCCGAGGTGGTTCTTCCCGAACTGCCCGGTCACGTACCCCTGCGCCTTGAGGAGCGTCGCGATGGTCGGGTCCTCCTTCTTCATCCCCTCGGGCGTTCCCGGCAGCCCGACCTTCGTGAGTCCGGTGCGGATGGGCGACTGCCCGGTGATGAAGGCGGCGCGGCCGGCGGTGCAGCTCTGCTGTCCGTACCAGTCGGTGAACTGCGCGCCTTCCTTGGCGATACGGTCGATGTTGGGCGTGCGGTAGCCCATCATGCCCATGTTGTAGGCGCTGATGTTGAACTGGCCGATGTCATCACCCCAGATGACGAGGATGTTCGGCTTCTTCGCGGTCTGCGCGCCGGCGGGCGCGACCACGCCGACCAGCGCGCCGATGGCAAGGACGCCGCACGCGAGCGTGCGGATGATGCGGCGGACGAGATGCATGGATTCCTCTCCCTTGGCTGCTTGACTACTTGGTGGATTGCGCATGCAGCACACCCTCGCGGCTGCGCGCGACGGCATCCAGGCCTTCGCGGCAGGACACCGTGTCGATGGTGAATTCGGGCGGCTCGTCGGACAGCTCCGCAATGAGCAGCAGCCGCCAGAACTCGGCGGAGCGCAGGTGGCGATCGAGGTCGTCCCGTGTCGCCCATTCCTGGAGGAGCGTGACCGCCTCTTCGCGGGCCGCTTCGCAAAGCACCAGGCAGCGCCGGCACCCGGGCTGCGCGCCGGTCGGTCCGACGAGCGCCGCGAGTTGGCGGCGCGTGTCCTCGTCGCCCGCGATCAGGCGGACGGTGAGCACGAAGGCAGGCGGGATCATCGGCGGCGGCGCGGGTTCGGGGCGACCCGCCGCCCATATCAAGTCATGTGCCATCCGCCCCGACGTTGCCGCAGGAGCTCACGGTTATTTGGATTCAAGAACTTACCGCCCAAGGCCCGCATCGATGCCCGCACGCCTCCAGCGTTGCCCTGGAGATCCCCTGGAGAATCTCCAGCGACGCTGGAGGTCGGAAGCGCTACCGCGGCCGCTGGATGCCGAGCTTGCGGAGCCGCCACTCGAGCGTGGTCGGCTTGAGTCCGAGACGTTGCGCGGCGCCACCCTCGCCGCGAATGCGCCAGCCGCACTCGCGCAGCAGCGCTTCCATGCGGTGGCGCTCGGCCATCTGGCCACTCGCCGGGAGCGTCGCGTGCGCCGGGGCGGCGGGAAGGCTCACCTCGAGCATGCCGTCGCGGCACAGGATCATCGCGCGCTCGATCACGTTGCGCAGCTCCCGGATGTTGCCCGGCCACGCATAGGCCTGCAGCCGCTGCATGGTGGACGCGTCGATGCGCTCGATCCGGTTGCCGATGCTCTGCGCGAACTCCCGCGCGAACTGCCACACCAGCATGGGGATGTCGTCCACCCGCTCGCGCAGCGGCGGCAGCTCGATGGGAAAGACGTTGAGCCGGTAATAGAGGTCCTCGCGGAAGCGCCCGGCGCGCACATCGTCCGCGAGGGAGCGGTTGGTGGCCGCGATGACCCGCACGTCCACCTTGATGGTCTGCGTGCCGCCCACACGCTGCAGTTCGCCTTCCTGCAGCACGCGCAGCAGCTTGGGCTGCAACTCGAGCGGTAGCTCGCCCACCTCGTCCAGAAAGATCGTCGACCCGGACGCGAGCTCGAAACGCCCGAGCTGGCGCGTGAGGGCGCCGGTGTAGGCGCCGCGCTCGCGGCCGAAGAGCTCCGCCTCGATCAGGTTCGCCGGCAGCGCCGCGCAGTTCACCTTGATCATCGTGTGCTCGCGCCGGGGGCTCGCGCCGTGGATGTACGCGGCCATCAGCTCCTTGCCGGTACCGGTCTCGCCGAGCAGCAGCACGGTGGAACGCGTCGCCGCGACCTGCGTCGCCTCCTCCACGGCCTTGCGGAAGCGC
Organism: uncultured Enterobacteriaceae bacterium; assembly: GCA_964552535.1. GTDB lineage: Bacteria > Pseudomonadota > Gammaproteobacteria > Burkholderiales > SG8-39 > CAZKHE01. The sequence goes on along the minus strand of CAZKHE010000034.1, from coordinate 14,711 downwards.
ACGGAGTGGCTCGGCATCGCGTCCGGCCCGGACGGCGTCCGCGTGGCGGCGCGCAGATAGACGTTCTCCGCCTCGATGCGCTCCTTCAGCGAGCTCAACTCCGCCAGCGCCGTGCGCAGCCGCGCCTCGGTGCGCGTGCGCACGAGCGCCTGCACGAACACCTCGCCGAGCAGCTTCAGCCGCATGATCACGGACTCCGGCCAGCCGCGGCTGTCGCGGAAGGCGGCGGCGCCGATGCAGAAGCACACCTTGACACCGAGCCGCAGCGGCACCGCGAGGTGCGCGCGCATGCCGATGCGGCGCGCGTACTCGGCCTCCGCGACGGCCTCGGCCGGCAGCCCCTCGGGCAGGCCCGTCAGCACCACGTTACGGCCGGCGAGCATCTGCGCGCGATACCAGTCGAGGCCGCGACCGAGCGGTCCGACCGGCATCTCCGCGACGTTCGGGCGGGCCGCCGAGCATAGCGCGACGAACTCACCGTCCGGGGTGATCTCGAAGAAGGTCGACCGATCCACCTCGAGGAAGCCGAGGAGCCGCTCCAGCGCTGCGCGGATCTCCGGCAAGGCGGTCTCGGCGGTCACCGCGGCCAGCCGCGCGGAGATCTCCACGAGCGCGCGTTCGAACTCGAGGCGCGCAGCGAGCGAGTCCGGCGTGCTGGGTCGTTCAGTCGAACGTTGCGGCCGCATGGGCGATGCCTCGATCCGATCATCGTACCGCCATCCGCGCGCGGCGTGCGCGCATGGCCTCGAGCCGCCGCGCCGTTCCGCGGGGCGGTGCGGGACGCGGCGCGTATACTCGGACCCGCACCGCCGCGCGACCGGTACCGCACGCTGCACCTCGAGACCGTCGGCGAGGCCAACGAGGGAGAGAACGCCGTTGTCGTATTCATCGCGTGTTCCCGCCGAGCCGAGCAGCAGGACGCACCTCGAAGCGGAGGCGCCGATGCCGTCGCGCTGGCTCGATCGCAACGTCCTCACATGGTCGCTCTACGACGTCGCGACCTCGGTGTGGATCGCCGCGATCCCCACCGTGCTGTACGCGCTGTACTTCCGCGCCGTCGTCGTGGACGATCCGTCGCGCGCGGACGCGCTATGGGGCCTCGCCGCCGGAATGGCGCTCCTCTCCGCCGGCCTGATTGCGCCATGGGTGGGCGCCCGCGCGGACCTGCACGGCTCGCGCAGCGCCTGGATGGCGGCCGCTACCGCGTTGTGCGCGGCCAGCACCGCTGCAATGGGGCTCGTCGGCCCCGGGCAGGTGCTCCTCGGCGTCCTCCTCTACGTCGCGGCACAGGTCGGCTACACCGTCGGCATGGCGCTCTACGACGCCTATCTCGTGCGGATGGCACGCGGCGGCAATGCCGGACGCATCTCGTCGTTCGGCTGGGCCATGGGCTTCGTCGGCGGCATCGCGGGGCTGCTGGTCTGCCTGGCCATCCTCCGCGGCGCCGAGCTCGCACAGCACGAGCGCTTCGCCGCGACGTTCGTGGCGGTCGGCGCGATGACCGCGCTGCTCGCGTGGCCCGCGATCGTCGGGCTGCGGCGGATGGACGACGCCCCGGCGCTGCGCGCCGATAACGCCGCGCAAGCCAGCGCCCTGCTGCAGGTCGCCGCATCGGCGCGCGCGTGGCGACGGCATCCGAACGCGCTCAAGTTCCTCGCCGCGCTGTTCCTGATCAATGACGCGGTGGTGACCGTGAGCCTGTTCGCCATCATCTATCTGCGCGAGCAGTTCGGCGTGGGGCTCACCGATCTCATCAAGCTCGCGCTGCTCTACCAGTGCCTCGCGATCCCCGCGACCCTCGCCTTCGGGCGCTTTGCCGACCGCGCCTCGCCGCACGCCGCGATCTTTGCGACGCTGCTCGGCTGGACGGGCGCGCTGCTGCTGATGGCCTTTGGCAGCGGGGCCTGGGTGCCGGTCACCGTCATCGCGCTCTTCGCCGCGGTCTTCGGCGCGACGCAGTCGCTGATGCGGGGCATGTACGCGCTCATCGTGCCGCACGCGCACGCGGGGGAGTTCTTCGGCTTCAATGCCCTGGCCGGTCGACTGTCCGCTGCGATCGGTCCGCTGCTCTACGCTCTCGTGAGCACCGCGACCGGCAGCCCGCGCGCCGCACTGCTCTCGGTCCTGGTGTTCCTGTTGGCCGGCGCGCTGGTCCTCGCCTCGGTGCGGATCGAGGCGCCGGCCGAGGACGATGTCCAGCGGGCCGTTCAGTGAGCGGGTCGACCGGCGGGCACGGTTCTCGCACGCGCGAGCATCAGCCGGGCCGCGATCGAGGGCGGGCTTGGCCGATTCCCTCCAGCATCCCGAGCGACCCGCCATGAAAGCCTTCGCCTGCATCTGCGGCCAGCCGCTCTTCTTCGACAATCTGTACTGCCTCAATTGCGGGCGGGAGGCCGGCTACGACCCGACGGCGCACCTGCTGCGCGCGATCGAGCCCGCGCCAGGCGGCCTCGTGGCGGCGCCCGGGGACACGCGCGCGCCGCGCCCGGCGTTCCGCCGCTGCGCCCACCGCGTGACCGCGGCGGCATGCAACTGGCTCATTCCGGCGCACGAGCCGGAATCGATCTGCCTCGCCTGCCGCCTCACGCGCACCATTCCGCCGCTCGACCGCCCGAAGAACGTCGCGCGCCTGCGCGAGATCGAAGCCGCGAAGCGACGCGTCCTGTTCGCGCTGCAGGAGCTCGACCTGCCGCTCGAGCCCAAGCGCGGCGAAGACGATCCGCACGGCCTGGCGTTCGACTTCCTCGAGCAGTTCCCCGACGGCCCGCCGGTGATGACCGGTCATGCGAACGGGCTCATCACCGTCAACGTCGCGGAAGCCGACGACGATTACCGCGAGAAGCACCGCGAAGGCATGCGTGAGCCCTACCGCACCGTGGTCGGCCACATTCGCCACGAGATCGGCCACTACTACTGGAACGTGCTGATCCGCGACAGCGACGTGTGGCTGCCGCGCTTCCGCGAGCTCTTTGGCGACGAGCGCGCGAGCTACGCCGACGCGCTCGACCGCCACTATCGCCAGGGGCCGCCGGCGGACTGGTCCAACCGCTTCATCAGCTCGTACGCCACCATGCATCCGTGGGAGGACTGGGCCGAGACCTGGGCGCACTTCCTCCACATCCGCTCGACGCTGGAGACGGTGTCGAGCTTCGGCCTCGACACCAGCCACACGAAGCTGCGCATCACGCCGTTCACCCGCGACGCGCTGTACCGCCATGACGGCGAGGCCCCCGACGACGAGTTCCTGCGCTGGATCAACGCCTGGGTCGTGCTCACTGCGACGCTGAACGAGGTCTCGCGCAGCATGGGCCAGCCCGACATCTATCCGTTCGTGATGAACGGGCCGGCCGTCACCAAGCTGCACTTCGTGCAGACGGTGATCGGGGCGCGGCGCAACACCGGCACGCCGCGCTTGCCCGAGGGGCTGGCCGCGCCGGCGGCCTGACGGGGCTACTCCGCCGACGCCACCGCCGGCTCGTCGCGCCCCTCGATCCCCAGCTCCGCGATCTTGCGCGTGATGGTGTTGCGGCCGATGCCGAGGAGGTTCGCCGCCTCGATGCGCCGGCCGCCGGTGTGCGCGAGCGCACGGCTGATCAGGATCTTCTCGAACTCGCGCGTGAGGCCGTCCATGATCGCCGACTCGCCGCGCATCAGCGCCTTCTCCACCTCGCGCGCGAGCGCCGCGGACCAGTCCGCATCCGAGCCCTTCGCGGTCTCGCCGCGCAGCTCCGGCGGCAGGTCGGCTACCTCGATGCTCTGCGCCGGCGCCATCACCGTGAGCCAGTGGCAGACGTTCTCGAGCTGCCGCACGTTGCCGGGAAAGTCCTGCGCGGCGAGATAGTTCATCGCCGCCTCCGACAGGCGCTTGGCCTCCACGCCCAGGTCGCGGGCGCTCTTCTGCAGGAAGTGGCGCGCGAGCAGCGGGATGTCCTCGCGGCGCTCGCGCAGGCTCGGCAGGCGCAGGCGGATGACGTTCAGCCGGTGATAGAGGTCCTCGCGGAAGGTGCCTTCGCGCACGCGCGACTCGAGGTCCTGGTGCGTGGCGGCGATCACGCGCACGTTCGCCTTCAGCGGCTGGTGGCCGCCGACGCGGTAGAAGTGCCCGTCGGAGAGCACGCGCAGCAGGCGCGTCTGCAGGTCGGCGGCCATGTCCCCGATCTCGTCGAGGAACAGCGTGCCGCCCTCGGCCTGCTCGAAACGGCCGCGGCGCATCGCCTGCGCGCCGGTGAACGCGCCGCGCTCGTGGCCGAAGAGCTCGCTCTCCAGGAGATCCTTGGGCATCGCCGCGGTGTTGATCGCGACGAACGGCTTCGATGCGCGCGGGCTGTGCCGGTGCAGCGCGCGCGCCACGAGCTCCTTGCCCGAGCCCGATTCGCCGGTGATCAGCACCGTGGCGTTGGACTGCGACAGCCGCCCGATGGCGCGGAACACCTCCTGCATGGAGGGCGCCTGGCCGAGGATCTCCGGCGACACCGGGCCCGCATCCTCGCTCGATTCCTCGCGCATCGACTCGTTCACCGCGCGGCGGATCAGCTCCACCGCCTGGTCCACGTCGAAGGGCTTGGGCAGGTACTCGAAGGCGCCGCCCTGGAATGCCGCCACCGCGCTCTCCAGGTCGGAGTACGCGGTCATGATGATCACCGGCAGGTTCGGATGCTTCTGCTTCACGGCGGTGAGCAGGTCGAGACCCGAGGTTCCCGGCATGCGGATGTCCGAGACCAGGACCTGCGGCGCCTCCGTGTCGAGGGCGCCGAGGGCCTCCTGCGCGAGCGAGAAGGTCCTGAAGGGGATGCCTTCGCGGCTGAGCGCCTTCTCGAACACCCAACGGATGGAGCGGTCGTCGTCGATGATCCACACCGGTTTCATTGTTGCGTCCTCGTGTCTTTCTCAGTGCCGGTTCGTGAGAGCGGAAGGGTGATGCGAAAGAGCGTCCGGCCCGGCTGGCTCTCGCATTCGATCGAGCCGCCGTGATGCTGGACGTAGGTCTGGGCGAGCGTGAGCCCGAGGCCCGTGCCGCCGTCGCGCCCGGAGACGAGCGGATGGAACACCTTCTCCTGCAGCGCCTCCGGGATGCCCGGGCCGTTGTCGATGATCGCGACCTCGAGAGCGAGGCGATGCAGCTTGCGCGCGATGGTCACCGAGCGGGCGATGCGCGTCTGCAGGCGGATCTCCCCGCCCCCCTTGGGCGGCGCGGCGGCGATCGCCTGCGCCGCGTTGCGCACGATGTTGAGGACCACCTGGATGAGCTGCTCGCGGTCGCCGATGATGTCCGGCAGGCTCGTGTCGTAGTCGCGCACCAGGGTGATGCCGCGCGGGTACTCGGCGAGGATCAGGCTGCGGCAGCGCTCCAGCACCTCGTGGATGTTCACCGGGCCGAAGTGCGGCGGCCGGTGCGGCGTGAGCAGGCGATCCATCAGCAGCTGCAGCCGGTCGGCTTCCTTGATGATCACCTGCGTGTACTCGCGCAGGTCGGCGCGGTCGAGCTCGCGCTCCAGGAGCTGGGCGGAGCCGCGCAGCCCGCCGAGCGGGTTCTTGATTTCGTGCGCGAGATTGCGGATCAGCTCGCGGTTGCGGGAGGACTGCGCGAGCTCGCGCTCCTCGCGTTCGGCGCGCAGCCGCTGGTCGATGCGGCGCAGCTCCAGCAGGAGCTTCGCCTCCGGCAGCTCGATCGGCGTGGCGAGGCAGTTGAGATGCAGCGGCTCCTCGCCGAAGCGCGTGAGCGTGAGCCCCTGGTCCCAGAAGCCCCAGTGCTTGTCGATGGCGCTGCGCAGCCGCTCCTGGAACTCGTCCGCCTCCTCGAACTCGGCGGCGAAGCGATGGCCGACGAGCGAGCGCGCGGAATGCGCGAGCAGGGTCTCGGCGGCGGGATTGACGTACACCACGTTGAGCGCGTCGTCGAGCAGGACGACGCCGGTGGCGATGAGGTCGAGGCCGGCGTAGGCGCTCACGGGCTCGACGCTGTTCACGCCGGACACCCGGCGCGACGCGGGGACCGGCCGACGGCGCGCGTCCGGCCGGTGAAGGCGCTTACTTCAGGTTGGCGATCTCGCGCTGGAGGGCGGCGATGTTGCGCTCGTGCCGCTCGACGGTCTCCAGGAGCGGCTTGCGGACCGCCTCGTTGGCGGCCGCGGTCGGGTCGCCCAGCTTCGTGCGCGCGTCGGTGAGGCTGCGCTGCTCGGTGGCGAGTTCGTCCTCGAGGATCTTGCGGCGGCTGTCGTCGCGCGCCTTCTGCGTGTTCGCGTCCACGCGCGGGAAGTTCGCCGGCGTCGGCGTGGAGGCGGCATTCGGCCGCGCCGCGACCGGGATCGCGTTCGCCGGCACGGTCGAGACCTTGCTCTCGGAGATCACCTTGCAGGATGGGCTCTTCGCCTCTTCCCGCACGTTCGTGTAGTGCGGACGGCCGTCCTCGTCGGTGCACTTCCACACCGTGCCCTGCGCCATCGCAGCGGACGCGAGCATCCCCAGCGCGAGCGCGGCGACTGCCTGCCTGACCTGTGCCATGGAACTCCCCCAAGCTGAAGCCGGACGGGAAGTCTATGGGATAAGGGTGCTGATCACAAATCACTTTAGGGGGGCTTGCTGCCCTATTTCACGGCTTGGCCGGACCCCGGCCGGGGGCGGAAACGAACGGGGGGCGGTCATCCGCCCCCCGCCGTCAAGCCGCTCGGAACACCCTTACAGGCTGTAGTACATGTCGAACTCGATCGGGTGCGTCGTCATGCGGAAGCGGGTCACCTCTTCCATCTTCAGCGCGATGTAGGCATCGATCATGTCGTTCGAGAACACGCCGCCGCGGGTCAGGAACTCGCGGTCCTTGTCGAGGGACTCGAGCGCCTGGTCGAGGGAGTGGCACACGTGCGGGACCTTCGCGGCCTCTTCCGGCTCCAGGTCGTACAGGTTCTTGTCCATCGGGTCGCCCGGATGGATCTTGTTCTGCACGCCGTCCAGGCCCGCCATCAGCATCGCGGCGAACGCGAGGTACGGGTTGGCGGTCGGGTCCGGGAAGCGCACCTCGACGCGGCGCGCCTTGTCGCTCTGCACGTACGGGATCCGGCAGGAGGCCGAACGGTTGCGCGCAGAGTAGGCGAGGTTGATCGGCGCCTCGAAGCCGGGGACGAGCCGCTTGTACGAGTTGGTGCCCGGGTTGGTGATGGCGTTCAGCGCCTTGGCGTGCTTGATGATGCCGCCGATGTAGTACAGCGCGAAGTCGGACAGGCCCGCGTAGCCGTTGCCCGCGAACAGGTTCTTGCCTTCCTTCCACACCGACTGGTGCACGTGCATGCCCGAGCCGTTGTCGCCGACGACCGGCTTCGGCATGAAGGTCGCGGTCTTGCCGTACGACGCCGCCACCATGTGCACGGTGTACTTCAGGATCTGCAGCCAGTCGGCGCGCTTCACCAGGGTGTTGAACTTGGTGCCGATCTCGCACTGGCCGGCCGCCGCGACCTCGTGGTGGAACACTTCCACCTCGACGCCCTGCTCCTCGAGCGCGAGCGACATGGCGTTGCGGATGTCCTGCAGCGAGTCGACCGGGGGCACCGGGAAGTAGCCGCCCTTGGTCGCGGCGCGGTGGCCCATGTTGCCGCCCTCGAACGCCTTGCCGGTGGACCAGGGGGCCTCTTCCGACTCGATCTTGACGAAGCAGCCGGACGCGTCCGCGTTCCAGGTCACGCCGTCGAAGATGAAGAACTCGGGCTCCGGCCCGAAGTAGGCGGTGTCGCCCAGGCCGGTGGACTTGAGGTACGCCTCGGCGCGCTTGGCGAGGGAGCGCGGGTCGCGGTCGTAGCCCTTGCCGGTCGAGGGCTCGATGACGTCGCAGCTGATGTTCAGCGTGGTCTCGTCGGTGAACGGGTCGATGCGCGCGCTGTCCGCGTCCGGGTACAGCAGCATGTCGGACGCCTCGATGCCCTTCCAGCCGGCGATCGACGAGCCGTCGAACGCGTGGCCGTTGTCGAACTTGTCCATCGTGAACTGCTTGGCCGGCACCTGAACGTGCTGCTCCTTGCCGCGCGTATCGGTGAAGCGGAAGTCGACGAACTTGACCTCCTTGTCCTTGATCAGCTTGAGCACGTCGGCAGGCGACATCGCCATCTTTTTTCTCCTATCTCTCTTGGGGGTAGTGGGACGGATCCCGGATTGAAAGCCGCATCTGGCAAAAAGCGGGGCACCCCTCTGCAGGTTCCATGCCCAACGGAAAAGCGGCATAAGTGCTTGTCGCGGAAGGCGGCATCCGAAGCGGCGCAGGGGGGAACGCATCATTCTAGTGCACGCCAACGGCTTCCGCACCGGATCGGTGCAATCGGGCCACGCGCACGAGCGGTTTTGGTGCGCCCGTTCGCACCTCCCCCAGCGGGATAGACTGGGGGCTTTCCCAGCCCCCCGCCCCCCATGGACCGCCCGGAAGACATCCTCAAGCGCGCCCGCGAGCGCGCGGCCGCCCACAACCTGCCCTACGCCGGCGCACTCACGCCGGCCGAGGCTCACGCCCTCGCGCAGCACGGCGCGAAGCTCGTCGACGTGCGTACCCGCGCCGAGTGGGAGTGGGTCGGGCGGCCGCCGAACGCGCTCTTCATCGAGTGGAACACCTGGCCGGGCGGCGCGCGCAACCCGTCCTTCGCCGACGAGCTGCAAGCAGCCGTCCCGCCCTCGGACACGCCGGTGATGTTCCTGTGCCGCAGCGGCGGACGTTCCCACAACGCCGCCGCGCTCGCCGCGCAGCTCGGCTACTCGCAGGCGTACAACATCCTCGAAGGCTTCGAGGGCGACAAGGACGCCGCCGGCCGCCGCGGCACCGTCGGCGGCTGGCGCAAGGCCGGCCTGCCGTGGTCGCAAGGGTGATGCGATGAATTGACCCCGGAAAGCGGGCCTCCTCGCGCCATGACGTCGTCATGACGCGCGGGACACTCGATCGACTGCATCACCCGTCGGCCGATCGTGTCCCGCCCGCTTGCCCGCCTGGGCGCCGCGCTATGCGCGGCGCTGCTTCCCGCCGCCGCGCTCGCCCTCGGCGATGCCGAGCACCTCGCCAATCCCGGCCTCGCACAGATCGGCGCGCCCGCCTTCCACGAGCAGTACCTCCGGGCGTTCCCGCAGCGCCTGCCCGGCTCGGGCGTGATCGTCGCGGTGCTCGACACCGGGCTCGATGCCCGCCATCGCGAGTTCCCCGGCCGCGACTGCTTCAGTTGCCGCGGCCTCTTCGGCAACCCGGTCGCGAAGGATCCCAACGGCCACGGCACGCACGTCGCCGGCATCCTCGCCGCGCAGCCCGACGGCCACGGCCTCGTCGGGGTCGCCTACGGCGCGACGCTCATGCCGATCGCGGCGCTCGACGGGCGCGGCCGCGGCAGCGACGCCCGCGTGGCCGGCGCCATCGACCTGGCGGTACGCCAGCGCGCCGACGTGCTCAACCTCTCGCTCGGCGCACCGGTCCCGATGGCCGCGACCGAGGCGGCGCTGCGTCGCGCCGTCGCCGCCGGCGCGACGGTGGCGCTCGCGGCGGGCAACGACGGCGGCGCGCATCCGCACTGGCCCGCGCGCTTCGCGTCGCAGGCCTGGGCCAACGGCCAGCTCATCGCGGTCGGGGCGGTCGACGGCCACAACGTCATCGCCGCGTTCTCCAACCGCGCGGGCGATGCGGCGCAGTTCTATCTCGTCGCACCCGGCGTGAGCACCTATTCGACCTATCCCGGCGGCTACGCACGCATGAGCGGCACGTCGATGGCGACGCCACACGTTGCCGGTGCCGCCGCGCTGGTGAAGAGCTGGTGGCCGCACCTCGCCGCCCGCGAGGTCGCCGCCATCCTGCTGACCACCGCGCGCGACCTCGGCGCACCCGGCGTCGATCCGATCTACGGCCGCGGCCTGCTCGACCTCGAAGCGGCGATGCGTCCGGTCGGCCCGCTCACCGCCCCCGCGCCGAACGGCGTCGACATCGCGCTCGCCGGCACCGCGGTGCAGACCTCGACCGCGCTCGCCACCGGCATGCGCCGCGCGGCGCAGCGCGGCGACCTCGTCGTCGCCGGCTTCGATGCCTTCCGCCGCGACTTCGCGGTCGACCTCGGCGCGACGGTGCGCGAGCCGCGCGCGATCGACGTGCTGCCGCGCTTCCTCGCGCTTGCCGAGCCCCCCGCGCGCGCGACGGTGGGTGGCGCGCGCGTCGCGTTCGCGTACGATGCCGCCGCGCCGGACGCCTCGCCGCGCGCGACGAGCGTCGCGACCGGGGGCGGCCGCCGCTTCGGGTTCGGCGTGAACGGCTACGCGGGCGACTTCTTCGGCCTCGCCGGCGCGCTCGCCGACACCGCGCCCGAGCTCGCCGCGATGCTGCCGCGGGCGGGCAACCCCTATCTCGCGCTCGCCGCCGGCCACACGCATCTCGGTGCCGCGCTGCCGCTGGCCCGGGACACGCACCTGCGCATCGGGGCAGTCGCCGCGGCGGCAAGCGTCCGGCCCGACGCGCTCAACCTCGTCGCCGCCAGCCGCCAGCACGCGACGCTCGCCGAGCTGCACGGCCGGTCCGGCGCGGCGCAGTGGGTCGTCGGCGTCGGGCAGCTCACCGAGTCCGACGCGGTGCTCGGCACCGCGGGGGCCGGCGCGCTGGCGCTCGCGGGCGATCTGCACACGCGCTATGCGACCTTCGGCCTCGGGCGGCACCTCGCCGCGAACGTCTTTGCCGGCGTCGAGGGCGTGCTCGGCCAGGGCAGCGCCGGGAACGCGGCGAGTGGCTCGCTGGCGACCAGCGTGGCGGCCTCGAGCCGCAGCTACACGGCCTTCCTCGCCATCGCGGACACCGCAACGCCGGGCGACCGCATCCTGCTGCGCGCCTCGCAGCCTCTGCGCGCGCGCGGCACGATGGCGCTCGACCTGCCCGTCGGCATCGACGCCGGCGGAACGATCGTGCGCGAGTCGCGCAGCGTCGCGCTTGCCCCCGACGGCCGCGAGCTCGACATCGACCTCCTCTACCGCCGGCCGCTGTCGCGCACCAGCGCCTGGATGGCGGGCATCGGCTGGCGGGACGATCCCGAGCACGATCGCACGCTCGCGACGCAGCACTACGTTGCGGTCGGCTACTCGCTCGCCTGGTGATTCTCGCTCCAGGGCGTGCTCCGGTCCGAACGGGCTAGTCGTTCCCGCCACGCGCCACGTTCGGGCGCAACGCATGCCGACGATACTCCCCGCTCGACATCGTTGAATGGAGCAGTACCATGCTGCGCACGATTCTCGCCGGCAGCGCCCTCTGCGCGTTGGCCATGTCCGCATCGGCCGCCACGCTGACTTTCGAAGGCAGCACCACGGGTGCCAACCGCATCCTGGACCAGGACGGCGCCAACTCGTTCGGGCCGAGCCTCATCAACTACGCCGGCTTCGACTGGGTGGGAATGGCCGTCGCCAAGCCGAGCGTCTCCATCGGCCGTTCGCAGCGGATCACCGGCTTCGAGAACGATCCCGAAGACGGCCCGATTCCCCTCACCGAGCCGGTCGATGCCGGGTTCCACCGCGCGGTGGTCTCCGGCGACACCATCGCCTTCACGCGCTCGTTCTCGGGATCGACGCAGCTGTTCGCCAGCATCGCCGCCCGCCCCGGCGACCCCAACTTCAACTTCGTCAGCACGTGGATGACCGCCGGCTGGCGCGACGACATCACGGTGAACGTGCAGGGCAAGCGTGACGGCGCGACCGTCTATGCCTCGGAGTTCGTGGTCGGCGACGATGCGCCGGTGTTGAAGACGCTCAACTTCTTCGACGTGGACCTCGTGGAGTTCCGCACGAGCGGCGGCACGTTCCTCTACCCGAACGGCGATACGGTGGGCAGCTTCCTGAATCCCTCGAATGCGTTCAGCACGCCCACGCTCGCGTTCGACGACATGGTGATCTCGGCCGTGCCCGAACCCTCGACCTACGCGCTGATGCTGGCCGGGGTGCTGACGCTCGGCTGGGTCGCGCGCCGCCGCCTGCGATGACCAGCGGCCCCACGCCGGTGCGGCAGGCACCGGCATGGGGCAAGGAAGCGCACCGACCGCCGGACGATCCCGGGGCAGTGCGTGGCACGCTCCCTGCTGGGACGCCCGGCGCCATGGCGTCTGTCGATTCCTCCCGGCGTCCGCCCACGCGCTGGGCGGAACACGAGAACCTCCTCTTCCGCGAGATCGCGAAGCGGCTCGGGCGCAGCCTCGAACCGGATGCGGTCATCCGCGAAATGCTGCATCTCCTTTCCGAGCTGCTGGGCCTCAACCGCGGCCGCGTGCTGCTGTTCGACCCAGCGCGCGGCGCGCTCGTCATCCGCCACGCCTACGGCCTCACCCGCGCCGAAGCGCAGCGGGGCGTGTTCGCGCCCGGCGAAGGCATCACCGGCCGCGTCTATGCCGACGGCCGCGGCGTGATCGTGCAGGACATCGACGCCGAGCCTGCCTTCCTGTGCCGCACCGTCGAGCGCGCGCACCTGCCGCAGGAGACGGTGGCCTACATCGCGCTGCCGATCGAGATCGGCGGGCGCACCGCCGGCGTGCTCGGCTGCCACCGCCTGCGGCGCCGCGACCGCGCGCTCAACGACGACCTGCACGTGCTCACCATCGTCGCGACGCAGATCGGCCAGATCCTGACGCTGAATCGCCTGGTGGGCGAGCGCACCGCGGCGCTCGAGTCGGAGAACCGCCAGCTCAAGCGCGCGCTCGAGGCGTCCGCCGTGACCGCGCACGCGGCCGGGATCGTCGGCGAGTCGCCGCGGCTGCTCGGCGCGCTGACGCAGATCGAGCGCGGCGCGTCCACCGACGCCACCGTGCTGCTGCTCGGCGAGTCGGGCACCGGCAAGGAGCTCTTCGCGCGCGCGCTGCACACCATCTCGCCGCGGCGCGACGCGCCGTTCGTGAAGGTGAACTGCGCGGCGATCCCCGAGACGCTGTTCGAAGCCGAGCTCTTCGGTCACGAGAAGGGCGCGTTCACCGGCGCGCAGGCGAGCCGCGCGGGCCGCTTCGAGCTCGCGCACGGCGGCACGCTGTTCCTCGACGAGATCGGCGAAGTGCCGCTGGCGATGCAGGCGAAGCTCCTGCGCGCGCTGCAGGAGCGCGTGATCGAGCGCATCGGCGCCTCGCGCGAGCGCCCGGTGGACGTGCGCATCGTCGCGGCCACCAACCGCGACCTGCAGGCGCTCGTGGACGAGGGCCGCTTCCGCCTCGATCTCTACTACCGGCTCAACGTCGTGCCGGTCACGCTGCCGAGCCTGCGCGAGCGGCCCGAGGACATCCGGCCGCTGCTGCGCCACTTCCTCAACCACTTCAACCAGGCCTACCAGCGCAACGTCGGCCTCGACGCCGGCGCGGCGGCGCTCGCCGAACGCTTCCCGTGGCCGGGGAACGTGCGCCAGCTCGGCAACGTGATCGAGCGCGTGGTACTGCTGCACGACTCGGGGACCGTGGGCGCGGCCGAGCTCGCGCGCGTGCTCGACAGCGAGGCCGGTGCGCGCGTGCCGCCCGCCGCGGCGCCGCTGGTGCGCGAGTACCGGCCGGTGACCGACGCCGATCGCGCGCGCATCGACGCCGCGCTCGCCCAGGCCGGCGGCAACAAGTCGCGCGCGGCGCAGCTCCTCGGCATGACGCTGCGCCAGCTCAACTACCGGCTGCAGAAGACCCCGGCTCCGCGCTGAAGCGGGTGCCTCCACCCGCTTCACAAATTGTCGACAAAGCCGCGCGAATTGTTGACGCGCGGTTCGGCCCCGGCGCGCGCCAAATGGCCCTTTGTTCCGGCGATTCATGACCTTGCGCGACTGGCGCGACGGTTGCTGAAGGGGCGCCCGTCACCCTGCCACGCACGCCGAGGAGCCCGCCCATGAACGACACCGTGACCGCCCCCGCCAAGGTCTATCTCAAGCCCATCGACGCCGAGGGTCTCGCCGCGTTCGCCGCGAAGGGCTGCGCGAACCCGAACAACCGCGGCACGATGAAGGCGCACACCGTCGCCGACGGCCAGTTCCGCAACCTCACCTACATCGGCAAGCACGCCCCTTAGGTGGTGGACGAGCCGCTGCATCTCTTCGGACAGGACACCGCGCCCGCGCCGTCCGAGGCGCTGCTCGCGGCGCTCGGCGCGTGCCTCTCGGTCGGCATCCAGGCGGTGGCGACGTGGAAGCAGGTCCCGCTCACCAAGCTCGAGCTCTTCCTCGAAGGCGACATCGGCAATCCCGCCGCATGGGGCGCCGGCGGCGCACCGAAGGCGCCGAAGGACATGGGCTTCCAGGCCATCCGCGTGAAGGTCATCGTCGAAGGCGACGCGACGCGCGAGGTGCTCGATGAGATCGTGCAGCACGCGAACCACTTCTCCCCGGTGGCGAACAGCTACCGCAACCCGGTCCCGATGACCGTGACCCTGGGCTGACCGCCATGGCCGCCGTCCTCGCTCCCGAAACCGCCGCCGCGGCCACCGCGGATGCCGTCGCCGACCTCGTCGCGCGCGTGAAGGCGCGCGCGCAGCAGGAGCTCGCGCCCCAGGTCGTCGACATCGACGTGAAGGGCCAGTATCCGGAGGCCTTCCTGCGCAACCTCGGCGCCGACGGGCTGTTCGCCGCGCACGTGCCGGCCTCGATGGGCGGCACGGGACTCGGCCTCGACGCGCTCATCCGCGGCATGGAGGAAGTGTCCAAGCTGTGCGGTTCCACCGGCTTCATGGCGTGGTGCCAGTCCGCGCTCGCCTGGTATCTCGTCAACACCGACAACGCGGCGCTG
>CAZKHE010000033.1:0-38103 GCA_964552535.1 uncultured Enterobacteriaceae bacterium | reverse complement strand
GCTACGACGAGCAGGGCCAGATGCTCACCGGCAGCATGGCCGACTATCTCGTGCCGATGTTCGGCGAAATGCCGGACATCGTCATCGGCCACGTGGAGACCCCGGTCGCCGACACCGCCCTCGGTGCGAAGGGCATCGGCGAGGCGGGCACCATCGGCGCCGGCGCCGCGGTGGGGAACGCGATCAACGATGCGCTGGCGCCGTTCGGCGCGTTCGTCGCGGAGCAGCCGTACACGCCCGAGCGCATCCTGCGGGCGCTGGGCAAGGTGGACTGATGCGGATCGTCGCGGTGCGCGACGCACTGGTCCCGCTGGGCGCGGGGATGCGCAACGCGTCGATCGCCTTCGACGCCATGACCGCCTCCGCGCTGGCGCTGGTGACCGACCGCGTGGTGGACGGCCGTCCGGTGGTGGGCTATGCCTTCGACTCCATCGGCCGCTATGGCAAGAGCGGCCTGCTGCGCGAGCGCTTCCTCCCGCGGCTGCTGGCCGCGCCCCCGGAATCGCTGCTCGACGCGGACGGCATGCTCGATCCGGCCCGCTGCGTGCAGACGGTGATGGCGAACGAGAAAGGCGGGGGGCACGGCGAACGGCCGGGTGCGGTGGCGCTCGTCGAGGCGGCCGCCTGGGACATCGTGGCCAAGCTCGCCGGCCGGCCGCTCTGGCAGGTGCTGGCCGAGCGCCACGCGACGTCCGGCGCGTCGAACCGCATCCGCGTGTACGCGTCCTGCGGCCACTTCCGCCCGGGCGAAACGCTCGACGGCCTCGCCGCCGAAGTGCGCCGCGCTCGCGAGGCGGGCTACGGCCTGGTGAAGATCAAGGTCGGCGGAAGCGACCTCGCCGAGGACGTGCGCCGGGTGCGCGCCGCGCGCGAGGCGGCGGGCCAGGACGGCGGCCTCGCGGTGGACGTCAACGGCATGCTGGCGCCCCGACTCGCTACCGCCTGGCTGGCGGCAATGGCCGAGCACGGCGTGGCCTGGGTCGAGGAGCCGACCGCGCCGCTCGACTACGCTGCCCTCGCGGCACTGGCCGCCCGCACGCCGGTGCCGTTGGCGACCGGGGAGAACCTCTTCTCCTTCGACGACGTGCGCAACCTGCTCCGCTACGGCGGCCTCGACCCCGCGCGCGACCGCATCCAGGTGGACATGCTGCTCGCGTACGGCGTCGGCGAGTACGTGCGCATCCTGGACGAGTCCGCGTCGCACGGCTGGCCGCGCAGCGCGTTCTGGCCGCACGCCGGACATCTCTTCGCCGCGCATTGCGTCGCCGGCCTCGGCCTCGGCGCGGCGGAAGCCGCGCCCGATGCCACGCTCCCCTACGGCGGCTACTGGGACGGCGCTCGGGTGGACGACGGCGCGCTCACGCTGCCCGAGGTTCCCGGCGTCGGCTACGAGCACAAGGCCAACCTGCACGCGCTGCTCGCGCGCGCCCTCGAGACCTGATCCGCACCAAGGAGACCCGCATGAAAGGCAAGCTGCGCCACATCGCCATTTCCGTTCCCGACATCGCGCCGGCGGCGCGCTTCTACAAGGAAGCGTTCGGGCTGGAGGAGGTGAACTACGTGGAGACGCCGTATGGCGACGGGCTCTCGCTCTCCGACGGCGTCATCAATCTCACGCTGCTCAAGTTCCATTCGGACGACGCCGCGGGCGACGAGCGCGGCAAGGACTTCGTCGGCATCCACCACATGGGCTTCATCGTGGAGGATCTCGAGGCGATGTCCGAGCACATCAGGAAGGTGGGCGGGACCTTCCATCGCGAGCTGAAGGGCGGCCACGGCGTGGACTTCGAGCGCAAGTTCCGCGACCCGAACGGCGTGGTCTTCGACATCTCCCACCGCGGGTGGGTGGGCATCAAACCGGACGCGCCATGACCTAGACCGCGCCCGCGACTTCGTCCACCACGCCCCGCAGCCAAAGGTGCGCGGGGTCCGCATCCGCCGCTTCGCTCCACGCCTGCGCGAGCGCGAACCCGGCGAGCTTCACCGGCGGCGCGAGCACCTGCAGGTGGCCGTTGTCGGCACGCGCGACGCGCTCGGGGAGCGTCGCGATGAGGTCCGAGTGCGCGACGATCTCCGGCACCAGCAGGAAGTGTGGCACGGTGACGCCGGCGCGGCGCTTGCGGCCCGGATCGGACAGCGCGGGATCGAGCTTCGCGAGCTGCGCGTCGGCCGCGCTCACCAGCACGTGCGGTTCGGACGCGTAAGCGCGCGCGGTGAGCTGCTTCGAGACGCGCGGATGGCCCTTGCGTGCGACGCAGCGGAAGCGCTCCGAGAACAGCCGCTCGATGCGGATGCGCGCCGTCTGACGGAAGCCCGCGCCGATCGCGAGATCGAACTCGCCCGCTTCCAGCGCACGGGCGATCGCCGCGGAACGCAGGGGCACGAGCGCGAGCCGCGCCCGCGGCGCGCGTTCGGCGAAGGCCGCGGCGAGCTTCGGCCCGAGCACGTAGTGCGCGTAGTCGCTGGCGGCCACGGTGAAGGTCTGCTCGCAGAAAGCCGGGTCGAAGAGCTCCGGGCGCGGCAGAATCTCGGTGATGCGCTCCAGGAGATCGCGCAGCGGCGCGGCGAGCTTCTTGGCCCGGGCGGTGAGTTCCACGCCGGCGGCGGTGGGGATGAGCAGCGGATCGCCGATGGATTCGCGCAGCTTGCTCAGCGCGAAGGCGGCGATGGGCGCCGACAGCGCGACGAGATCGGCTACGCGGTTGAGCTTTCCCGCGCGCAGCAGCGCCTCGACGGTCTTGAAGAGTCCGCGGTCGAAGGTCTTTCCCAGGCCGAGGTCCACGAGCTTCATCGGCGCGAAGTTTACACGGCCCCCGTGCGAAAGACGTTCCGTGCCGCTGGGGCGACCGGGCGGCGCGAGGCGCTAGCGGACGAACTGGTCCACGTACGCTGCCCCGAGACCGACGTCCGTGTAGTGCCGCCGGCACATCTCGATCTTCGAGAAGACGTCCTCGTAGGCGACCTGCCGGCCCGTATCGTCGAGATAGATCATCGCGCCGGAGATGTTGAAGAAGGTAATCATCTCGGGGCAGTCGTCGGGTACGACGAGCGTGTGGATCTCGCCCGGCGGCTCGTACACGAAGCTGCCTTCGGTCGCGACCCAGTCGTGCTCGCGGTAGTACCACTTTCCCTTGATCACGTAGCCCACGACGATCATCGGATGGCGGTGCCGGTGCAGCACGCCGCTCTTGCGCACGCGCAGCAGGTTGCACCAGCCGCCCGTCACGGTATTGAGCAGCAGCGGCCGGAACCAGACGTCGGGTGCCTGGGGCACCCACACGCGCTCGTCCGCGGGTATGGCGCCGACGGCGATCTCGGGACGGATGCCCGGCGAGGGCAGGACCAGCGGTGCGGTCATGGCGAGGACTCCTGCAGCGCGACACGGAGCGCGGCGATCTCGCGCTGCATATCGGGGTGGGTGGGAAAGGGCCGGCGCGCCTGCCGGTACCAGTAGCGCGCGTTGTCCGTGTCGCCCTCGAGCAGGTGCACGATCCCGTGCGCCCAGCACGCGAGCGGCGAGGTCTCGTCGGCTTGCACGATGACGTGCGCGGCCTGCCAGTCGCCGGCCTCGAGCAGCGCTGCTGCGCGGGCGAGATCGGTCATCGCGGGCGACCTCGCCCGGTCATGCGGACGCCGCGAGGAGCTCGCGTACCGCTTCGGGCCGCGGCAGCGGCGCCACGGCCCCGAAGCCGGTGGTCGCCAGCGCGGCTGCGGCGTTGGCGTAGCGCGCGGCGTCCCAGACCGAGTCGCCCGCGGCAATCCGCGCCAGCGCGGTGCCGGCGAAACAGTCGCCCGCGCCGGTGGCATCGACCGCCTGCACGCGATGGCCCGCGAGCCGTTCGCGCCGGGCCCCGTCGCTCACGATCACCCCCTCGGGGCCGAGTTTCAGGAAGACGTGCCGGGCGCCGAGCCGGTGGGCCCAGTCCACCAGCGCATCGGCGTCCTCGATGCCGGCGAGCGCCCGGGCGTCCTCCAGGCTCGGGAAGAAATAGTCCGCGAGGCCCGCCGCGGCCCCGATCATCGCCCTCGCACGGGCGAGCGGCCAGAGCTTGAGGCGCAGGTTGGAGTCGAACGACACCTTCGCGCCGCCCGCGCGCGCCGATTCGAACGCGGCCAGCACCGTGTCGCACGCGCTCGCGGAGATCGCAAGGCTGATGCCCGACGCGTGGACGAAGCGGGCGCGCGCAAGCAGCGCCGCGGGCAGGTCGGCGGGCGCCATGCGGCTCGCCGCGGAGCCGGCGCGCAGATAGCTGAACACGTGGCCCGACGCACCGTGGGTCACGAAGTACACGCCGGTATGCGCGGCGGCATCGATCCCCACCGCACTCGCATCGACCCGCTCGCCCTGCCAGAGGTCGAGGAACATGCGGCCGAAGGCGTCGTCGCCGAGTCGCGTGTAGTACGCGACCCGCGCGCCCGCGCGCGCCGCGGCAATCGCCATGTTGGACGAGTCGCCGCCGAACCCCTGCAGATAGCCCGGCTCGTCCGGGCGGGTCTGGTTGAACTCGACCATCGGCTCGCCGATGGACAGGATATCGATGTCTCGCATGTGACCGCCGGGCGTGAGCGACGAAGATGACTGCTCTCTGGGGGCTTCGGGAGCAAGGAGCATGCGGCCGGCGGGACCGAGAGTGCGGCGCAGGTCCCGCGGTCGACTCAGATGCGGCCGTACTTGGCGAGGCCTTCCTTGAGCGACTTCGACTCGACGATGAGCTTCGCCTGCTCCGCTTCGCGCCGGTCGATCTCCTGCGACATCGCCAGCACCTCCGCGGCCTTCTCGCGCGGCACCGCGACGATCCCGTCCGTGTCCGCCACGATGAGGTCCCCCGGGTTCACTTCCACGCCGCCGATCGTCACCTTCAGGTTCTTGCCGAGCGTCTTGTACCGCCCCACGGTGCTGCCGGGCGAGATCGAACGCGCGAACACCGGGAAGTCGTAGTCGCGGCGGATCTCCAGCACGTCGCGCACGCCGCCGTCGAGGATCGCTCCGGCGAAGCCGCGCGCGTACGCGCCGGCCGTCATGAGGCCGCCCCACACCGCCACGTCGGCATGGCCCTCGGTCGCGATGACCATCACGCTGCCCGCCTCGGCCGAGTCGATGAGGTCGAGCGCGTCCTGCGGCGGGCCGGCGTTGG
The DNA here is from genome assembly GCA_964552535.1 of uncultured Enterobacteriaceae bacterium. Classification (GTDB taxonomy): domain Bacteria; phylum Pseudomonadota; class Gammaproteobacteria; order Burkholderiales; family SG8-39; genus CAZKHE01. The sequence continues at coordinate 32,968 of CAZKHE010000033.1, read as the reverse complement.
GCGCCGGGCCTTCCAGCACGGTCACCGCCGGCCCGACGACGCGCTTGTCGCTGATGCGCGGCCGGATGTCGTAGTGGAGATAGCCGCGCTTGCCGCACACCTTGTCCACGGAATCGGCGACCGAAGCGATGGCGACGGTCTTGAAGCCCGCGATCAGATCCTGGAGTTGCATGTCCTGCTCCTACTCTTCGAAGTATTGCCTGGCATGGACGACGACGCGCGCGCGGTCGCCGGCGGCGAGCGCCCGCGCATCGACGATGTTGTTGCCGACGCCCACGAAGGCGGCGCCGGCCTTGAAGTAGTCGCGCATGTTCTGCGCGTTGACGCCGCCGGTCGGACACAGGCGGATGTCGGGAAACACGGCGTGGATGGCGGCGAGGTGCGAGGTCCCGCCGCTCGATGCGGGAAACACCTTGACCACGTCCGCGCCCTCGCGGTGCGCGGCCAGGATCTCGCCGGGCGTCCAGCCGCCGACCAGCGCCGCCGCACCGCGTCCGTGTGCGGCCTGCGCGAGGCCGGAGATGGCGCAAGGCGCGACGACGAAACGCGCGCCGGCATCCAGGCAGCGCGCCGCGGCGTCTAGCTCGAGTACCGTTCCCGCGCCCACCAGCAGCGCCGGGTCCTGCGCGAGATCCCGGATGAGATCGACCGCACCGGGCGTGGTCAGCGTGATCTCGAACGTGGTGAACCCCGCCTCGCGCAGCGCGTCGACCGCGTCGCGCGTCACGCGCGCCGATTCGAAGCGCAGCACCGGCACGACGCGCTGCGCGATCAGGCGATCGACGATCTCGTTGCGATTCATGTCCAGCGATTCAGCCAGTGCTTCGGTGTCTCGCCGCGGAAGACGCGTGCGATCTCCTCGGCGGCCTTGGTCTGCAGCTCGTTCACCGATTCCTCGGAATACCAGCCGGTGTGGTCGGACAGCACCACGTTGTCGAGGGCGAACAGCGGATGGTCCCGCCGCGGCGGCTCGTGCTCGTACACGTCGATGCCCGCGCCCTGGAGGCGCCGCGCCTGCAGCGCTTCGACCAGCGCCTGCTCGTCGACGAGCGGCCCGCGCGCGGTGTTGACCAGGATCGCAGTCGGCTTCATCAGCGCGAACTGTGCCCGTCCGACGAGATGGCGGGTTTCCGGGGTCAGGGGCGCGTGGACGGAAATGAAGTCCGCGGTTCGGCAGAGATCGTCCAGCGTGGCGCGCTCCGCCGCGCCGACGTCCGACGCATACGGGTCGAACACGAGCACCCGCTCCACCCCCATGCCGCGCATCTTCCGCTCGAAGGTGCGCGCGATGCGGCCGTAGCCCACGAGGCCGAGCGTGCGCCCGGCGACGCGATACATCTTCTCCCGACGCGAGACGTTCCAGGCGCCGTTCCGCACGGCTCGGTCGCGCGTCGCGACGCGGCGCACCACGCCGAGCAGCAGCGCGAGCGCCTGGTCGCTCACCTCCTCCGCGCCGTAGTCGGGCACGTTGGCGACGTAGATGCGCCGCTCGCGCGCCGCCGCCTGGTCGATGTTGTCCACGCCGATGCCGTAGCGGACGATTGCCCGGCAACGCTGCATGACGGCCACCGCCTCGCGCCGCACCGGCGATTCGCGCACCAGCACGGCGTCGGCGTCGTGCACCGCCTCGACCACCTTCGCCGCGTCGCCATCGCACGGGCGCAGGACGACCTCCGCGCCGAACGGGGCGAGGATCGCCCGTTCGGCGTCGTAGCCGTCGTAGCCCGAGTCGATGACGACGACCCGCATCACTTCTTCGTCGCCTCCACGGCCTTGAAGAGCGCATCGACGTACGGCTTGCCGATCTCCTTCTCGGCCCACTCGCGCACCGGCGGCTGCGACAGCTTGCGGAACTCGCCGATCTGCGCCGCGGTCGGCACCGTCACCTGCATGCCGACCTTCTCGAGGATCTGCTTCGCGTTCTTGTCCTGATCGGCGGTCATCTTGCGATGGATGTCCAGGGCCTTGCGCACGCCTTCGTCCACGGCCTTCTTCTCGGTGGGATTCAGGCCCTGGTAGAAGCGCTCGTTCATCAGGTAGCCGTGCACGCTCCACACGTGGCCGTCGAGCGTGGCGAACTTCTGGTGCTGGTACAGGCTCGCCGCGAGGATGTTCGTCACCCCGTTCTCCTGGCCGTCCACCACCTTCTGCTGGAGCGCCGTCGGCAGCTCGGCCCAGGGAATCGCCGACGCGGAGGCGCCGAGCGACTCCACCAGTGTCTTGAACACCGGCGAGGGCTGGATGCGGATCTTCATGCCCTTCATGTCCGCCGGCGAGTTGATCGGACGCAGGCTGTTGGTGAAGTGCCGCACGCCGTTGTCGGCGAAGCCGAGCACGCGGATGCCCTGCTTCTTGATCATGTCGTCGGAGAAATCCTTCAGCCACGCGCTGTCGTACACCCGCCAGGCGTGCTCGTGGTTCTCGTACAGGAACGGGATGCCGAGGATGCCGATCGGCTTGTGCACGGTCGCGATGGCCCCGTCGTGTGCGACCGCCATCTCCAGCGTGCCGAGCTTCACCCCTTCCATGGTCGGCTGGTCCTTGCCGAACTGACCGGCCGGATAGATCTCGACCTTGACCGAGCCGTTGGTCGCCTTCTCCACGTGCTCCTTGAAGGCGAGCGCGGCCACGTGCTTGGGCTGGTCGTCCTTCGCGGGCTGGAAGTGCGCGTACTTGAGCACCTTCTGCGCGTGGGCGGGGCCGGCGACCAGCGCGAACGCGGCGGCGACCAGTGCGACGTTCTTGAGCAACTTCATGTTTCCTCCTTCGTTAAGGACGTCTATCGGGTGTAGCCGAACCATCCCGGCACGGTGACGGACAGCGCCGGGAACAGGATGACGAGCAGCAGCACGGCAAGCTCCGCGCCGAGCAGCGGCAGCACCGCCCGGGACAGCAGTTCGAAGCGCAGGCGCCCCACCGAGGCCATCACGAACAGCACCGCGCCCACCGGTGGCGTGATCATGCCGATGGTGAGGTTGAGCACGACGGTCATGGCGAGGTGCAGCGGGTTGATGCCGAACTGGTCGGCCAGCGGCGCCAGCACCGGCACCAGGATGATGACCGCGGGCAGCGTGTCGATGAAGAGCCCGCAGACGAGCACGAACAGCGCCACGATGAGCAGGATCGCGAGCGGATCTGTCGTCAGCGTGCCGATCAGCGCGGCGACGCTCTGCGGGATCTGCAACAGGGTGAGCAGCCAGGCGAACAGCGACGCCATCGACACGATGAGGAGCGCGGCGGAGGTCACCAGGCCGCTCTGCAGCAGCACCTTGGCGATCACCCGGGCGTTGAGCGTGCGGGTCCAGAACAGCCCCACGACGAGCGCATAGAACACCGCCACCGCGGAGGCCTCCGTCGGGGTGAACAGGCCCGAGAGGATGCCGCCGATGATGATCCCCGGCATGGCGAGGATCGGGATCGCGTGGAGCAGGGCGCGGCCGCGCTCGGCCCAGGTCTCGCGCTTCGAGGCCGCGCCGTATCCGCGCGTCACGGAGATGTAGTGGTTGGCCACCATCAGCGCCCCGCCGAGCAGCAGGCCGGGCAGCACGCCGGCGAGGAAGAGGCCCGCGACGGTGACGCGGCTGTCGGTGAGCGCGTAGATCACCATGATGATCGAGGGCGGAATGATCGGGCCGATGGTCGCGGTGGCGGCGGAGAGCGCCGCGGCGTAGTACTTGTCGTAGCCGGCCTTCTCCATCATGCGCATCTCGATGGCGCCCGGGCCCGCCGCGTCGGCGAGCGCGGACCCGCTGATGCCGGCGAACATCACGCTCGTCACCACGTTCACGTGGCCCATGCCGCCGCGGATGTGGCCCACGATGCTCTGGGAGAAGCGCAGCAGCGCCGTGGTGATGCCGCTCGCCGTCATCAGGTCCGCGGCCAGGATGAAGAAGGGCACGGCCATCAGCGGGAAGGAGTTGATGCCGTCGAAGAGGCGCTGCGGGACGGAGAGGAGCGAGAGCTTGCCCTCCCACACGAGCGCGAGCAGCCCGGCGATGCCCATGAAGAACGCGATCGGCAAGCCGATCGCCATGCCGACCAGGAAGACGATGAAGAGGACGGCGCCCATCGCTACTCGATCTCCGCTTCGTGCGGGTCGGCGTGCTCGTAGCGCTTCTCGGCGAACGCGCGCAGGGTCAGCACCAGGTGCAGGGCCATCACGAGCGCACCGATCGGGACGCCCAGATACGGAATGCCGGTGGGGATGTTCATCACCGGCGTTTCCTGGTTCCAGGTGAACTGCGCGATGCGGAAGCCGAGCACGGCGAGGGTGACGAGGAACGCGAGCATCGCCAGCGCGACGAAGTAGCGGACGTGGCGCCGGAGCGGGGGCGGCAGCATGTCCTGGAACACCTCCACCGCCACGTGGCGGCCCTCGCGCAGGGCGAGGCCCGCCCCGAGGTAGGTGATCCAGATCATCTGGTATTGCGTGAGTTCCTCGACCCAGATGATCGAGAAGTTGAAGACGTAGCGGGTGACGACGTTGACGAACACCAGCAGCGCCATCGTCCCCATCATGAGGATGATGACCCACTGGTTCGCGAGGACGAAGCCGCGCTCCAGGGCGTCGAGCGTTCCTGCGGCGCGCGGCTCGGACACCGGATCTCCTTTGGACGCCCGGACTCTCCGGCCCGGCGCGGCATCTAAGATATCAGATGGCAGTCGCGAGTCAAGCCGTGTACACTTCCCGCATGGACATCAGGGTCGATCGCCCGAAAAGCCTGACCGATCTGGCCGTCGAGCAGATTCGCTCGGCCATCGTGGACGGGCGGCTGGGCTTCGGGGAGCAGCTTTCCGAAGCGGTGCTCGCGGTGAAGCTCGGGATCAGCAAGACGCCCGTGCGCGAGGCGCTGCTGCGGCTCAAGCTCGAAGGGCTGGTGGACGTGCAGCCCCAGCGCGGCACGTTCGTCTTCCGCATGGCGCCCGACGAGGTGCGCGCGATCTGCGCGTTCCGCGAGATTGCCGAGTGCGAGGCCCTGGCGCTGGCGATGCGGCACGATCGGGCGGAGTTGCTTGAGCGCCTGCGCGCCGTGCTGGAGGCGATGGAGGCCGCCGGCGCCTCCGCCGGGCAGGCGCTCATCAAGCGCTTCGACGCCGACTTCCACGAGGGGATTCTCGCCTGCTGCGGCAACCGCTACCTGCAGTCCGCCTACGGACTCATCGCATTCAAGATGCAGGCACTACGGGCGCGACTGCCCGAGCATGACGAGAAGGTGGACGGCTGCGTCAACACCCACCACGCCATCGTGCGGCTGATCGCGGACGGCCGCGACGCCGAGGCCGTCGAGGCCCTGCGCGCGCACATCCGCAACACCGAGGAAGCCTACTTCGCCGCCGCGGGCAGCGAGCGGGACGCCGCCGAGAAGCGCTCCGCGCAGTAGTACACTGGCGCGTTCCGGCGCAACGCACGCCGGCCCCCCCCTGCATCCCCCGGAGTCCGCCATGAACGCACCCGACCAGGCCGCCCTCGCGTCGCTCGAGCTCAAGGATCCCTCGCTCTTTCGCCAGCAGTGTTACGTGGACGGTGCGTGGGTGAATGCCGACAGCGGCAAGACCATCGCCGTCACCAACCCGGCCACCGGACAGAAGCTCGGCACCGTGCCTTCGATGGGCGCGGCCGAGACGCGCCGCGCCATCGAGGCGGCGAACGCCGCGTGGCCGGCGTGGCGCGCGAAGACCGCGAAGGAACGCGCGACCATCCTGCGCAAGTGGTTCGATCTCATGATGGCGAACCAGGACGACCTCGGCAAGCTCATGACCGCCGAGCAGGGCAAGCCGCTCGCCGAAGCGAAGGGCGAGATCGCCTACGCGGCGTCGTTCATCGAGTGGTTCGCCGAGGAAGGCAAGCGCATCTACGGCGACACCATCCCCGGGCACCAGGGCGACAAGCGCATCGTCGTGCTGAAGGAAGGCATCGGCGTCTGCGCCGCGATCACGCCGTGGAACTTTCCCGCCGCGATGATCACGCGCAAGGCCGGGCCCGCGCTCGCCGCCGGCTGCCCGATGGTGCTGAAGCCCGCCACCGCCACGCCGTTCTCGGCGCTGGCGCTCGCCGTGCTCGCCGAGCGCGCCGGCGTGCCGAAGGGCGTGTTCAGCGTCGTCACCGGGAGCGCGAAGGAGATCGGCGGCGAGATGACCTCGAACCCGATCGTGCGCAAGCTCACCTTCACCGGCTCCACCGAGATCGGCAAGGTGCTCATGGAGCAGTGTGCGAAGACGGTGAAGAAGACCTCGATGGAGCTCGGCGGCAACGCGCCGTTCATCGTCTTCGACGACGCCGATCTGGACGCGGCCGCCGACGGCGCGCTCATGTCGAAGTACCGCAACGCCGGCCAGACCTGCGTGTGCGCGAACCGCATCCTCGTGCAGGACAGCGTGTACGACGCGTTCGCGCAGAAGCTCGGCGAGCGCGTCGCCAAGCTCAAGGTCGGCAACGGCATGGAGCCGGGCGTGACCACCGGCCCGCTCATCGACGAGGCGGCGGTGAAGAAGGTCGAGGAGCACATCGCCGACGCGGTGGGCAAGGGCGCGAAGGTGGTGGCGGGCGGCAAGCGTCACGCGCTCGGCGGCCTCTTCTTCGAGCCGACCATTCTCGCCAACGTGGACACCACGATGAAGGTGACGAAGGAGGAGACCTTCGGCCCGGTCGCGCCGCTGTTCCGCTTCAAGACCGAGCAGGAGGCCATCCGCATGGCGAACGACACCGAGTTCGGCCTCGCGGCGTACTTCTATTCGCGCGACATCGGCCGCGTGTGGCGCGTCTCGGAAGGCGTCGAGTACGGGATCGTCGGCGTGAACACCGGCATCATCTCCACCGAGGTCGCGCCCTTCGGCGGCATGAAGGAATCCGGTCTCGGCCGCGAAGGCTCCAAGTACGGCATCGAGGATTACCTCGAGGTGAAATACCTCTGCATGGGCATCTGAGGCCCGTGGGGCTTCAGGCGGTGCGGATCACGCTGATGTGCTCCGTGCCGCTCTCGGGCAGCCAAACTTCGCCCGGGCGTCCGAGAATCTGGCGGATGTTGGCGTTCGGCCGCGGCGAGGGCAAGCGCTCGAACTTCTCCGTGGCCGGGTCGAAGCGCACCATCGCGTTCGCGCCCCAGTCGCTCACCCACACCTGATCGCGCTCGTCCACGTAGACCGCATACGCGCGCGGACTCTCGCCCGGGAGCTTCCACACCCGCCACGCCTTCGCCGCGGGGTCGTACACCGAGACATTCCCGGACAGCCATTCGCTCACCCAGATGCGGCCCCGGCTGTCGCTCCACACGCGGCGCGCACCCTGCTGCTTCGTCGGCGGCTCGAACACCGTCGACTCGCCGGTACGTCGATCGATCTGCGCGATGAACGAGCCGGCCAGCGAGCACCACCAGACCTCGCCCCCAGGGGTCGCGCAGATGCCGTAGGGCCCGGGCCCCTTCGGCGAGTCCTTCACGGTCACCGCGCCGCTCTTCACCGCCACCTTGCCCACGACGCCGCGCTGGCCGGTGAACCACAGGTCGCCCTCACCATCGAACGCGCAGGTGTTGAGGTTCGCGTAGGGCGTGCCTTCGGGAAGGGCGAACAGGCGTACTTCGCGGTCGGGCCAACTCACCCGCGCGATGGCGTTCTGGCCGCCGTCGGTGATCCAGGCGGCCTTGTCGGGCCCCTGGATGACGCCGTGCGGCGCCGAACCGTTGCCGAGCGCGACGAGTTCGGAGCGCCCGGTCCGGGGGTCGAACCAGCCGAGATGGCCGCTGCGCTGCGCCGTGTACCAGACACCGCCGTCCGGAGCCGGTGCGACGTCGTGGATGCCGGTGCGCTCGCGGGTCTGCAGGGGCCAGGACTGCATCCGCCCCGATTGCGCCGCGCCCGGTAGCGGCACGGCCTGCGCCGCCGCAAGGACACCTCCCGTGAGCAGGAAGCGCCGGCGAGTGAAGGATGGCATGGGCTCGAATCCCGCCTCGATGAGCGGACGATCGTAAGCCCGCGCGTCGGGCGAGGCAACGGCTGCCGCTTACGTTTCTTTACATCGCGGACAAGCTCTGCTCATTGTGCCGTCCCACCATGGAGCTTCCCGACTCCTGAAGAAGGACACGCAATGAACACCCGAGCACCCAACCGCTGGCGACGCCGCGCGATCGCCGCACTGATCGGGGCCGCCGCAACGGTGGCAGGCACCGGCGCCGTCGCGTTTGCCCACGGCGGCCCCGGCGGCTGGCACGGCGGTCCCGCCTGGACCGACAACGCGGACCCCGCAACCGTGCAGAAGCGTACCGAAGGCATGGTCCGCATGATGCTGGCCGACGTCAACGCCACGCCGGAGCAGGAACGGCGCATCGCCGAGATCATGTCGACGACGATGACCGAGTTGCGTCCGGTTCGCCGACAGCACCTCGACGCGCGTCGTCAGGTCATGGACCTGCTGGCGCAGCCGTCGATCGACCGCAGGGCGCTCGAAGCGCTGCGCGCGCAGGAACTCGCCGCCGCGGAGCAGGCGTCGCGGCGGATCACGCAGTCGCTGGCCGATGCGGCCGAGGTCCTCACCCCGGCGCAGCGCACCCGGCTCGCCGAGCGCATGCGCGACCGCTTTCCCCCGCGACGCGGGTGACCCGATCCGCGGTGTAGCATCGGCGCACCCGCGCCCATGCCCGACCGGATCCTCCTGATCGACGACGACGCCCGGCTCGCCGAGATGGTGCAGCACTATCTCGGCGAGGCCGGTTTTCGCGTGACCGCGCACGGCACCGTGTCGGCGGGGCTCGCCGCGCAGGCACGCGAGGGCTACGACGCGGTGATCCTCGACGTCATGCTGCCCGACGGGGACGGCTTCGACGTGTGCCGGCGCATCCGCGCGCGGTGGGACGTCCCGATCCTCATGCTGACCGCACGCGGCGATCCGGTCGATCGCATCGTCGGCCTGGAGCTCGGGGCCGACGACTACCTCCCCAAGCCGTTCGAGCCGCGCGAGCTGCTCGCGCGGCTGCGCGCGATCCTGCGGCGACGCGGCGCCGCGCGCACCGAGACGATGCGGTTCGGGCGCCTCGAGATCGACCGCGACGCGCGTGCGGTCCGTGTCGACGGCGAGCCGCGCGCGCTGACGAGCTACCAGTTCGCGCTGTTGCTGACGCTCGCCGAACGCGCCGGTCGGGTGCTGTCGCGCGAGGCGCTCATGGATCTCCTCAAGGGCGAAACGCTGGACGCGTTCGATCGCAGCATTGACGTCCAGGTCTCGCGCATCCGTGCGGCGATCGAGGACGACCCGAAGGCGCCGCGACGGATCATCACCGTGCGCGGCTCGGGCTACGTGTTCGCACGCGCGCAGGATGGCGAGGACGCATGAAGCGCCTCTACGTGCAGCTCTACCTCACGGTGGTGGCGAGCCTCGTGGTGTTCGCCATTCTCGCGGCGTGGATGTGGCGCTTCATCGGCCAGTACGCCCCGCCGCCGCAGGCCTACGAGCTCGTCGGCGACGTGGTGGCGGGTACGCTGCCTCCCCCTCAGGCACCCCTCCATGCGCAACAGGATGCCCTCGAGCGGCTCTCGGCGCAGGGCCGGATCGCGCTGACCCTGTACGACGCCGACGGCGAGGCCATTGCGTTCGTCGGCGAACGTCTGCCCCTGCCGCCGCCCGATCTGCGCCGCCGCCGCTGGTGGTTCACGGACGGAATCGTGCTGCTCGCGTTGCCCGACGGCCGCGCGCTCGCCGCCCGTCCACCCCCTCGCACGCCGCCGCCCCTTGCGCCGCTCGGACTGTTCCTGACGCTGGCCCTGCTTGCCGTCGGCATCGCGCTCGGCGCCTATCCCGCGGTGCGCCGCGTGACGCGCCGCCTCGAGCGGCTGCAGGCGAGCGTCGACGCGCTCGGCGCGGGACGCCTGGGCGCGCGCGTACGCGTGGAGGGCCGCGATGAAGTGGCCGCACTGGCCCGGAGCTTCAACCACGCGGCAGCGCGCATCGAGACGCTCCTCAATGCGCATCGCAGCCTGCTCGCCAATGCCTCCCACGAGCTGCGCTCGCCGCTCGCCCGGGTCCGGATGGGCGTCGCGCTGCTCGCCGCCGAAGCGAAGCCCGAAGTCCGTGCGAGCCTGGACCGGGACATCGCCGAGCTCGACGCGCTGATCGACGAGGTGCTGCTCGCCAGCCGGCTCGACGCGGTGGACGACCTGCGCGTGGAGAGCGTCGACCTGCTGGGGCTCGCAGCCGAGGAAGGCGCACGGATGCAGCTCGACGCGCAGGGCGACGCGGTGACCGTCCGGGGCGACGCGCGCTTGCTGCGCCGCCTGATTCGCAATCTCCTCGAGAACGCCCGCCGTCACGGCGGCGGAGCGGTGACGCTGCGCGTGGCGCGGGTGGACGCGGGCGCGTCGATCACGGTGTGCGATCGGGGCCCGGGCGTTCCCGAGGCCGAGCGCGAGCGCGTGTTCGAGCCGTTCCACCGCCTGCCCGGTGCACGCGAGGGCGACGGCGGCGCGGGGCTCGGCCTGGCGCTGGTGCGCGAGATCGCGCGCCGGCACGGCGGCGACGCCCACTGCCTGGCGCACGAGGGCGGCGGCGCGTGCTTCGTCGCGACGCTCGCGAGTCAGCCTGCCGGCGACAGCGCGCCAGGGTAGAGGCGCTCCAACAGCTCCAGCGCCGCATCCTGCAGCGGCTCGCGCAGCATCGCGGCGATGTGCGCCGGCTCGCAGGCGTCGCCGCGCTCGCGCCAGATGGCGGCGAATCCCTCGCGGCGAGGCGCCAGCACCGCGGCGACTTCGTCCTTCCAGAACGGCGGATACTCCGCGGCGCGCCACTCGCCGCGTCCGCGACCGTAGTGCGCGACGGCGAGATAGCGCAGCAGCGAGGCGCCGACCAATCCATCGAGCACTTCGTCGCTCCAGCGCACCGCCGCCTGCGACTTGCCGCTGACGAGATTGAAGCCGCGTGCGAGCCCCGCGCTGCCCAGGGCGCCCAGCAGCCCGCCGGCGAGCACCCCAGCCCCGAAGGTGAGACCGCCGGCGGCGAGGTCCGCCGCCAGGCCGGTGAGCGCGCCGGAGACGAGACCGCCCCAGAGCGCCGCCTTGCCCTCGTCCATCGGCGCGGCGACGTCGTAGTCCGCGGCCATTCGCGCGAGCACTTCCGCACTCGCGCGCCCCTCGAGTCCGTGCAGGCGCACCAGGCGATCGACCGTGTCGCGCGTGGCCGCGTCCAGGCGCTCGGCGAGCGCGGCCATCGCGCGCTCCTTCGACGACATCGACCCGCCGGTTCCGAGGCCCATGGCCTTGCCCGCTTCGCGCAACCGCGCGCCCACGCCCTGTTCGTCCAGCACTTCGCGGTCGCAGGCCGCGCGGGCGAGATGCTCCGCGAGGGCGTCGATCGCGGCTTCGAACGTCGCCATGCGCCGGGCCCGCCACGCGGCCGCGAGCCGCGCGAACGCACTGCGCTTCGCCTCGGGCAGCGCGGCGCCCACCGCATCGAGCAGCGTGAGCTCCTGCACCCAGCAGCGCGCGAACGCATCGAGCGGCAGCACCGCGTGCACGAAGCGATGGTGACCCACTGCCCGCTTCCAGCGTGCGACGTCGGCCTCCTCGTCGGCGCGCGGACGCGGCTCGCCCGACTGGTTGAGCAGCACGATCGCCGGCTTGCCGATCCATTCGAGGATCTGCATCTCCGGCTCGACGTAGCCGGTGTCCGCGGGGTCCTCGGCGGCGTTCACGAGATAGAGCGAGAGATCGGCCTGCTCGCGCACGTTGCGGATCGCCTGCTGGCTCGACCAGAACGGCCGGTCGCGGAAGCGGTCCCACACCTGCGAAAGGAACCAGCCGATCGGATTGCCGGACTGCTTCAGCCGCTTCGCGAGGCGCGCGCTGTCGCCGAAGCCCGGGGTGTCCCACAGGCGAAGCACGTCGCCCTCCGCCGTCTCGACCAGCGTGTAGTCCTCGGCGAGCTCGGTCACGTGCGCCGCATCGCGCACCTCGCCCACGTCGCGGCCGAGCAGCGTGCGCGCGAGCGTCGTCTTGCCCACGTTGGTGTGCGAGATCAGGCTGAGCGCGACGGTCTCGCCCCGGTTGCCGGCGACGCTCTCGCTCATGGCCCCGGCTCCGCCCCGCGGTCGAGCACCGTCAGGAGCGCGGCTTCCGCCGCACGCAGGTCGGGCTCTGCGAGATCGACGAACACCGGCTCGATGCCCCGGCCCTCCAGTGCGCTGCGCCAGGCGCGCTGGCGTTCGGCGACGCGCTCCGGCTGGTGTGCGAAGCGCCGGCGGAACCCGCCCTCGTCGACGAGCGCGACGAGCGCCGCCGCCGCGCCCACGCGGCTTGCGAGCGCGTCGAGAAACGCGGTCTGGTTCTCGCGCTCGGGCGTCGCGGCGAGCGTGAAGAGTGCGATGACGACGTCGGCGGCGCCGACGTCCGCGATCGCCTCTTCCTCGCCGTAGGAGACCGGCTCGGTGAAGTGGGCCTCGGCATGCGGACCGAGCACGCGCGCGAGCACCGCGGTGAGCCCCTGCACCGAGGCCGCGGGAACCTGGTAGCTGTACGGCACGATGCGCACGCGGGCGGCGCCCCGACGATACCCGCGCAGCAGCCGCGCATAGTAGGGGTCGTCAAGCGGCAGCGGAAAGCGGGCGGTCCAGCGGCGCTCCAGCAGCCCGTTCAGGAGGGCCAGGACCGCGCGCGGCACGACGACGATCACCGCCGCCGTGGCCGCGTAGAGGTGGATCCACGGCGCGGCGATCTCGCCCGGGCCGGCCGAGAACCGGATCCGTTCGAGATGCGCCGCATCCGGTACGCCGAGACCGGTGAGCACGCTTCCCGGCGCGAGGGCGAAGGCGAGCAGCGACCGCACCTGCGCCGCATCGAGGAAGGTGCTCTCCCAGCCGGCGCGGTACTCGAAGGCGAGGCCGCGCAGGTACATGCCCGCGACGGCCCCGAGCGCGAATGCGGCCGCGGCCCAGTGCAGCACGCGGGCGGCTCGCGCAGCCGCGAGCCCCGCCGAGAGCTTCGACCAGTCTCCGGCGAAGGTCGAGAGGGCCGGTGCGAATCCGGCGCGGTCGCGGACGCCGCCGCCGGGGATTCCCTGCGCGAGGCGCACGAGCAGCGCGCGCAACGGGCCGGTCCGCCGCCGCAGCAGCCAGCCGAACGCGAGGCGCAGGGCGAGCACCACGTACATCGCGACGTTCCACGCGAGCAGCGCGAGAAGCGGGAACGCCAGCACGTTGACCCGCTGCGACGGACCAAGCTGATTGCTCGCGAGCCCGAAGGCGAAGCTCGCAGCGACGAGCGCCCAGCCGATCCACGCCCGCCACGCCACTGCGCGCAGCACGCGATCGATCGGCCGGGACTGGGGCTTCGCGCGGAGCCGCTCCAGCGCAAGCGCCGCTCTCCGCGCGAGGAAGCGGTCGGGCGGCGCGCCCTCGCCCTCGACCTCTGCCGCAGCGCGCGTCGCCCATTCGCGGTCGGCGTCGCTCATCACGGTGCGGTCGGCGTCGCGCGTCTCGAGCGCGCGCACGAGGACGACTTCGCGTGCGGAAGCTTCGTTCAAGTCGGGGCGGAGGGCGGGCGGCGTGAGCGCCGCAGTCTACTACGCGCTGCGCGGCACGCGCCGCGAGTCGTCGCGCGGCGCCACGATGCGGGCGTTGCGCTGGAACGTGAAATAGGCCCAGGCCCAGTCGGTCATCACCATCAGCCGGTTGCGGAAGCCGATGAGGAAGAACACGTGAAGGAACAACCAGAACAGCCACGCGATGGTGCCGGAAAGCTTGAGCCGGCCCATCACCGCGACGGCCGACTCGCGCCCGATGGTGGCGAGCGTCGCGTAGTCGCGATAGCGGAACGGTTCGGCCGGCTCGCCGCGCAGCCGGTGCACGATGTTGCGCGCCGCGGTCTGCCCCATCTGCTTGGCAGCCTGCGCGACGCCGGGAACCTGCTTGCCCTCGAAGCTCACCGCCGCGAGATCGCCGATGACGTACAGGTCGTCGCGGCCGGGGATGGTGAGATCCTTCTCCACCTGCACGCGGCCCGCGCGGTCGAGCGGCGCGCCGAGCGTCTTCGCGAGCGGCGAACCGGCGACGCCGGCGGCCCACAGCACGGTGCGCGCGTCGATGCGGCCGTTCGCGAGCGTCACGCCGCGCGCGTCGATGCCCGTCACCCGGGTCTGCAACTGCACCTCGACGCCCAGCCGTTCGAGCTGCTTGCGCGCCTTGTCGGAGAGATCGTCCGGAAAGGACGGCAACACCCGATCGCCCGCCTCGACGAGCACCACGCGCGCGCGTCGCGTGTCGAAGTTGCGGAACTGCGCGCGCAGGGTGTGCCGCGCGATCTCGGTCAGCGTCCCCGCGAGTTCCACCCCGGTCGGCCCGGCCCCGACGATGACGAAGGTCAGCGACGCTTCGCGCCGCGCCGGATCGGTCTCGCGCTCGGCACGCTCGTACGCCATGAGCACGCGGCTGCGGATCTCGAACGCATCGTCCAGCGTCTTGAGTCCCGGGGCGTGCGGCGCCCATTCATCGTGGCCGAAGTAGCTGTGTGTGGCGCCGGCCGCCACGATGAGCGCGTCGTACTCGAGGGTGCTTCCGTCCTCCAGCAGGATCCGCTTCGCGGCGGGCTCGACGCGCGCCACCTCGCCGAGCAGCACGGTGATGTTGCGCCGGTGCCGCAGGATGTGCCGGATGGGCGCGGCGATGGCGGGCGCGGCGAGCCCGGCGGTCGCCACCTGGTAGAGCAGCGGCTGGAACAGGTGATGGTTGGTGCGGTCCACCACGGTGACCCGCACCGGCGCCTTGCCGAGGACCTTGGCCGCCGCAAGGCCGCCGAAACCGCAGCCGATGATGACGACGTGCGGCGGCGTGAACGGATGTGAGGCAGCGGCCACCAGGCCTCCGGGACGATGCGAGCCCCGGAGCCAAGCAACGCGCATTCCACTCCGGGCGGGCGGGCGGCGCCGCGGCCCCCGCCGTCTGCGGCCGCTTCCGCTCCCGGCGGTCAGACGTTGAAGCGGAAGTGCATGACGTCGCCGTCGTGGACGACGTACTCCTTGCCCTCCAGGCGCATCTTGCCGGCCTCCTTCGCGCCTTGCTCGCCCTTGTGCGCGACGTACTCCGGAAAGGCGATCACCTCGGCGCGGATGAAGCCCTTCTCGAAGTCGGTGTGGATGACCCCGGCGGCCTGCGGCGCGGTGGCGCCGATCGGCACGGTCCAGGCGCGCACCTCCTTCTCGCCGGCGGTGAAGTAGGTCTGCAGGCCGAGCAGCTTGAAGCCGGCGCGGATCACGCGGTCGAGTCCCGCCTCGTGCATCCCCATGTCGGCGAGGAAGATCTCCTTGTCCTCGTCGGCGAGGTCGGCGATCTGCGCCTCGATCGCGGCGGAGATGGCCACCACCGGCGCGCCTTCGGTCTTCGCGTAGTCCTCGACCTTCGCGAGCAGGGGATTGTTCTCGAAGCCGTGCTCGCTCACGTTGGCGACGTACATCGTCGGCTTCATGGTGAGCAGGAAGAGCGGCTTCAGCACCGCGAGTTCCTCCTTCGAGAGATCCACGGTGCGCGCGGGCCGGGCCTGATCCAGCGCCACGCGGACCTTCTCCAGCACCGCGACGAGCCGCTGCGCGTCCTTGTCGCCGCCGCTCTTCGCCACCTTCGAGTAGCGCTGGAGCTGCTTCTCCACGGTGGCGAGGTCGGCCAGGGCGAGCTCGGTATTGATGGTCTCGATGTCGGACAGGGGATCGACCTTGCCGGCGACGTGCACGACGTTGGGATCGTCGAAGCAGCGCACGACGTGCGCGATCGCGTCGGTCTCGCGGATGTTGGCGAGGAACTGGTTGCCGAGGCCCTCGCCCTTCGACGCCCCGGCGACCAGGCCGGCGATGTCCACGAACTCGACCACCGCGGGCACCACCTTCTGCGGCTTCACGATGGCGGCGAGCTGCGCCAGGCGCGGGTCGGGCACCTCGACGATGCCGACGTTGGGCTCGATGGTGCAGAACGGGTAGTTCTCCGCGGCGATGCCCGCCTTGGTGAGCGCGTTGAAGAGGGTGGACTTGCCGACGTTCGGCAGGCCGACGATGCCGCACTTGAGGGACATGGAATCAGGCTTTCGGTGTGGAGTGGAGCTTCTGCATGGCGATTTCCATGCGGCCGTCCAGCAGCTCGGGAACGACGGCGAGCGCGCGGTCGAGCGCGCCGTCGATGGCGTCGCGATCCGCCGGCGAGGGCGACGAGAGCACGTAGTCGGCCACCAGATCGCGGTCGCCGGGGTGGCCGATGCCGATGCGCAGGCGCCAGAAATTCTGGCCGCCGAGCTGCGCGATGGTGTCCTTCAGCCCGTTGTGGCCGGCCGCGCCGCCGCCGAGCTTGAGCTTCACCACGCCGGGCAGGAAGTCGAGCTCGTCGTGCACCACGAGCACGTCCTCCGGCGCGATCTTGTAGAAGCGGGCGAGCGCGCCGATCGCCCTGCCCGACAGGTTCATGTAGGTCTGCGGCTCGACGAGCCACACGTCGCCGTGCGGGCCGGCGAGCTTCGCGACGAGGCCGTGATACCTGGCCTCCTTGCGCAGGCTGGCGCCTTCGGCGCGCGCAAGTCGATCGACGAGCCAGAAGCCGACGTTGTGCCGGTCGCGCTCGTGCTCGCGTCCGGGATTGCCGAGGCCGGCGATGAGGCGGATGGGCATTCGGGCGCCCGTATGCGGTGAACGAAGCCGATCCGGCGCTCAACGGAGCCGATGGACAACCTCGTGACGTGTAGACACCCCCCTCCCCCTGTCAGGGGGAGGGTCGGGGTGGGGGGGACGCTGCTTCTACTTCTTCTTGTCGTCCTTCTTGGCCTCCGCGGCCTTCTCGGGCTGCTTGGCGGCAGGCACCGCGGCAGCGGTCGGCGCGGCGGCCTCGGCGGTCTCCTCCGTAGCGGCGGCGCGCGGCAGCTGCGCAACCGCCACGGCGGGGTTCTCCGCCTTCTGCACCGCCTCGACGCCCTTCGGCAGCACGAGGTCGTTCAGGTGCACGGTCTGGCCCACCTGGATGTCCTTCAGGTCCACCTCGATGAACTCCGGCAGGTCACCCGGCAGGCACGAGACGTCGATCTCGTTCAGCACGTGCGTCACGAGCGCGCCGCCGAGCTTCACCGCCGCCGCAATTTCCGCGTTGACGAAGTGCAGCGGCACCTTCATGTGGATCTTCTGGTCGGCGAGCACGCGCTGGAAATCGACGTGCTGCACCTGCTGGCGCCACGGATGCATGTTCACGGCGCGCAGCAGGACCTGCTGCTTCTGGCCGTCGAGGTTGAGCGTCAGGATGGACGAGTGCACCGCCTCCTTGCGCAGCTGCAGCATGAGCGCGTTGTGGTCGAGCTCGATGACCTGCGGCTCGTCCTTGCCGCCGTACACGATCCCCGGGACCTTGCCGTCCCGGCGCAGGCGGCGGCTCGCACCCGTTCCCTGCAGCTTGCGCGTCTGCGCGTTGACTTCGATCTGCATGATCTACTCCGAGTTGTGGATCTCCCCCGCGACCAGGTTCGATCCGTTTGAAAGACTGCCTGACTACTCCATGAACAGCGAGCTGACCGAGTCCTCGTTGCTGATGCGCAGGATCGTCTCCGCCACCAGCCCCGCGACCGACAGCACGCGGATCTTCTTGCACGCCTGCGCGTCGGGCCGCAGCGGAATGCTGTCGGTCACGACGAGCTCGTCGATCGAGCTTTCCTGGATGCGCTGCACCGCGCTGCCCGAGAGCACCGGGTGCGTACAGTAGGCGAGCACCCGCAGGGCGCCGTGCGCCTTCAGTGCGTCGGCTGCCTTGCACAGCGTGTTCGCCGTGTCCACCATGTCGTCCATGATGATGCAGGTGCGGCCTTCCACGTCGCCGATGATGTTCATCACCTCGGAGACGTTCGGCCGCGGCCGGCGCTTGTCGATGATGGCGAGATCCGACTCGAGGCGCTTCGCGAGCGCCCGCGCACGCACTACGCCGCCGACGTCGGGCGACACCACGAGCAGGTTCTCGTAGTTGTGCTTCCACACGTCGCCGAGCAGCACCGGCGTCGCGTAGATGTTGTCCACCGGCACGTCGAAGAACCCCTGGATCTGGTCAGCGTGCAGGTCCATGGTGAGCACGCGGTCCACGCCCACCGAGGCGAGCATGTTCGCGACCACCTTCGCGCTGATCGCGACGCGCGCCGAACGCGGCCGGCGGTCCTGGCGCGCGTAGCCGAAGTACGGAATCGCGGCGGTCACGCGCGCGGCCGACGCGCGCTTGAGCGCATCGACCATCAGCAGCACTTCCATCAGGTTGTCGTTGGTCGGGGTGCAGGTGGACTGCAGGACGAAGCAGTCCTTGCCGCGCACGTTCTCGAGCACCTCGACCATCACCTCGCCGTCGGAGAACTTGCCGACGACCGCATGGCCGATGGGAATGTTGAGGCGCTTGACGACGTTGTGCGCGAGCAGGGGATTCGCGTTCCCCGTGAACACCATCAGGCTCTCGTAGGCCATTCCGTTCCCGCCCCGCCCCTGGCGCCCGGCGTACCGGCCGCCGCGCGTCCCGACATCGACAAACAAAAAACCGCAACGGAGCACGTTGCGGCCTCACCACCCGCCGGAGCCCTCAGTACACCGGCGGGGCCTTGCAGACTTGGCTGGGGAGGAAGGATTCGAACCCTCGCATGTCGGAATCAAAATCCGATGCCTTAACCAACTTGGCGACTCCCCACCTGCACTGCTCGCGAGCGCGGCGACTCAGGCGATCGGATGCGCGTCGAGACCTCTCGCGACGAACACCCGCATGCCCCCGGGCGCCTGCTCCGCCGCCCGCCGCGCCGCCGCTTCATTGCTGAAGGCGGCGAACACGCTTGCGCCGGAACCGCTCATCCGGCCCCGCGCCCCGACGCTCGCCAACCACTCGAGCGCCTGGCCCACGGCCGGGTACTTCCGCACGGCCACCGGCTCGAGATCGTTGTGGAACGCCTCGGGAAGGCTGCCGTCGAAAAAGACCGCGATTTTGACCGGTTTCGTATTTCGTGTCAAACCGGGGTCGGCGAAGATTTCCTGTGTCGGCACGGACACTTGCGGCGTTGCGACCAGGTACCACGCGGGCGGAAGATCGACCGGCTCGAGCCTCTCCCCGATGCCCTCGGCGAATGCATTGCGGCCGAACAGGAAGAACGGGACGTCCGCGCCGAGCGCCAGGCCCAGCTCGCCGAGGCGGGCACGGGTCAGGCCCAGGTTCCACAGCGCGTTCAGCGCCAGCAGCGTCGTGGCGGCATCGGAGCTGCCGCCGCCCAGCCCGCCGCCCATCGGGATGCGCTTCTCCAGGGCGATCGTGACCCCCGCCCGCGTACCGGTCGCGCCCTGAAGCAGGCGCGCCGCGCGCACCGTCAGGTCCGATGCCTCCGGAACGCCGGGCAGCGGGTCGGCGAGGCGCACGTCGCCGTCGTCGCGCGGCGTGAAGCGCAGCGTGTCGGCCAGGTCGATCAGCCGGAAGAGCGTCTGCAGCAGGTGATAGCCGTCGGGCCGGCGGCCGACGACGTGGAGGAAGAGGTTCAGCTTCGCCGGCGCCGGCCAGGCGTCGCCCCAGCCGCGGGTCATCGCCACTCCTCGATGACGAGGCGGATGTCGAGGGTGTCGCGCTGCAGGCGCAGGCGCCGCGGCAGGCCGTTCTCCCCGTACTCCAGATAGTCGATGGTCCAGCCGGACTGCGCGATGCGCGAGACCCGCCCCTCCGCGCGCTTCACGTCGGCGGGGACCCCGGGCAAAGGCTGGGCGCGCACCCATTCCGGCAGGCCGGCCAGCGGCAGGCGCCAGCCGAGCACGCTTTCGGTGAGGGACTCCGGGTCGGAGGCCGTGTGGCGCTTGCCGTCGGACGTGACGAGCGTGAAGACGTCGCCCCGGCGGGTGAGCTCGGCGAGGCCCTGCCCGAGCGGGGTGGAAATCACCATGTCGTCGGTCTCGGGCGCATGGCGCCACTCGGCGCGGCCGCTCGCCGCCTCGTCGCCGTAACGGACGGCAACGCGCCCGGAAAGCTCGAACGCGGGCACTTGGTCCGGCAGCCGCGCCGGGAGCGCCGCGCAGGCCCCGAGAAACACCGCGACGCAGCCCGCGGCCATGGCGCGCATCGCGGCGCGCATCTACTGCCGGAAGCGCTCGATGGTCTTGATGAGCGTCTCGTTGGTCGGCGTCTTGGCGATCGCCTCCTTCCAGAGTTTCTGCGCCTCGCCGCGGCGGCCCACCGCCCACAGGACCTCGCCGAGATGCGCCGCGATCTCCGCGTCCGGCCGCAGCGAATAGGCGCGCTGCAGCCACTTGAGCGCGCCCTCGGTGTCGCCCTGCCGGAAGAGCACCCAGCCCATGCTGTCCATGATGAACGCGTCGTCGGGGGCGAGCTTGAGCGCCTGCTCGATGAGCTCGCGCGCCTCCGGCAAACGCTCGTTGCGATCGGCCAGCGTGTAGCCGAGCGCGTTGTACGCGTGCGCGTGATCGGGCCGCAGCTTGATCACCTTGCGCATCGACGACTCGAGGATGTCGATGCGGCCGAGCTTCTCGGCGAGCATTCCCTGGTCGTAGAGGAGATCCGGGTGATCGGGGAGCTTGTCGAGCCCCCGCTCGACCACCTCGAACGCCTCCTTGGTCTGGTTGGCGTCGCGCAGCAGCGCCGCCTCCGCCAGAATGAGCTGCACCCGCTGCTGGTTGGAGGAGGCCCCGACGTTCTGCAGGAACGTGCGCGCGCCCTTGAGGTCGCCCTGCTTGCCCATGACCTGCGCCTGGCGGATCTGCGCGCTCATGAAGTGCTCGCCGCGCGTCACGTCGCCGTACCACTTCAGCGCCTCGGGGAAGTTCTTCTGCTCCTCCGCGATCTGGCCGAGGTACAGGCGAAGCGTGTTCGGGTCGCGGTAGTCGAGGCTCATGAGCTTCTTCAGTGCCGCGTCGGCCCCGGACCAGTCCTCCAGCTGCATCGACAGCACGCCGACCGCGAAGAGCACGTCCTGGTTGTCGGGGAAATCCTTCTGCAGGCTCTGGAACTGGGTCCGCGCGTCCTCGTACTTGCGCTCGCCGACCAGCGCCCGCGCGTACGCCAGGCGCGCATCGCGCGCCTGCGGATAGCGCTTCACGTACTCGGCGAGGTACGCGCTCGCGCGCTCGTTCGACTGCTGCTGCAGGAGCTGCGCCTCGAAGAGGGCGGCGACCTCCCAGTCCGGCTTCAGCTTCACCGCCTCGCGGATCTCCTTCAGCGCGAGGTCGTTGTCCCCGGCGGTGGCGGCCGCCTGGGCCACCGCGAAGTGCGCCTGCGCCAGCCGCGGATACTGCTGCGCGAGGTTCTGGATCAGCTTGAGGTTGGCGTTCTTGTCCGGGTTGTTCGCGAGCAGCCGGTTGAGCTGCAGGAAGCCGTCGCCCAGCCCTTCGCCTTCGGCTGCGAGGATCTTCTGCAGATAGGGCTGCGCTTCCTCGACGCGATTCGTGCTCACGAGGAGGCCGGTCAGCGTGCGCAGCGCCTCGCGCGACTCCGGGTCGGTCTCGTACCAGATGCGCGCCGATTCGACGGCGAAGACCGGCTGGCGCGCCATGCGCGAGACCTCGGTCGCCCGGCGCGCGATCCGCGGATCGCGGGTGCGTCGGGCGAGATCGACGTAGGCCTGGGCCGCGAGCGCCGGGTTGCCGCGCTGTCCGGCGATCTCCGCGAGCAGGAACTCGTAGAGGATCTGGTCGGTGAGATCGAGGTTCGGCGGCGTCGCCGCCTTGGCGGGCGGATCCGCCGGCTCGATGCGGTCCGGCTCGTCCGCCTTCGCGGCGGCGGTGCGATCGGGCGTCTGCGCGCACGCGCCGAGCACCATGGCGGCGAGCGCGGCGGCGACGGCGTGGCCGAACGGACGGCGGAACGGTCGGGAGGGCATGAAGGCGGGTCCGCGGAAGGATGATGCGCGAGAGCATCTTAGCAGGGCGGGAAGGCCCTTCGGTATAGTGTCCGGCGGCTCGTCCAAGTCGTACTCCACAACTCGTTTTTCCAATGCCAGAGCTCCCGGAGGTCGAGATCACGCGGCGCGGGATCGCTCCGCATGTCGAGGGCCGTACCGTCACCGGGGTGGTCGTGCGCCACCACGGCCTGCGGTGGCCCGTCCCGCGCACCCTCGGTGAGCACCTCGCCGGTGCGCGCATCCGGGCAGTCACCCGGCGCGCCAAGTACCTGCTTCTCGATTGCGGGGGCGGGACCCTGATCATCCACCTCGGCATGTCGGGCAGCCTGCGCGTGGTGCCGGGGGACACCCCGCCGGGACCGTACGATCACTTCGACCTCCGCGTGGGCGATTCGATCGTCCGCCTGCGCGATCCCCGGCGCTTCGGGGCGGTGTTGTGGCATCGCGCCGGCGAGCCCCAGCATCCCCTGCTCGCCTCGCTCGGCGTCGAACCGCTTTCGGACGCGTTCACCGGCGACACGCTCTGGCACGCGGCGCGCGGGCGCCGCGTGGCGATCAAGCTGCTGCTCATGAACGCCGCGGTCGTCGTCGGCGTCGGCAACATCTATGCGTCCGAGAGCCTCTTCCGTGCCGGCATCCATCCGCGCACGCCGGCCCACCGCGTGTCGCGGGTCCGCGCTGCGCGACTCGCGCATGCCGTCAAGGAAACGCTGACCGCCGCCCTCGCGGCCGGGGGCAGCACGCTCCAGGATTTCGTCGGCGCGGACGGCGAACCGGGCTACTTCCAGCAGCAGTACTTCGCGTATGACCGCGAAGGCGCGCCCTGCCGGGTCTGCGCGACGCCCATCCGGCGCATCGTCCAGGGCCAGCGCTCGACCTACTTCTGCCCGACCTGCCAGCGGTAAGCCGTCCTTTACGGCGCTTGAGCTTACGTCGCGAAACGAACGTGCTACATTAGCTCGCACGGGATCGGCCGAGGGGAGGCCATCGATGTCCGCGAGCCTGGTCGAGCGCTTCCGCGACTACAGTGCCTGGCGGTCGAACATTTCGCAGCGAATCGTCGCGTTCCGGCGTTGGCTGCACGAGAACGAGCTCGCCGATGCGCAGACCGAGATGCGCCTCGAGCACCTGCTCGAGCGTCTCGGCGAGGACAAGCTCACCGTCGCCTTCGTGGCCGAGTTCTCGCGCGGCAAGTCCGAGCTCATCAACGCGATCTTCTTCGCCGAGTACGGCCGGCGGCTCCTGCCCTCGGCCACCGGCCGCACCACGATGTGCCCGACCGAGCTCCAGTGGGACCCTGCGCTCGGGCCGTCGATCCGGCTGCTGCCCATCGAGACGCGGGCGTCGAACGCGTCCACCAGCGAGCTCAAGCGCTATCCGGACGAATGGGAAGTGCTGGCGCTCGACGTGGCCGACGGTCCGTCGCTCGTCGATGCCTTCAGCCAGGTGCGGGACGTCAAGCGCGTGCCGCTCGAGGAGGCCAAGCACTACGGCCTCTTCCTGCAGGAGGAGACGCTGCGCACCGCCGGCCTCGCCGCCGACGGCATGGTGGAGATTCCCCGCTGGCGGCATGCCGTCATCAACTTCCCGCATCCGCTGCTGGAGCAGGGCCTGGTGATCCTCGACACGCCGGGCCTGAACGCGATCGGCACCGAGCCCGAGCTGACGCTCAACCTGTTGCCCAACGCGCACGCCGTGCTCTTCGTGCTCGCCATCGACACCGGCGTCTCGCGTACCGATGCGGACGTGTGGCGCGACTTCATCGCCGCCAGCGCTTCGCACTCCCGCGGCCGCTTCGTGGTGCTGAACAAGATCGACACGCTCTGGGACGGTCTGCGGAGGGAAGAGGAGATCAACGCCGAGATCGCGCGTCAGATGCGCTTCGCTGCGGAGACGCTCGGCGCCGACGCCGATCGCGTGCTCGCCGTCTCCGCGCAGAAGGGACTCGTCGCCAAGATCACGCAGGATGCCGCCCTGCTCGAGCGCAGCCGCCTGCCGGTGCTCGAACAGGCGCTCTCGACGCAGCTCATCCCGGGGAAGCAGGAGATCGTCCGCGAGACGACGCGCGCGGAGCTCGGGGAGCTGCTCGGCAACGCTCGCGCGATCCTCGAGGCGCGGCTCACGGGCGTCCTCGAGCAGATCTCGGAGCTGCGCCAGCTCCGCGGCAAGAACCTCGACGTGGTCGAGCAGATGATGCGCAAGGTGCGCGTCGAGAAGGAGGAGTTCGAACGGGGCCTCGCGCGGTTCCAGGCGCTGCGCGGCGTGTTCTCCCAGCACACGAACGCGCTCTTCACGCATCTCGGGATGGACGCGCTGAACGAGGAGGCGAAGAAGACCGTCGGCGAGTTCCGCAAGGCCCGGTTCACCCCCCAGCTGCGGCAGGCGTTCCGCGGCTACTTCGACGGCGTGCGCTCGCGCCTCGACCGTGCGTCGGAAACGGTCGCGGAGGTGCATCGCATGATGGAGGCGATGTACCGGAAATTCGCCGACGAGCACGGGCTGCGGCTCGCCAGCCCGGCGACCTTCTCGCTCTTCAAGTACCACAAGGAGCTCGAGCGGCTCGAGCGCACCTTCCGGCTCAACTTCGACACCACGATGGTGATGGTGACCACCGAGGAGATGTCGCTCAAGCAGAAGTTCTTCGAGACCTTCGCGAGCCAGGTGCGCCGCGTCTTCGGCTACGCCAACCGCGAGAGCGACACCTGGCTCAAGGCGGTGATGGCGCCCATGGAGACGCAGGTTCGGGAGCACCAGATGCAGCTGCGCCGCCGGCTGGAGTCGATTCGCCGGATCCACCGCGCGACCGACACCATCGAGGATCGCATCCAGGAGCTGGAGCAGGTAGAGAACGTGCTCGTGCAGCAGCTCGAAGGCGTGCACGAGATGGCGGCGGAGGTGGAGCGCGTGCTCGACCTGGAGGACGGATTCTACGCCGCGGCGGCTTGACCCGCCGGCGTCAGGCGGCCTGCTTCTTCGCGGCCATCAGCCGCACGTACTTGGCCTGCAACTGGTCGCGCGTTTCCACGTGGTCCGGGTTCACCGGAATGCAATCGACCGGACACACCTGCACGCACTGCGGCGAGTCGAAGTGGCCCACGCACTCGGTGCACTTGCCCGGATCGATGACGTAATGCTCCTCGCCCTGCGAGATCGCCGAGTTGGGGCACTCGGGCTCGCAGACGTCACAGTTGATGCATTCGTCGGTGATGATCAGGGCCATGGTGGTGGCAGGCCGGCGCAAGGTTGCTTGCGCGCCGGCCGGTCGAGGGGCATGCATTCGTCGGTGACGATCAGGGCCATGGTGTCCGGCGGCGGGGGCAAACTTGAGGGTTCTAGCCGCCCAGTTGTTTGACCTTCTCGCGCAACCGTTCGTTCACCAGCGGGTGAACGAACTTCCCCACGTCGCCGCCCAGCACGGCGATTTCCCGCACGATGGTGGCGGAAATGAACTGGTACTTCTCCTCGGGCGTCAGGAACACGGTTTCAACGTCCGGGATGAGCTGGCGGTTCATCCCGGCCATCTGGAACTCGTACTCGAAGTCGGAGACCGCTCGCAGTCCGCGGATGATGACCTTGGCGTCGTGCTGGAGCACGAAGTCGCGCAGCAGGCTGGAGAAGCCGAACACCTTGCAGTTGGGATACGCGGCCAGCACCTCGCGCGCCATGCGGATGCGCTCGTCCAGCGTGAAGAAGGGCCGCTTGCCGCGGCTGTCCGCGACGCCGACGATCACCTCGGAGAAGAGCCCGCACGCGCGGCGCACGAGATCCTCGTGCCCGCGCGTCAGCGGATCGAACGTGCCCGGATAAACCGCCCTGGTCATGGCTGTTCCTTCAAGAACAGTTGATAGCACACCGCGCCCGCGCGGCCGCTGCGCAGCGCCGTCCACCCGGGCAGGGCAAGCGGCGCCGCGCTCTCGACATACACGCGCGCCCCGGGCGCGAGATGCGGAGCCAGGCGCTCGAGAACCGGCAGCGCGAGCCCGCTGGCATAGGGCGGATCCACGAACACCACGTCGAACGCCGAACCCCCCGGCCGCGCGAGGAATTCTAGCGCATCGCAATGCAACAACTCGGCGCGGTCCGTGCCGAGGGCCGCCGCGGTCGCCCTGAGCCGTTCGACGGCCCCGCGCGAGCGGTCGACCAGCACCGCGGACGCAGCGCCGCGGGACAGCGCCTCGAACCCCAGCACGCCGGATCCCGCGAAGAGGTCGAGCACCCGCCAGCCGGTGAGGTCCTGGCCCAGCCAGTTGAACAGCGTCTCGCGCACGCGGTCCGGCGTCGGGCGCAGCCCCTCGGCATCCTCGAAATCGATGAGGCGGCTGCGCCACTCGCCGCCGATGATGCGGACGCGGTTGCGATGGCCGGCGCGCGAGCCGGCGGCGGGCGCATGGCCGCGCTTGCGGAGAGGGGACACGAAGGCGCTTTGCTAGAATGAGCGCGGATTCTAATCGCCCGCCCCCCTTCCCGCGGTCCCCCGCCCTTGTTCGGCTTCCTCAAGAAATCCGCCGACGCGCCCGAGAAGCGCACCTGGCTCGATCGTCTCAAGACCGGCCTGAAGAAGACCGGCTCGCAGCTCACCGGCCTCTTCGGCGGCGCGAAGATCGACGAGGCGCTGTACGAGGAGCTCGAGTCGGCGCTGATCTCCGCCGACGCCGGCCTCGAAGCCACCGAGTACCTGTTGGAGCGCCTCCGTGCGCGCGTCCGCAAGGAGCGTCTCGAGACGCCGCAGCAGCTCAAGGTCGCGCTGGCCGACGAGATCGCCACGCTGCTCGCCCCGCTGGAGCGCGACCTGGACACGCGCTCGGCGCGGCCGTTCGTGCTGATGATCGCCGGCGTGAACGGCGCCGGAAAGACCACGTCGATCGGGAAGCTCGCGAAGTTCCTGCAGAACGAAGGACAGTCGGTGCTCCTTGCCGCGGGCGACACCTTCCGCGCGGCCGCGCGCGAGCAGCTCGCGGAATGGGGGAATCGCAACAACGTGACGGTGATCGCGCAGGAGGGCGGCGATCCCGCCGCGGTGATCTTCGACGCGGTGCAGGCGGCGCGCGCCCGCAACATCGACGTGGTCATCGCCGACACCGCCGGACGCCTCCCGACGCAGCTCCACCTCATGGAGGAGCTGAAGAAGGTGAAGCGCGTCATCACCAAGGCCGACCCGACCGCCCCGCACGCGATCTGGCTCGTCATCGACGCGAACAACGGCCAGAACGCGCTCAACCAGGTGAAGGCGTTCGACGACGCGCTCGGGCTCACCGGGCTCGTCGTCACCAAGCTCGACGGCACCGCGAAGGGCGGCGTGATCGCGGCGATCGCGCGCACGCGGCCGATCCCGCTGGTGTTCGTCGGCGTGGGCGAGGGCATCGACGACCTGCGCCCGTTCTCGGCGCGCGACTTCGCCGACGCGCTGTTCGCCTAGTGTCCGTTGCGGTCTCCTTCAACGGGGTCGGGAAGCGCTATGCGGGCGGGCGCCAGGCGCTCGAGAACGTCACCTTCGAAGTGGCCGCGGGCGAGATGCTGTTCGTCACCGGACATTCGGGTGCCGGCAAGAGCACCTTGCTCAAGCTCGTGCCGCTGGTGGAGCGGCCCTCGTCGGGCGCCCTGCTCGTCAACGGCCAGAACGTGCTGGCGCTGCGTCCCGCCGCGGTTCCCTACCTGCGCCGCACCCTCGGCCTGGTGTACCAGGACCAGAAGCTGCTCTACGACCGCACCGTCCTCGACAACGTGCTGCTGCCGCTCCAGGTGTGCGGCTACCCGCCGGGCGATGCCCTGCGCCGCGCGCGGGCGGCGCTCGACAAGGTCGGCCTGCTCGACCGCGACCGCGCGCTGCCGGTGCAGCTCTCGGGCGGCGAGCAGCAGCGGCTGTGCGTGGCGCGCGCGGTGGTGAACCGTCCGAGCGTCCTGATCGCCGACGAGCCGACCGCGAGCCTGGACACCGACGCGGCCCTTCAGATGATGGAGCTCTTCCGCTCGTTCAACCAGGTCGGGGTGACGGTGATCGTCGCGACGCACGACCAGGCGCTGGTGGCTCGCTACGCCTCGCGCGCGGTGCGCCTCGAGCAGGGGCGGCTGGCAGCGTGAGGGCCTGGCTGCGTCACCACGGGCAAAGCCTCGGCGCGACACTCGTGCGACTCGCACGACAGCCGGGGGCGACGCTGCTCAACGTCGCGGCGATCGGGGTGGCCCTCGCGCTGCCTCTGGGGGCGTACGTGCTGCTCGACAACGGTCGCGTGCTCGCACGGCAGGTGGCGGGCGATCCGCAGATGTCGGTGTTCCTCGCGCACGACGCCGGCCGCGCCGATCTGGACCGCGTCGCCGCGGAATTGAAGCGTGCGCCTGGCGTGCGGGGCGTACGGTTCGTGCCCCGCGACGAGGCGCTCGCCGAACTCAAGCGGCTTGAGGGCATGGGCGACATCGCCGCCGCGCTCAAGACCAATCCCTTGCCGGACGCCTACGTCGTGGACCTCGTGCCCGGCCAGGCCGGCGCTGCAGAGGCGCTGGCGGCGCGGATGCGGGAATTTCCGAAGGTCGCGCAGGTCCAACTTGACGCGACGTGGGTGAAGCGCCTGGAGGCATTGCTCGGGCTGGGCCGCACGGCCGTGGCCGTTCTGGCGGCGTTCCTGGCGATCGGCCTGGTCGCGGTGACTTTTAACACCGTCCGCCTGCAGATCCTGACCCAGGCCACGGAGATCGAAGTGTCCCGGCTGGTGGGGGCGACGAACGGCTATATCCGCCGCCCCTTTCTGTACCTCGGCACGCTCCTGGGCCTGCTCGGAGCGGTCGCGGCCGTGCTGGCGGTGGCAGGGTCGGTGACGGCCTTGAACGCCGACGTCGCGCGACTGGCGGCGTCCTATGGGTCCGGGTTTCGGCTCGCAATGCCCGGCTTGGCGGACCTGGTTTCGGTCCTGGCGTTTGCCGGCGCCCTCGGCTGGTTGGGCGCTTGGCTGTCAGTGAGCAGACACTTACGTTAGCTCCTTCAGCCAAGGGGAAAAGCCGAGTGAACTAGTCGGGCATTTAGCACTCCAAATCACAGAGTGCTAGAATTTTCCTGACTGGGAGACAAAAGACATGACGTCCACTGCCATTGCCCTCCGCCAGGCGTCCTTTCCGACGCCGGCCAGCCTCGGGAGCCTGGACAACTACATTCAGGCCGTAAACCGCTTCCCGATCCTGTCGCCCGAGCAGGAGACGGAGCTCGGCCGGCGCCTGCGCGACGACGCCGACCTCGACGCCGCACGCCAGCTGGTGTTGTCGCACCTGCGGGTGGTGGTCGCCATCGCGCGCGGCTACCTCGGATACGGCCTGCCGCACGGCGACCTCATCCAGGAAGGCAACATCGGCCTGATGAAGGCGGTGAAGCGCTTCGATCCGGAGCGCGGCGTGCGCCTCGTGTCCTTCGCCATCCACTGGATCAAGGCGGAGATCCACGAGTACATCCTGCGCAACTGGCGCCTGGTGCGCATCGCCACCACGAAAGCGCAGCGCAAGCTGTTCTTCAACCTGCGCAGCATGAAGAAGGGCCTCGAGTCGCTGAACCAGGACGAGATCCAGGCGATGGCGACGGAGCTCCGGGTGAAGCCGGAGGAAGTCGCCGAGATGGAGATGCGGCTTG
The DNA here is from genome assembly GCA_964552535.1 of uncultured Enterobacteriaceae bacterium. GTDB lineage: Bacteria > Pseudomonadota > Gammaproteobacteria > Burkholderiales > SG8-39 > CAZKHE01. Next base: position 3,513 of record CAZKHE010000033.1, on the reverse strand, counting down.
CCGGGCAGGACGTCGCGCTGGAGCCGAGCTCCGACGACGAGGAGGAGGCGTATGCGCCGATCGCCTACCTGTCCGACCCGGACAACGAGCCGTCGAAGGAGCTCGAGGAAGGCCAGCTCGAGCGCGTGCGCGCCGAAGGACTCGGCCGGGCGCTGGCGCAGCTCGACCCGCGGAGCCGCCGCATCATCGAGCGCCGCTGGCTCGCCGAGAAGGACTCCGCGACGCTGCACGAGCTCGCCGCGGAGTTCAACGTGTCGGCGGAGCGCATCCGCCAGATCGAGGCCAAGGCGCTGCAGAAGATGCGCGGCGTGATCGGCGAGCACTGAGCGCGACCCCTTCGCGCGCACCCCTCCGCCGAGGAAAAGCCCCGCACGAGCGGGGCTTTTTCGTTTCTGGCCTAGCCGCCGGCGAGGAGGGTCTTCACGTCGGCGACGATGGGATCCACCCCCTGGCCGTGCCGCACGAACAGCCGGAGCCGGCCCTGCGGATCGTAGAGATAGGTCGAGGCGGTGTGGTCCATCGTGTACGTCTCCGGCGTCTTGCCGGGGACCTTCTGGTAGTACACCTTGAACACCTTGGCGGTCTGCGAGATGGCCTCCGGGCTGCCGTGTAGGCCGAGGAACGTCGGGTCGAACGCGGTCACGTACTTCGCCAGGAGCTCCGGCGTATCGCGCTCGGGATCGACGGTCACGAAGATCACCTGCAGCCGTTCGCCGTCGGGACCGAGCTTCTCCTTCACCTCCCGCATGGTGGCGAGCGTCGTCGGGCAGACGTCCGGACAGTGCGTGAAGCCGAAGAACACCGCCACGACCTTGCCCTTGAAGTCGTCCAGGGTGCGCGGCTTGCCCGCGTGATCGGCGAGCTTCAGCTCCCGCCCGAACTCCGCGCCCGTGATGTCCGTGTTCTGGAAGGACGGCTTCGACGGCGCGCACGCGGCGAGGAACGCAGCGGCGAGCAGGGCGACGAGCCGCATCAGAACGGCAGGTAGTGGTCGGCGAGCAGCGCCGCGAACAGGAGCGCCAGATAGACGATCGAGTAGCGGAAGGTGGCGCGCGCGATTGCGTCGGAGTACGCCAGGTAGATGCGGATCGCGTAGTAGAGGAACACGCCGCCGAGGATCGCGGCGGACGCGAGATAGATCCAGCCCGACATCCCGGTGACGAAGGGCAGGAACGAGGTCGCGAGCAGGATCACCGTGTACAACAGCACGTGGAGCTGCGTGAACCTGCGGCCGTGGGTGACCGGGAGCATCGGCAGCCCGGCCTTGCGGTACTCCTCGGTCCGGTACAGCGCGAGCGCCCAGAAGTGCGGCGGCGTCCAGGTGAAGATGATGAGGAAGAGAATCAGCGCGTCCGCGCTCACGTCCCCGGTGACGGCAGCCCAGCCGAGCACCGGCGGCATGGCGCCGGAGGCACCGCCGATGACGATGTTCTGCGGCGTGTTGGGCTTGAGCAGGACGGTGTAGACCACCGCGTAGCCGACGAACGTCGCCAGGGTCAGCCACATGGTGAGCGGGTTGACCCACTGGTGGAGGAGGACGAGCCCGATGCCGCCGACGATGCCCGAGAAGAGTAGCGTCTGCGCCGAGGTCAGCTCGCCCCGGGGCAGCGGACGGGCGCGGGTGCGCAGCATGATCGCGTCGAGCTTCTGCTCGACCAGGCAGTTGATCGCGGCGGCCGCGCCCGCAACCAGCGCGATGCCCACGGTGGCCGCGAACAGCACGTCCAGCGGCACGCCCACCGCAGGCGGCACCGCGAGGAACATGCCGATGACGGCGCAGAACACGATCAGGTAGACGACGCGCGGCTTCGTGAGCTCGTAGTACTGGCGGAGCCGGTGCGAAGTGAGCTGGAGGGTCTGGGCGGTCACGGGAGAACGGAAGCGAAGCGCGCAGGGAGCACCTGCGTGGCCGGAGGGAAGCGGGATTTTATCACGGGGACGCATGCGCTCCGCGCCTGGGGCACACTCGCGCGCATCATCCGACCCGGGAGACTTTCAGCAGGCGCTGCAGGTCCTTCATCATGCGCCGCGGGTCGGCGTCGCGCGGGAAGCGCAGCATCACGTTGCCCAGCGGATCCACGAGGTACACGTGGTCGCGCACGCTTTCCGGGGCGGGGAAGCCCGCCATCACGTCGGTGCCCTTTCCGCGCGCGACGTGCACGCCCTCGGTGAGCCTCGCGAGCTCCGCGGACGGTGTGCCGTCGTCGAGCAGGACCCAAACGCGTTCGATCCTGTCCATCTCTCGACCCTGTGCGAGGCGGGACTGGCGCATGTCGAAGAGCTTCTTGGCGCAGGCGTCCGCGCAGGCGGCCTCGTCGAAGGTCACCATGAGCCACTTGCCGCGCAGCTCGCCGAGGGTGAACGGCTTGCCGTCGCTGCCGGCGAGGCGGGTCTGCGGCGCCGGGCGCGGCTCGATCAGCTCGCCGTAGTTGACCCGCCCCGACGGCGGCCAGACGTAGTAGGCCAGGTACGCGGCAATGGTCGGTGCGGCGCAAACCAGCAGGATGAAGAACGCCTTCAGCCGCCCGCGACGGCGCTGTGCGTCGTCAGGGTCATGCATCGGAGCGGCGGCGCCTGAAGTTGAGCGAGACATAGAGTACGACCGTCAAAATCGCGAAGAGGTACCACTGCAGCGCATAGCCGCGGTGCTTCTGTACGCCGGTGTCGGGCCGCGTCCATTCGCGCACCAGGCCGTCCGGCGCGTCGTTGGTCTGCCGCACCAGCACCGGCTGGAGCGCAAGGCCGGACCAGCGCGCATAACGATCCATGAGGAAGTGCTGCCACACCGGGCCGGCCGGGTTGCCCTCGCCCAGCTCGAACACCCTTTCGGGCGGGAGCACCACCACGCCTTCCACTTCCTGCACGCCGCGCGGCGTCGGTACGTCCGGCAACCTGTCGCGCGTCGGGGGCGCCTGCACCCAGCCGCGGTCCACGAGCACGTGCATCGCGGCGCCTTCGAGGCGCAGCGGCGTGAGGACCTCGTACCCCACTCGCCCGTTCAGGATCCGGTTGTCGAGCAGCAGCCCCTTGTCGGGGACGTACTCGCCGCGCACCCGCACCCGGCGGAATTGCCAGGCGTCGCCGTTCACCGGCACCGCACCAAGCTCCGCGACCGGCGCCGCAGCGCGCGCATCGAGCCGGTCTGCCAGCGCCTGCTTGTACTCGGCGCGCCGTGTCTGCCAGTTGCCGGCCGCGATGCACACCGCGATCACCGCCAGTGCAGCGCCGGTCACCAGGAACCCGGGCCATCGAAACCGCCAACCGCTCATCGCCGCACCGCCGATCGCCGCACGGTCGTCCGCGGCCCGCGGTGCATCGTCCGCCGCCCTCTGCGGCCTGCTAGACTGAACGCGCAATGCGCTACTTCGTCCTCGCGGTCCTCGCGCTCATCCTGCTGTCGCTCGGCTCCGCCCTGTTCTACCTCATCCGCGACCAGGGACGCTCGGGGAAGGTCGTGAAGATGCTCGCCCTGCGCGTCGCGCTCTCCATCGCGCTCTTCGTGATCCTGATGCT
>CAZKHE010000032.1:0-40314 GCA_964552535.1 uncultured Enterobacteriaceae bacterium | reverse complement strand
GGTGTACACCTTCCACTCGGTGGTCGCCGACGGCTGGCGCAAGGGCCCGCTGCTGCTGGCGGGCGACTCCGCGCACCAGACGCCGCCGTTCCTTGGCCAGGGCATGTGCGCGGGCATCCGCGACGCGTCCAACCTCGCGTGGAAGCTCGATCTCGTGCTGGCCGGGATCGCACCCGAATCGCTGCTCGATACCTACGAGAGCGAGCGCAAGCCGCACGTGAGCGCGTTCATCGAGCTCGCGGTGAAGCTCGGCGCCGTGATCCAGACCACCGACCCCGTGGTGGCCGCCGAGCGCGACCGCAGGTTCGCCGCGGGCGATCCGGAGATCTTCACCTATCCCGCGCCGCAACTCGGTCCGGGCCTACACGACCCGCAGGCACCGGGAGGCACGATCTTTCCCCAGCCTGCGCTCGACGACGGCCGTCTCCTGGACGAGGAGGTGCAGTCCCGCTTCGCCGTGCTCGGCGACGCGGCCACGCTTGCCGGCGTGAGCGACACGACGCGGTCGCGTTGGCGCCGGATCGGTGCCCGCGTGCTCGATGCCCCGGGGAGGGGGGTCACCGAGTGGCTCGACGCGCAGGGGGCGCGGGCGGTGATCGTGCGTCCCGACCGCTACATCCTCGGTGCTGCGCGCAGCGCTTCCGACCTCGACCGCCTCGCCGCCGCGCTGCCGATCGCCTGACCTCATGTCGAGCCTCAAGCGCATGCTGGCGATCCTCGACCTCTTCTCGGAGGAGGCGCCGGTCTGGACCGCAGAGAACCTGATCGACCGCCTCGGCTACTCCCGCCCGACCGGCTACCGCTACATGCGTGAGCTCTGCGCCGCCGGACTGCTGCGCCGTTCCACCGGCGGTCTCTACGTGCTCGGCACGCGTGTGATCGAGCTCGACTACCAGATCCGCGTCACCGATCCGGCGTTGATCGCCGGACGGCGGGTGATGCGCGAGCTCGAGCAGGAAACCGGCTGCGACGTGATGCTCGCGAGCCTGGTCGACGATCACGTGGTGACCATCCATCAGGAACACGGCGCCGAAGGCGTGAGCGCGAGCTACGGGCGCGGTCGCCGCCTGCCGCTCTTCCGCGGCACGATGTCCAAGACGATTCTCGCGTGGCTGCCGCGGGCGCGGCTGCGGCGCCTCTACGACATGGATCCGAAGGCCGCGTCAAAAGCGGGCTTTGCACGCGACTGGGACGAGCTGCTCGATCGCCTCAAGGGGATCCGCGCGGCCGGCTACTCGGTGACGCGGGGCGAACTCGACCCCGGCCTCGTGGGTACCAGCGTCCCGGTGCTGGTCGATCGCGGCCAGCCGCCTGGAAGCCTGGGCCTGGTGATGTCGCGCCAGCGCTTTTCGCTGGCCGACGAGGCCCGCCTGGTGGCGCGGCTGGTGGAAGCGGCCGCGCGCATCGAGGACGCGTTGCCGGCGGCACCCGGGCCGCGCGTGGCCGTGTCAGCGCCGTCGCGTCGCCGCGCAGACGGCCGTGCGACAGCGCCATAGCGGACCGAACGGCCGGGTCGCCTCTGATCCGCGGAGCCGGCTGAGGCCCGCGATGCGTACGAAGCAGACCCGGGCCGATGCCGCTCGCGCTCACGGCGTGTTCGCGGCAAGCGTCCATCAATGAGCGGAAATGTTGTGAGATGCTGGAACGCGACCTGCCGTGGCGGGTGGCGAACCTGCGCATTGATGAACTCCATCACACGCCCCGACGCAGCCGAGCGGTTCGGGTTCGTGCCGTGCTCAGAAGCCCGCGCGCATCGACCTCAGTTCGGCCCGGCACGTTTCCCCGAACTCGCGCATCGGGTCGGCTCCGGCCTTCTGGACCAGCGTGCGAATCTCCTCGGGCGACAGGTTGGGCTGGAAGTACTGCTCGGTCATCCTGCGGACGACCTTTTCCGCTTCCGCAAGCACGGCGTCGGTCGCGATCAGCCGGATGCGGTTCAGCAGCTCGTAGGCCTTGCCGAGCTTCTGGGGCTCCTCGATGGTGTGGTACAGGGCATCGATCAGGAGCCTGGAGCACTCGCCGATGAAGTCGCTGTAGAGCTGCTCGCGCTCGCGGATGTCGGCCTGGATCAGTTCGCGCCGGCCCTGCGTCCGCTGGCTCACCCACCCGGCGGCCACCGTCGCGGAACCGCCCGCCAGTGATCCGAGCACCGCCGCCATGGCGCTGATGATGGCGGGATCCATTGCGGCCGTCACCTCCCCATACCGTCGCTGCCGCGACCTGCGAACGCTCGAGAACCTTTCCGGCCCGCACGCGCGCGTCTCATCGGCCGGACTCCCGCTCCTCGTACCGGGCGCTTGGCGCCGGCGGCTCGCCGAAATGCTGGCTCCCTCCCCCGAGCGCGGCGTAGAGCGCGACGCGGCTGGAGAGCAAGGCACGGCGCTCCTGCACCAGCACCTGCCGTGCGGTGAGCAGGTCGCGCTGCGCGTCGAGCACTTCCAGGAACGACGCGGTGCCGCGGTCGTAGCGCATCTGCGCAAGCCGCGCGCGCTCCTGCTGCGCCGCGACCGCGCGCCGCTGGATTGCGATCTGCTCCCCCAGCCACTGCTGCGCCGAGAGGGCGTCCGCGACGTCACGGAACGCGCTCTGGATGGTGCGTTCGTAGTCCGCAACGGCAGCGTCGGCGCGCACCTTGGCGACGTCGAGGTTGGCCTGCCGCCGGCCGGCGTCGAATATCGGCAACGTGATCTGCGGGGCGAACAGCCAGGCGCGGGTGCCCGACTCGAACAGGCCGGAGAGCTCCGGGCTGGCTGTGCCGAAGAATCCGGTGAGGGTGATGCGCGGAAAGAACGCGGCGCGCGCCGCACCGATGTTCGCGTTCGCCGCCTTGAGCCGATGCTCGGCCGCGACGATGTCCGGACGCTGCTGCAGCAGGTCCGAGGGCAGTCCCACCCGCAGTTCGCCCACCAGGGCGCCCTCGTCGTTCAGGTTCGCCCGGTCCGCGAGCGCCGGCGGCGGCGCCCCGACGAGCAGCGTGAGCGCGTGCGCCTGCGCGGCGCGCTCCTGCTCGAGCCGGGCGCCGAGCTTCTGCGCCTGTGTGAGGAGCGTCTCGACCTGCGTCACGTCCAGCCGCGTCGCCGCGCCGGCCTGGAACCGCCGCTCGAAGAGGCGCAACGACTCCTCCCGCGTTCGAATGGTGTCTCCTGCGATGGCGATGCGCTCATCCAGCTCGCGCAGGGTGAAGTAGCCGTCGGCGACCTGTGCGACGATGGATACGGTCACCGCGCGCCGCGCGGAATCGGTGGCGAGGAACTCCTCGAGTGCGGCATCCTTGAGGTTGCGCACCCGCCCCCAGAAGTCGAGCTCCCACGCGACCGCGCTCGCGCCGACGCTCCAGAGCGACCCGGTCAGCGGTTGCCCCGTGCCCGTGAACTCCCCGGGGATGCGCGCTCGGATCTCGCCTGCGTTGGCCTCGACCGTCGGGAACTGGTCTGCACGCCGGATCTGGTAGGCGGCGCGCGCCTCGAGGACGCGCAGGGCCGCGAGGCGCACGTCCCGGTTGTACTCCAGCGCCTGCCCGATCATCGCCTGCAGCTGCGGATCGGCGAAGTAGTCGCGCCACGCCACCTCCGCGGCAGCACGGGCGTCGGGCTTCACGCCGGGCGTCACGGGCGCGTCGGCCGGGTACTCGTTGGCGACCGGCAGGTCGGGACGCCGGTAGTCGGGCGCAAGGGAGCATCCTGCGGTCAGTCCGCCGAGGGCGGCGGCGCATGCCAGGGCGAGAAGGCGTCGTTTCATGGTGTCATCCGTTGGCGGCCGTGCCGTCGTCATTCGCCTCGAGCTCGGCCGCGATCGCGTCGAGCAGCTCGCTCGCCGAGGCGAACTCGTGCTGCCGCCCCGTCACCAGGTTCTCCAGGCGCCCCGTCAACGCATCGGGACGCGCGTCGCAGCGCATCTTCAGCACGTAGGCACGGCGGGTTGGGTACCTCGCTTGCGCGCTGAGGGTCACGTCGGCGCTCCAACCGGCCCGCCGTGTCCGCCGGCTGCCGGCGCGCCGGTCGCGTGCCGTGCCGGCTCCCGGCGGACGCGGAACCATGCGGCATACAGGGCGGGCACGAAAAAGATGGTGAGGACGGTCGCCGAGGCCAGGCCGCCCATGATGGCGATCGCCATCGGCCCCCAGAAGATGCTGTGGGTGAGCGGGATCATCGCGAGCCCGGTCGCCGCTGCGGTGAGCACCACGGGCCGGGTGCGCCTCACCGCCGCTTCGAGCACGGCGTTCCACGGGTCGCGGCCCGCCTCCATCTCGGTCCGGATCTGGTCGACCAGGATCACCGAGTTGCGCATGATCATCCCGGAAAGGGCGATGATGCCGAGGATGGCCACGAATCCGAGTGGCGCGTCGAAGAGCAGCAACCCGGCCACCACCCCGATGAGGCCGAGCGGCGCCGTCAGGAACACCATGGCCATCAGGGAGAAGCTCTGCAGCTGCAGCATCAGCAGCGTCAGGATGGTGATGAGCATCACCGGCGCGACCGCCAGCAGCGCGCGGTTGGCCTTGTCGCTTTCCTCGACGGCGCCGCCGACGTCGATGCGATAGCCGAAGGGCAGCTTCGCCTCGATGTCCTTGAGCAGCGGACGGATGGCCTGGGTCGTGGAGACGCCTTGCTCGCCGTCCTTCACATCGGCGCGCACCGTGATGGCCATGTCGCGGTTGCGCCGCCACAGGACCGGCTCTTCAAGCACCGGCTTCACCCGGGCGACCTGGGACAGCGGCACCACGGTCCCCTGACGCGTGTAGAGATTGACGTCCTTCAGCGTGTCGAGATCGAGGCGCTCCGCGGGGACGGCGCGGGCGACGATGTCCACGAGATCCTCGCGCTCGCGCAAATGCGACAGGGTCGCGCCGTCCATGACGGTCTGAACCACCATCGCGATGTCCGCCGGCGCGAGGCCGAGCGCGCGCGCCTTGTCATGGTCGACCTCTGCACGCAGCGTGCGCACCGGGTCGTTCCAGTCCAGCTGCACGTCCCGGACGGCCGGGTTCGATGCGACGACCGTCTCCACCTGTCGCGCGATCTCGCGCACCTTCTGGGTGTCCGGCCCGACGACGCGGAACTGCACCGGAAAGCCGACTGGCGGGCCGAGCTCGAGGCGTGTCACGCGTACCCACGCCTCTGGGAACTGTTCGTTGACACGACCCATCAGGCGCCCGCGCACCCGTTCGCGGGCCTCGGTGTCCTTGGTCATCACCACGAACACGGCGTAGCCGGGGTTCGGCATCTCGGGATCCAGGGACAGGTAGAACCGCGGCTGACCGGCGCCGGTGTACGCGGTGTAGAAGCGGACGTCCTCGTCCCCGGCGAGGACCTGCTCCATTCTCTTCACCTGCTCGGTCGTGGCCGCGAAGGACGACCCTTCCTTCAGGCGCAGCTCGACGATCAGCTCGGGGCGGGAGCTGTTCGGGAAGAACTGCTGTGGGACGTACCGGCTGCCGACGATTGCGGCGCCCAGCGCCGCCAGGGTGATTGCGATCACCAGCCACCGCCACTCGATGGCCCTGTCGATCCACCGCCGCAGTCTCCGGTAGAACGGCTTGTCGTACGGGTCGGCATGCGCCACGCCATCCGCATGCCTGGCGAAATCCGGCAGCATCTTCACCGCGAGGTACGGCGTGATCAGGCCCGAGACCACCCACGAGAACAGCACGGCGGTGCCCACGATCCAGAAGATACCGCCCGCGTACTCGCCGGTGGTCGACTTGGCGAATCCGATCGGCATGAATGCGGCCGTGGTGATCAGCGCACCGGTCAGGCGCGGCATGGCGGTGGCCTGGTACGAGTACGCGGCCGCCTTGAGGCGATCCCAGCCCTCCTCCATTTTGACCACCATCATCTCCACCGCGATGATGCCGTCGTCCACCAGCAGGCCGAGTGCGATGATCAGCGACCCGAGCGAAACCCGTTCGAGGTTCCAGCCCATGGCGAGCATCACCAGCGCGACGACGCTGAGCACGATCGGCACCGCCAGACCGACCACGATGCCGGTGCGCAGGCCGAGGCTCACCAGGCTCACCACCAGGACGATCGCGACTGCCTCGAGCAGCGAGCGCTCGAACTCCCACACCGAGTCGGCCACGACCGTCGGCTGGTCGGCCACGCGTTCGAGCTCGACGCCGTAGGGCAACTCGGCCTGCAGCGTGGCGACCGCCGCCTTGACCGCCTTGCCGAGGTCGACGATGTTGCCGTCGTTGGTCATGGTGATGCCGATCATCAGCACCGGCTGGGCGTTGTGCCGGATGGTGTACTTGGGCGGATCCTCGTAACCGCGGGTGATGGTGGTGAAGTCGCCGAGCTTGAGCGTGCGGCCGCCGGCGACCACGGGGACGTTGCGGATGTCCTCGACGCTGGAGAACTGACCGCTGACCCGGAGGAGCACGCGGTCGCTGCGCGTGTCGACCTGGCCGGCCGCGAGCAGCGCGTTCTGGTTACGCAGGCTCTCGGCGATCATCAGCGGCGTGATGCCGAGCGCCGCCAGCCGCTGGTGCGAGAACTCGACGTAGATCCTCTTGGCCTGCTTGCCGTAGAGGTCGACCTTCTTGACCATCGGCACCTTGAGCAGCCGGCGCTTGATGTCCTCGGCGATGTCGGACAGCTCCGCGTGATTGATGCCGTCGCTCTTCACCGCGTACAGAAGCCCGGTCACGTCGCCGTATTCGTCGTTGAAGATGGGCCCGATGACGCCGTCGGGAAGCTCGAGCTTGATGTCGCTGAACTTCTTGCGCGCCTGATACCACGCCTCCTGCTGGTCGGCCTTCGGGGTGCCGCCCACCACCGTGATGGTCATGGCCCCGTACCCCTGGCGTGCGTACGTCTTGACCTTCTCGAAATGATCGAGCTGCTCGAACTTCTTCTCCATGCGGTTCAGCACCTCGTCCTGCATCTGCTGCGCAGTCGCCCCGGGCCACAGGACGATCGCCGTCATCGACGGCACGGAGAAGTTGGGATCCTCGAGCTGCCCGAGCCTGGTGAAGCCCAGCGCGCCGCCGATGGCGATCACCAGGATGAGGAATAGCACGATGGCGCGGTGGCCAAGCGCCCATTCGGTCAGATTGAGTTTCATCGCGCGGCCTGCCTCGCTGCTTCGCTGGCGGAGGGGGCAAGCGCCACCCGCAAGCCCGGGGCCATCTTCTGCACGCCCGCGGTGACGACGAGCTGCCCTGCGGGCAATCCCGAGACGAGCACGTCGTCGTTGCGGTACCCGTGCAAGGTCACGCCCGCCAGTTGAACCGTTCCGACGCCGTTCCCGTCCTCGCGGTGCACGATCCACAGGGCGGGCTTGCCGCTCGCCTGGGTGATCGCGCTCGCTGGGATCAACGCCACCGACAAATCGCCGGCGGTGCGCTGCGCCACCAGGGTCGCCGTGGCCCCGAGCGGCAGCGGCCGCGGCGTCGCCGGCTTCAGCCGCGCACGATACGTCCGCGTCGTCGACGCGGCCTGCGGCGCGAGTTCCCGGAGGGCGACGTCGAACATCTGCTCCGGCGACGCGTTGAGCGCGGCCTGGTACCGAGCGGCCTTGAACGCGGCGACCTGGTCCTCCGGCACGTCCACCACGACCTCCGGCTCGCCCGGATTCGCGATCGAGATCACCGGCTGGCCTTCGGCCACGACCTGGCCGGCCTCGGCGCGCACGGCGGTGACCACGCCGCTGCGCGAGGCCCGCAGCACCGTGTACTGGAGCCGGTTGCGCGCGAGCTCCAGCTGACGGCCCGCGGCTTCTGCCGCCGCCTGCGCAGTGCGCGCCCTCGCCTGCGTGTGCTCGTCCTCGGAGGCGCTCACCGCGCCGTCGGTGATCAGCTCCTGGTTGCGCCGCCGATCCGACTCGGCCTGGCGCGCCGTCGTGACGGCAGCGACGTGCTGTTGCCGTGCCGCGTCCTCGGCGAGCCGGTAGTCGGTATCGTCGAGGACGGCCAGCACGTCGCCCTCGCGGACGGCTTGTCCGACGTCGACCTTGCGCGCCACGATCTTCCCGCCCACGCGAAACGCCTGTTCGACCTCGTGGCGCGCCTGCACCGTCCCGGTGTAGCGGTGGGTCTCGTGGGCCTTGTCGTAGCGGATTTCAGCGGTGCGGACGAACCTCGGCGGCTCCGGGGGCGGGTGATGCGGCGAGCAGGCGGACAGCGCTGTCGCGATGGCGAGGGCGGCGGCGGTCTTGGAATGGACAGGGTTCATGATCATCACTCTGGTCTGCTGGGAGCGTAGTCCCGGCCGGGATGCAAGTCGTCAGCGTAGGGTCTGCGGATGGTCCGAAGATCTCAGGCGGACGGCCATTCCCCGACGTCCGGGAAACGCTTTCGCAGGCGGTCGATGACGTAGTTCTCCAGGGCCGCGGTCTTGCTCGATCCCATGTCGGCCACCGTCTTCTTCCGTATCGCGAAGTGCACCATGAGCAGGTTTTGAAGCTTCGCGAACGCCTTCGCGTTGTGCGTTCCGCAAACGCTTGCGTCCTTCCGCAGCACCCGCTCCATGACGCCGCGCTCCAGGAGGGGGACCTGGCACAGCGTCGCCTGCCTGGCGATCTCCTCGTCGAGCGCTTCGAGGTTTTCCGCCCAGAACGCGGTTGGAAAGGTTTGACGCTCAGCCATGACGAGGCCTCCTAGGCTGCCGCTGGCGGGACCGGGCGGGCAGACGGCGCGCCGACCCTGGCGAGCCGGGCCCCAGGCCGCGCGGCCACGAGCGCAACCGCGCACGACGCGATGCGCGCCTCCCGCGGGTCCGCGCGGCTGGTCAGCACGATGGGCACGCGCGCGCCCAAGACGATGCCGGCGCTCGCCGCACCTCCCATGTACTCGAGCTGCTTGGCGAGCATGTTGCCGCTCTCCAGGTCGGGCACGACAAGGATATCGGCGGCCCCGGCGACCTCGGACACGATGCCCTTGGTACGCGCGGCCGCGGCGGACACCGCATTGTCGAAGGCGAGCGGGCCGTCGAGGATCGCACCGGCGATCTGACCGCGATCGGCCATCTTGCACAGTGCCGCCGCGTCGAGCGTTGCCGGCATGTGCGGGTTGACGGTCTCCACCGCCGCGAGCACCGCGACCCGCGGGCGCGCCAGCCCGAAGGCGTGGGACAGATCGACCGCGTTCTGGACGATATCGACCTTGTCGGCGAGCGTCGGCGCGATGTTCAGCGCCGCGTCGGTGATGATGAACGGGCGCGGATAGGCCGGCGTCTGCATCAGGAAGCAATGGCTCATGCGCCGCTCGGTGCGCAGGGCGCTCTTCACCACGGCTCCCATCAGTTCGTCCGTGTGCAGGCTGCCCTTCATCAACGCCTCGACGTCGCCCTTCAGGGCAAGCTCGACGGCGCGCGCCGCCGCCGCGTGGCTGTGCGGCGCGTCCTCGATGGCGAGGCCGGCGATGACGATGTCCGCTTCGCGGGCGACCGATTCCACCCGTGCGCGCGGCCCGACCAGCACCGGGTCGATGAGTCCCGCGGCATGCGCGTCCACCGCGGCGGACAGGCTGACGGCGTCGCACGGATGGACGACCGCCATCCTGATTCGTCCCAGCGGCCGGACGAGCTGCAGCAGGCGCACGAGCTCGTCGCCATGCTGGAGCGCGATGCGCACCTGGGGCAGCGCGTTGCGCGGCCGCTCGATGCGTTCGGCGGGCGCGAGCACGGTCGCCTCGCCCGCGATGACGGTCTTGCCCTCCTGGTTGACGCACCGGCAGTCCAGCGTCAGCCGGTGCTTTCTCTCGTCCCGGGCAGTGACGGTGACGGTGATCTTCAGCGTATCGCCGACGTGAACCGGGGCCTGGAAAGTGAGCGTCTGCGCGAGGTAGATCGTGCCCGGCCCGGGAAGCCTCGTGCCGAGCACGGCGGAGATCAGGGCGGCGCCCCACATGCCATGCGCGATCACGCCCTGGAAGCGGGTGGACGCGGCGAACTCGGCGTCGATGTGTTGCGGGTTGACGTCGCCCGACATCGCCGCGAAGAGCTGGATGTCGGCTGCGCTCAGCGTGCGCTCGATGCTCGCCGAGTCGCCGACCGCAATCTCGTCGAAGGTTCGGTTGCGGAGGACTTCGAGGTCGTCCGGATAGGTGTTGCTGTTCGCCATGGCTGCCTCAGGCAAGGATGTGGAACCCGGCGTCCACGTAATGGACGTCGCCGGTGACGCTGCGGCCGGCCTCGCTCACCAGGAACGCGCACATCGAACCCACGTCGTCGATCTCCACGTCGCGGCGCAGAGGCGCGCGGCTGCGCGTCTCCTCCACGAGCTGGTCGAAGTGCGGAATGCCCGAAGCGGCGCGGGTCCGGATCGGGCCGGGCGATACGGCGTTCACGCGGATGCGACGCGACCCGAGCTCCGCGGCGAGGTAGCGTACGGAGGCCTCGAGGGCTGCCTTCACCGGCCCCATCACGCCGTAGCTCGGCACCACCTCCTCCGCGCCGAGGTAGCTCAGGGTGAGCAACGTCCCGCCCTCGCTCATGAGCGGTTCGGCGAGACGCGCCATGCGGATGAACGAATGACACGAGATATCGATCGTGCGCCCGAATCCTGCCCGCGAGGTGTCCGCGAGCCGGCCGTGCAGCTCCGCCGCCGGCGCGTAGGCGATGGAATGCAGGAGGAAATCGAGCCGGCCCCAGCGGGCGCGGATGGCGTCGAAGACCGCTTCCATCTCGCCGTCGTGCTCGACGTCGAGCGGCAAGGTGATGGGCGCCTCGAGCTCGCGGGCAAGCGGCTCCACGTAGGGCCGAGCCTTCTCGTTCAGCCACGTGACCGCCAGCTCCGCGCCGCACGCGCGGAAGATGCGCGCGCAGCCGTAGGCGATGCTGTGCTGGTTCGCGATGCCGACGACCAGGCCCTTCCGGCCGGCGAGCAGCGATTGTGAACGGACGTCCACTGTCATGTCATTTCTCCAGAACGTAGCTGCCGGGGGCATCGGCGATGCAACGGCCGCGGATACCGAGCGGCGGCGGATCAGTGGGTGGGCCGGAATGCGCGGCGAGCCACGCGTGCCACGCAGGCCACCACGAGCCGGACTGGTCGGGCGCGGCGGCGAGCCACTCGTCGGCATCGAGCCGACGCTCGCCGGCGGCGCTCGTCAAGCACTGGTAGTGGCGGCGCGGGTGCCCCGGCGGGCTCACGATGCCCGCGTTGTGCCCGCCGCTGGTCAGCACGAAGGTGATCTCGGTGTCGGTCAGGTAATGGAGCTTGTAGACCGAACGCCACGGCGCAACGTGGTCGGTCACCGTGCCGACGAGAAAAACGGGCCGCCTCACGTCGGTGAGGGAGACCGGGCTGCCGCCCACGCGATAGCGCCGCTCGGCGAGGTCGTCGTGGAGGAAGAAGTGGCGCAGGTACTCGCTGTGCATGCGCGCCGGCATGCGGGTGGTGTCGTAGTTCCAGGCCATCAGGTCGTTCATCGCGAGCGGCTGGCCGAGCAGGTAGCGGTTCACCATCTGCGACCACAGCAGGTCATAGGAGCGCAGCATCTGGAACGCGCCCGCCATCTGCCGCGCGTCCAGATAGCCGGTCTTCCGCATCTGCGCCTCGAGCAGGTTCACCTGCGACTCGTCGATGTAGAGCGCCAGCTCGCCCGGCTCGCTGAACTCGGTCTGCGCGGCCAGTAGCGTGACCGAGGCCAGACGGTCCCGGCCATCGCGGCCCATGGCCGCAGCCGCGATCGCGAGCAGCGTGCCGCCGAGGCAGTAGCCGAGCGCGTGCACCTTGCGCTCCGGCAGGATCTCCGCCAGCGCGGCAAGTGCGTCGTACACGCCGAGCTGCAGGTAATCCTCGAGCCCAAGGTCGCGGTCCTCCTCGGTGGGGTTCTTCCACGAGAGGCAGAACACCGTGTGGCCCTGATCGACGAGGTACTTCACCAGGGAGTTGGTCGGCGACAGGTCGAGGATGTAGTACTTCATGATCCAGGCGGGCACCAGCAGCACCGGCTCCGGATGCACCGTCCCGGTGGCCGGCGCGTACTGGATCAGCTCGACGAGACGGTTCCTCATCACCACCTTGCCGGGCGTAACCGCCACGTCGCGACCCACCATGAACTGCTCGGCGCCGGGCGGCGGCATGTGCGCCGAGATGCGCGCGTAGTCGTACAGGGCGTTGAACGCCCCCCGGACCAGGTTCAGGCCGTTCTGCTCACGCGTGACCTGCAGCGCAACTGGGTTGGTCCACAGCACGTTTCCCGGCGACGCCATGTCGAGGAGCTGGCGCACGATGAAGGCGAACAGCTCCGCGTGGTGCCGGTCCACACCGGCGACGTCGCGCGTGGCCTCGGCCCACCATCTCTCGGTCATAAGGAACGACTGGTGCAGCACGTTGAACGGCCAGTGCTGCCACGCCTCGTCGTCGAAGCGGCGGTCGGCCGCGTGCGGAGTCACGCATCGGACGGACGGGATGTGACCGGCGGCGAGGCTCGCAGCGGCATACTGACCCAGCTCGTGCGCCTGCTTCAGCGCGAGCAGCTGCAGCTCCACCTGCTTGCCGGGCGAAACCAGCAAATTGACCCACCAGTCCATTCCGGCGAGTAGCGCGGACGCCACCGACAGCGAGCCCGTGGCCCGCCCCACTGCCGCGCGGATCTCGCGGTCGAAGTCCTGCGCTTGCTCGTGCAGCGGAAGGATGGGTACGCCCGGGGCAAGCTCCCGCGCGCGGGACGGATCGTCCGCTTGCGTCCCGCGCGGCGCCTCCGCGGGTGCCGAGACCGGGGGCGACTTTCCGCGCCCCGTGCCGCGTCGCCGTGCCGGCGGGAGAGCAGGCTCGGCCTGGAGCGCATCGTTTAGTCGGGCGGGTGCGGTCGTCGCGAGCGCCGTCTGTTCCGTCATGGCAGCTTCCCTTGCGTTGGACTCCAATTCAGCGTACGCGCCGCGACGTTGCAGGTCCTCAGGGAAACGTCCGCATTCCGTCGGGATGCGCGGGGAGACCCCCGAACTAGGCGGTGCGTCGTTCCCGGCTTCGGGCAAGGTGCGCGGTGCCGTCAAGCGCCGTCTCCCACGCAGGCGATGTCCGTGCGTGTTGCGGCCCCGATGCACCGACCTCGGCCGGGGTCCGCTCCCCGGCCGTCAGCGACGGGGCGGCGCTCGGTCTGAACCGGCCGACGACGGCGCCGTGGGCGCCGCGCCGGCGCCAATCCCGGCTTCAGACAGTCCCTCGCGCCACAGTTCGGCGCAGAGGGCGAGCAGCACGGGGCCCAGGAACACGCCGATGAGCCCGAGCACCTGGAAGCCGCCGAGGCTGCCGACGAGCACCCAGAAGAGATTGAGCTTCGCTGCGCCGCCCACGAGCAGCGGGCGCACGACCTTGTCGCCGAGGAAGAGCACGAGGCTTCCGCTTAGGGCGGTGGCAAGTGCGGCCACGCACGCGCCGGGCGCGGCAACCCCGACGGCGACGCCAGCCACGGCGAGATAGCCGACGAACGGAAGCATCGCCGCGATGCCGGTGACTGCGCCCCACACGACCGGACGCGGCACCCCGGCCGCCGCATACAGGAGGCCGGTCAGCACGCCGTCGAAGAGGGCAAGCACCACCATGCCGCCGACGGTGGCGCGAACCGCCCGCGCGGCGAGGTCGAGGTATCGCGGGGCGCCTGGATCGAGCCGTTCGGCAACGGCACGGCCGAGAACTGTCGCAAACGCTTCGCCGCCGCGATAGGCAAAGAACAGCGCGAAGACGGTGAAGAAACCGATGAAGACCTGGCGCTCCATGAAGCGCGCAAGGGCCTGTGCCCAGCCGAGCAGCGCGGACGCGTCGGCGCGCTGCAGCCAGCGGGACAGGCCGCCCTCGGCGCCGAGCACCGCCCGCCACCACTCGAGCACGGTCGCGCCGACCATGGGCAGGCGCTCGACCCAGGCGGGGGCCATGAGTCCGCCACGGTCTATGGCTTCCATCCACGCGAGGAACCGCGTGCCCTCGCTCAGGACGGCACCAAAGGCGAACGCCAGCGGCGCGAAGACAAACAGGGCGACCAGGAGGGTGAACGCCCCGGCGGCGGCATTCGACGCCGTTCCCGCCGCAAAGCGTCGAGCGAAGATCCGGTACGCCGGCCAGGTCACGATCGCCACCAGCCCCGCCCATGCGAGGGGCTCGATGAAGCGCTGCACGATCCAGACGGAGAGCAGCGCGAAGGCGATCGTCCAGATCCACTTGATACGCTGACGCGCGAAGGGTCCACCACCCGGCGGAGTGTGCGCCGTGAACGGAGAGGAAACGCGCGGAGGCGCCGCCCGCCGAGGAACGCGGCGCGCGCTCCGCTCGGACTGGCGGGGACGCACACGGGACCATCTCGCGATCATCGCGGCGCCGCGCTCGCCGTGTCCCGCTCCGTGCGGCCCCCGGATCCCAGCGTGAGGGTCACGGTGACGATCCCGTCGTCCTCCCGCTCCTCCACCGGCAGTCCGCTCCGGCGCAGGACGCTCAGCATGGGCGCGTTGGTCGGGAGGACGTGCGCCTCGAAACGTGCAATCCCGTTCTTCCGCGCGACCTGAACCAGGCACTGAAGGAGGAGACCCGCAATCCCGCGTCCCTGGAAATCCTCTTCGACGATGAATGCGATCTCGGCGCTCTCCGGGCCGCCGTTGTAATGTGCGAGCCCAACGATCGTTTCCCCTCCCGAGCTTCCGACGGTCGCGACAAGAACCGCTTCCCGAACGCCGTCCGGATGCGTGAGTCGCCAGACTTCGTCCTCGCCGAGTGCCTTGCGGTGACCGAAGAAGCGTGCGTAGATCGTCTTCGGCTCAAGCGCCGAGAACCCCGCGAGAATGTTCGCGCGGTCGTCGGGTCGGATCGCGCGGATGACAAAGCGGCCTCGGCGGTCGCGAGGCTCCTCGGGTCTCGTACTCTTCACAATGCCCTCCGCCCCAGCGCTAGCTGAGGGACTGCAGGTAATCGAGCAGCGACTCCACCTCGGCGGGCTCCAGCGAACCCGGCGGCGGCATCAAGGTGTAGGAGACCTCACTTGCAGGCGCGGAGACGAAACGGCGCAGCCGCTCGCGGTCCCAGGCGATTCCGGATTCGAGCATCGCCCGCGAATGCACGCCCGACCCTCCCGCTCCCGCCTTTCGGCCGACGATCCCGACGAGGCTGGGACCGATGGGGGAATCCGCCCTCGCGGGGCCGCCGTGGCACGCACGGCGATGTCGCTCGAACACGTCGCGCCCGGATACCGGGCCCTGATCCGCCCAGGCTGCGCCCGCGAATACGCCCAGAACGACCAATCTGCACAAGTGCCTTCCAAACTTGTCCATGACCTGCCTCCACGTCGATGTTGAGGCAAGTGCGCGTCCAAGTCGTCTCCGGAACGTCCGGATTCGGTCGGGGATGTGACTCGGGCGGGCGCAGGGGTGGTGTCCCGCGTGCCCGATGTGTCCGAGACGCGGTGAGGACGTCCCCCTCAGAGCGGTGCAGTCGGGGAGATCAACGCCCGGGCCCTGGAGACCACCTGGGTCGCCGGCGCCTCCGGGCATGCGGCCACGAGCCGAGCGAGGGCATCCCGCTCAGCCGCGGTGGCGTATGCCCGCTCGCAGAGGTGGATCAGCGCAATCAGTTCGAGCCACGGCGCTTCACGGGCTCTCGCCTCCTCCAGGGCGCGCCTCGCCGTCACCGCCGCCGCGGCCGACTGCCCTTGTGCTTCCTCGATGACGGCTTGAAGCAGAAGGAGTTGCACCAGGTAGACGCGTTCGCCATGCCCGTTCGCGAACTCGAACGCAGCGGCGAGTTCCTCCTCGGCCGCATCCCAGTCGCCGGCGAGCACGAGGGCTTCCACGGCGTAGCCTCTTGTCTCGCTCGCCCCGGCAAGCATGCCCAGCCGTGCGTTCTGCTCGTAGGCGTCACGAATCCGGCGATAGCCCTCCCGCGCACGTCCCATGCGAGCCTCCGCCCAGCCGCCGAACCACTGGCACGCCGTGCGTCCCTGTGCGAGGGCGAAGCGGTCCACGAGCGTGCGCATCCCATCGGCCAGCGCTGCGACGGCTGCCGCGTCGGCAAGCCGCACCTCGAGCAGTGCGGCGAGCCACATCGCGACCATCTGCGCCATCGGCTGCCCCAGCTCGCGCGCCCGCCGCTCCGCTTGGCACATTTGTGCACGGGCCGCCTCCACCTGGCCCAGCTCGACGAGCTGCACGGCGAGCAACCCCTGGAGGGTGACCTGCGGATCGGTGAAGAAGCTGTGTGGTGACGGGGTTTCCGACGCCGCGAGCGCCTGGAGGCCCCGCTCCGCCCAATGCCGGGCAACCGCCGGCCGGCCCTGCAGGGCGTGGACCTCGGCCTGCACCGTACAAACCCCCGGCAGCAGGACGGGATCGTCATTCGCGGAAGCGATCGAGCCGGCGCGTTCGGCAAGATCTAGCGCTTCGGCATACTCCGCGCGCATGCAGAGCACCATCGCGAGCCCGTGCAGGACCAGCCCGCGCCTGGGATGGCGCGGGACGTCGGCGAGGCGCGCATACGCGCGCTGGAACGCTGCCTTCGCCTCCGCCGACGTGACTCCCCGCAGATGCCCGATGGAAACCCCCCGCAGCTTTGCGAGCGTGATCTCCAATGCGTGCCGCTCCCCCTCTGCGGGGACCTGCTCGAGAAGCGCCAACCCACGCTCGGTGAGTCCGACGCACTCCTCCGCGTTCACCTGCTGCATGGCCGCGTCCGCCGCCTCGGCGTAGTAGCGCAACGCCGTCATCGGCTCGCTGCCGCGATCGAAGTGCTGGGCAAGCTCCCGGGGTGCCACGGGAACGCCCGGCGAGCGCTCGCGCTCGAGTGCCCGACCCACCCTGCGATGCAGGTCCGCGCGCGCCAGTGGCGCCGCGGCGTGGTATAGGACCTGCCGGACCAACGCGTGCCTGAAGGCATAAGGCAGATCAGGGGGGCCGCTCTCGGCCACATCGTTCGGCGCGAGCAGCCACAGCTGCTCGCCGGCGAGTTGCCTGCAGGCCTGATCGACCACTGTGGGGTCGCGGTCGAGGGCATACGCGACCGTTCGGGACCTGAACTCGAGGCCACACACGGCGGCCGCGCACAAGAGCTCGCGCTGCTCCGGGGCGAGGCGGCCGATGTACTGCGCGATTACCGCCTCCAGGTTCTCCGGGATCGCCATTCTCGCCAGCACGGCGGCGGGTTCGCTGCCTGCAGCCCGCCAGTCGCGGGTCGTCATCTCGTTCATGACGTACGCCAGGAAGAGCGGCAGCCCGTCGGTCCGCGCATGCAGGGCGCGCACGAACGCTTCATCGCCGGCGAGCGACGGCGCGCGCACGGCGACGTAATCGCCCACCTCCTGCTCGGAGAACGAGTCCAGGACGATCTCGTCGCACAGTCCGTGCAAGCGCAACTCGTTGCGCAGCAGCTTCAGCGGGTGCTCATGCGCGACGATGTCCGCAAGACGAAAACTTCCAATCCACATCAGGCGCGCGCTTCCCCGCCGCCGCGCCAGGTGATCGATGAGCTGGATGGTCGCGTGGTCGCTCCAGTGCAGATCCTCGGTCACGAGCAGGAGCGGCCGATTCTCGGTATAGCGATCGAAGAACGCCCCCATTTCGCGCAGCATGCGCTCGGGGCCCACGCCTGCAAGCTCGCGCCGCAACGCGTCCCGTTCCTCCGCCCTGCTGAGCCACGGCAGCTGCAGCAGCCACGTGGGCGCCACGTCCCGCAGCAGACGCGCCGCGCCGGGATCGCGCTTGCACAGCTCCGCCAGTGCATCGAGCACGGGAAGGTAGGACTCCCCGGCCCCGTATTGGTCAACACATTGTCCCCGGGCGCAGGCGACGTCGCCGAGGCCGGCGACAAATCGCTCGATCAGGGTCGTCTTGCCAACGCCCGCTTCGCCGGCCACCCACACGATCGAGCGCTTGCCGCCCGACGCGGCCTGCCACGCACGGCGCAGCCAGGCGAGCGCCGCCCCCCGACCGACGAACGACGGTGCTTCCGGCAACGACGGCTTCGCCGTATCCGCGGCTGACGCGGGCCCCGCGGACAGCGTGCTCGTCGCGGCGATGAAGCGGTAGCCTCGTCTGGACACGGTCTCGATGAACCGCGGATGCCGGGCGTCATCCCCCAGGACTGAACGAAGCTCGCTGATGACCGTCTTCAGCACCGATTCGCTCACGAATCGATGGCCCCACACTTCATCGAGCAACGCGTTCTTGGTGAGCAAGGCGCCCGGCTTCCGGACGAGCGCACACAGAACGGCGAAAGGGGTCGGCGCGAGCGTGACGGGTACGTCGTCGCCGCGCAGGGAAGCGTTCGCCTCGTCGAGGTCGAACCGGTCGAAGCGGACGTGTACGGGCTCGGAGGGCACCGAGGCTTCAAGCTGCGGCGGCGTGCGAGACATGCTCTCGCCCTTCATTGGCCCGACGCGCTGCGCGCGATGACGAGTATTCGCAAAGGAAGCATAGCGCTCGTACCGCTCCACTCAAACAAGACAGGGCCGCCCAGCCGTCCGCTTTCAACCAGGCCGATTCGCTCACCGATGGAGCCCTGCGAGATCGGCATTTCACCTTGCCTCGCGAAGGAGCGCTTGATCGCGGTCAGAATGCCCTACGCGGAATGCGCGCCCCGTGTTTTTCTTCCGTCGGTCAAGAGTTTACGCCGCGTCCCAAAGATCCGGGCGGCCGCTTCGTGGCGCGCTGGTGGACGCTCCGACGCCAGCCTTCACCAGCATCCGCTCGCAGCGACGAGCGTGAGGCGTCCAACCAGGGGGTCGAGGCGTAAGGCGGCCGCTATGGCGGTGCTAAGCCATTCAGCGCCAAAAGAATGCGTAGTTCGGGGACCGCCGGTGATGGACCAGCGAGCGCAATTTGCGTGACGCCAAGTCACGCAGAACTCCCGCACCGGAATGAGAAAGGGCTCGAGTCCTTCGACTCAAGCCCTTGATGTACTGGCGCGCCCGGCAGGATTCGAACCCACGACCCCCTGGTTCGTAGCCAGGTACTCTATCCAACTGAGCTACGGGCGCGAAGTCCGGGAGTATATCAAAGTCGTTCGGGGGACGCAGCCTTCGGCCGGCGCCCCCGTCCCTGCCCGCGGCTGCGGCGCAGCGCACGGGCCTTCAGGAGCATCGCCGCGGCCACCCAGACCGCCAGAACGGCGAGCGGCAGCGCGACCACACGGGGCCAGAACGCGAGCACCACCGCGAGCGCGAGCAGCGCGAGCGCCATCTTCGCCAACAGCCCCGCCTCGGCGGTCCCCAGCACGCGGCGGTTGGTGAGCGCCGCACCCATCGCGCTGCCGATGGTGAGCGCGCCCGCCGCGGCCCGGCCGGCGCTGGCCGCCGCGGCGCGCTTGGCCCGGCCTTGAGGGGCCGCGGCCCGCGACCCGGCCTGGACGCGGTTGCGGCGCGTGAGCACCACTTCGGTTGCGTTCCCGAGATCCTCCTCGTACATCGCCGCCATGCGATCGGCGAAGCGCTCGTCCTCGATCGCGACGTCGAGCTCGTAGTTGCTCATCCAGCTCGCGAAGTTGAGGTTCGTTGAACCGACGCGCGCCCAGTGGCGGTCGGCGAGCGCCGTCTTGGCGTGCAGCATGGAGCCGTTCCACTCGAACACGCGCACCCCCGCCTCGAGGAGCGGACGGTAGCCCGCGCGAGACAGCGCGCTCACCACCGGGACGTCGCTCGCACCGGGCACCAGCAGCCGCACGTCGACGCCGTCGGCTGCCGCGGCGCGCAGCGCCTGAACGTAGGGCGCCCAGCCGACGAAGTACGCGTCGGTGAGCCACAGCCGTGTCTCCGCGACGGAGGCGATGAGCTGGTCGAGTCGCAGCATGCCCGCGCCCGCCGGCCGCCCGGCGACGACTCGCACCGCGTAATCCCCCGCGGGGGCGATCGCCGCGGGCGGTGTGAGCGCATCCACAGCGAGCGGCTCCGGTCCGATCGCCCGCCACACCTCCGCGAACGCGCGCTCGAGCTCGGCGACCGCCGGACCACGCATCTCGAGTCCGGTGTCGCGCCAGGGATCGATGCGCCTCGCCGCATTACCCAGCCACTTCGCGCTCACGCACAGGCCGCTCACGAAGCCCACGCGGCCGTCGACGGCGATCATCTTGCGGTGATCGCGGGAGAGCCAGCCGAACGGGCTGTCGAGCCGCGGTGGATTGAAGCAGCGCACCTCGGCCCCCGCCGCCTCCAGGCGCCGGTGCAGCGGGCCGAACCCGCGCGAGCCCAGCCAGTCGTACACGACGCACACCCGCACGCCGCGCGAGGCCCGTTCCACGAGCGCCTCGACCATCTCCCGTCCGACCGCATCGTCCTCGATGATGTAGAACTCCAGCAGCACCAGGCGCTGCGCATCGCGGATCGCTGCAAGCCACGCCGGGAAGTTCTCCGCAGCGTCGCGCAGCAGGTGCACGGCATTGCCCCTGACGAGCGGAGCGCCGGCGGCGCGGAAGAAGGCGCGCTCCGCCACAGCGCGCTCCGCCCGGAGAGGCTTGCCGGCGTCGAGCGCCGGACGCACGGCGCTCACGGCGCGTCGGCGCCTTCGCCGCGGCGCGGATCGTCGCGCGACGGAATGCGGTACATCCAGACGGCGAGCGCGACCCCCAGCAGCGCGAGCCCCGCCTGCACGTAGGGGTTCTTCACGAAGAATACGGTCGAAACAGCGAGCGTCGCCGACATCAGCACGATGGCGAACATCTTCGTGCGATAGGGAATGCTGCGATGGCGGCGCCACTCGATCACCAGCGGCCCGAAGGTCGGGTTGTTGAGCAGCGCGTTGTAGAAGCGGACCGATGCGCGCGCATAACAGGCGGCGGCCAGGAGGATGAACGGCGTGGTGGGCAGCACCGGGAGGAACACGCCGGCGATGCCGAGCGCGAGCGCGATCGTCCCGGCGATGCCGAACAGCGTGCGCACCACCCGGGAGCGGTGGACCTCGACCTCGTGGCTGTAGTCGACCTGCACCTTCATCGGCTTGCAGCCTACCACACGGCTTTTCCACGGCGCCGCGCGCACCTGGCCCGTCGGCTGGTCTCCTTCGGGTCAGCCGCCTCCGCCGACCGGCAGTCGGGCCCTTCGAGGTTTCCGTGCGCGCGATCCGCGCCGAGCGAGACCGCGCGGTCAGTCGATCAGGCGCGACCAGAACGTGCGCAGGCGGGTGCCGAGCGGCAGCGGATTGCCTTCGCGCACCGAGGGGCCGGAGATGACGCCCTGCATGTCCTTGTCGTTCAGGCGCACGATCACCGGCACAGGCGTGGGCAGGAGCCCGCCGCTGTTGTTCACGGCCGCCCGGTCCGCGGCGTTGAGACCGCTGCCGATCGCGAGGTCGCGCACCGCCGTGCCGTCGCGGTAGCTCACCGCGTACTCGCGCGCGATGCCGAGGCTCGCGGCGCAGTAGTTGTCGGTGGGCGTGTGGGTGTTGAAGAAGACCGTCCCGCTCAGCGTCGTCGCGCCGCTCACCACGTCCTCTCCCGCCGCCAGGCGGATGTACCAGCCGCGCGCGCCGAGCAGGCTCGACTGGGCCGCCGTGAGATCCGCTCCGGTGCACTGCTGCAGGCAGTTCGCGGTCGCGTCGTACAGGTCGGTCTCGATCGCCGTCGCCTGTCCGGTCGCGTCGAGCCCGGTTTTGCGGTCCTTGAACATGTAGAAGCGGTGCGCCACCGTCTGGTCGAACGGATGCTCGCGGTCGCCGCTGCCGATCAGCACGGCATCGTACGCGCCTGCCGCGTCGCGGCCGTAGACGACGTCCGCCGCGTACAGGAACTTGCGCCGGTCAGCCGCGGTCGTCGCGGCCGCGATGGAGGCGAAATGGGTCACCTTCCAGTTCGCCGGATCCGCGTCGTCCACGTCGAGGCGCCAGACGTTGCCGCCGGTGTCCACGGCGTAGATGCGGTCGGAGTACCCGCCGATGACGTTCTCGCGGCCCGTGACCGCGCGGCCGAGGTCGCGGTCGCGGTTGAGCACGGTCACGTCGGCGGCGATCGCGTAGACCATCCCCGGCACCGTCCGGGACGCGGCCGTGTCCGGTCCCGCGCGCCATAGCACCTCGCCGGAGTAAGCATCGACGACGAACACGCCCCGTCCCATCGTGCGACTGACCGTCGTCGTGGTGCCGCCGGTGTAGCTGCAGCCGCTCGTCGTGTGTGTGACAGCGGCGCCCGTCACGGTCGTCACGCCCGCGGAGGTCGATTCGGTGACCAGGCAGGGCTGGATGTCCTCGACGTCCGGATCGTAGCCGGCGCCGAAGGCGAGCACGGGCCGGTTGCCGTAGGCGCGCAGGAACGCGACCTTCGGCTCCGACCACGTCTGGCCGAGCTCCTCGTAGCCGGTGTCGCAGCCGGCCGATCCCGTCGCATTGGGGCAGCCCTTGCGCCACAGCAGGCGCGGATTGACCGGATCGCTCACGTCGAGCGCGTACAGTTTGCGGCCGCCCCGGCGCATCGCCATGAAGAGCAGCACCTTGTCGCCGTCCGCCTTCACGAGGCGTCCGTCGCCGTTCGCGTCGTGGGTGTAGGTCGCGATGGAGCCGTCGAAGAAGTACGGCTTCTTGGCCGTGCCCGGCCCGATGGCGGGGCCGTTGTCGCGGAGCCGCACCAGCTGGCGGAAGTGCTCCGGCGCGACGAAGCCCCACACCTCGGCGCCCGCGCCGGTGGAGTTGCCTCCCTTGACCGCCCGGAAGACTCCGTCGTTGGCGCCGTAGAAGACGAAGACGTCGTTCTCGTCGTTCAGCCCCGCGCGGTTGAAGTTGATCACGGCCGGCTGCGAGTGCAGCACGTCCCCGTGCACGGAAGCGCGCATGTCGGTGGTCGAGCCGTCCGCGTTTTCGTCGTCGAGATCGCGCCCGCGGGCCCAGTCGATGATCTCGTCGCGCCGGTCGCTCGCCACGCCGAGCGCGGCCGCGGTGACGTCGCCGTTCGCGGTGCTGAAGGGCGTCGCGGACAGCAGGCTGCCCGGGCTGTAGACCCCGACGCCGCCGAGTCCCGCGGCGCAGGTGCCGGTGCAGGTGTACAGCGAGCGGTCGCCGGGCGCCGCGCCGCGAAGGTGCTGCGCGACGCCGCCCTTCTCGACGATCGGGCCGTCGGGCGAATCCGAGTGGCGTCCGGCGTCGGACGTATCGAACGTCGTGCGGAAGCTCCAGAACGTGGAGGGCTGCGTCCAGAAGCTGCGCGCGGTCGGCACGATGAACCCCGTGGCCGAGCTTTCCGCAGCGGCGCCGGAAACGTCGGCGAGATACAGGTCGGGCGGCGACACGTTGCTATTCACCGCGAGCTGGTACAGCTTCAGGTTGCCGAACCACCGCGGGGCCTTGCTCGCGTCGGACCGGAAGACGCCCATGTAGACCTGGTTGGCGTTCGCGCCCCGCACGTTGACGCTGACCGGAAGCGTCGTGGCCGCAAAGACGGAGTTGACCGCGAGCGCCTCCTGGAAGATCTCCTCCAGCGCGACGCGGATCTGCGCCCCGCCGTCCGCGCTCGTGACGGCGAAGTAGCGTCCCTTGCCGCTGGTAGCCGCGCTCTTCATGAGCGCGGTGTGCGCGAGGTCCTGGTTCCGGGAGCCGGGGTCCACTTCCACCGTGTACGTGTAGACGCTCTGGGTACCGGCGATCGCCGGGTTGCAGTCCCCGTTCGCCATGAAGCGCGCGTACTCGTCGGTCCAGTTGTTCTGCGAGCCGTTGGGGTTCAGCGCGATCGTCGGCGGGGGCGACACGCCGAGCAGCCCGGAGAGCAGCGACTGTGCGGCCGCGAGGGACGACGAGTTGTCGCTGGCCGGGCCGTTGCTGATGAGGACGATGAAGTTCTTCTGGCAGCCGTCCACGATCGGGCTGACATAGCGCCGGCTGGACGAGGACGCGAACGCGTTCCCGGGCAGGTCATGGGCATAGGCATTGGCGGATGCATTGCCCGCGTAGTCGCGCTTCACCTTGCCGGAGCCGGAGCGCGCATCGATACCCGCGAAATAGGCGTACGCCTCGTACATCAGCAGCGAGAACGTCGCGTTGTTGCCCTTGTCGCCGAGCTTGTCGAACGCGTCGATCAGGTCCGCGAGCCGGCTGCGGTTGGCGCCCGACATCTGCCGCACCGCGAAGCGGACGTAGCCGCCGTCGACGCTGTCGTTCGGGTTGCCGGTCTCGGGGAACATCATCAGGCCGACGTTGTACTGGTCGGACAGGCTGCGCACGAACGAGGACAACGCGCCCTTCTCGTTCGCGAACGCCTGGTTCCAGTTCGCGGTGTTGTCGAGCAGGATGAGGATGTTGGGCCTGGCGGGGCTCGCCGTCGGGTTCACCAGGAAGAGGTCGGTGTCCTCGTTGGAGAGCACCATCTGCGCGGCGGCGGGGAGCGCCACGGCGAGCGCGGCGAGCCCCCCGGCGAGTCGGGCGAGGACGCGGAGAACGGCTTTCATCGGTCTTCCTTCGCGGTGCGCGGCTAGGGCGGACAGCTGCCGGCGAGCAGGCGTATGCGTACGCCCTGCGACACATCGACGCTCCCGCCGGTGACCGGATCGACGGCCGTCGCGCGCACTCGCCACGCCGTGACCTCCGGAACCAGCGGATTGGTCGCGCTCGTGCCTTCGTCGGGCTGGGTGTAGACGCAGGTCGGGCGATGCACGGTGACCGTGTAGCCGGCCTCGACCACCGCCAGCGACGCGCGGCCCGCCGGCCACGCACCCGTATTGGCCGCCGCGTCGGTGAAGAAGGCCGACGTGCTGATGCGGTCCTCGATGACCTTCTGGGCCGCGGCCTCGAGCTGGCGCTGGGACTGCATGTTGCCGACGGCGATGAGGTTTCCCCGGCTGGCAGTGAGCATGGAGAGGACGAAGAGCGTGAGCGCGACCAGCATGACGAGGCTCACGATGAGCGTCATGCCGCGCTGGCGACCGGAAGCGCGCCTCATTGCGGGATCTCCCGCCGGCCGCCGGGGTTCACCACGCGCACGACGTTCACGTACAGGTGGCGCTTGATGCGGTCGTTGAAGGGGCCGACCGTTCCCGAGAGTCCCATGTCGTAGGTCTTCGCCGTATCCGCGGCGAGGCCGGGCTCGGCCGCCCGGGCCAGCACGTGGATGCGCGCCGCGACGATGTCCGGCATCTGCGCGGCAGTGGGCGCGCGAACGTACGTATCGGGCGATCCGTCCCCCTTGAGTCCTGTGAACGCGTTGACGACGGCCGGCGAGTTGTCGAGCCCGTAGTCGACCTGCAGTGACGCGATGCCCTCGGCGAGCGGCACGACCCGCAGCGTGGTGACGCCGGCGCTCGCGCTCAGCTCGAGGCGCTTGAGCGTCGGGATGGGGCGGCCGCCGTCGTCGCTGGCCCCCGTGCAGGTCGCGCCGCCGCCGGCGGGTCGGCTGCACGGCGCGACGAAATAGACGTGCACGAGCAGCCGCCGGACCTCCGCGCCGCTGCTGCCGTCGCGCGCCCTGATGGACGCAGGGGCACCGGCTGCCGTATGCGATGCGCCGAGCGGGGCTCCGTCGCCGAACTGCACCTCGGCCTCGACCGGGTTGGCCTGGAGATACACGGCGTTCGCGACCGTCGCCGTGCCCGGAAGCACGACGTCGGTGGCCGCCCGCCGCACGACCACGATGTCCGTACCGGGCACGAGGTTCGCGCTGGGGAGCAGCGTCGCGCACGAGGTCCCGGAGAGGTCGGGCCGCGCAGCGGCGCTCGGCGCATCGAAGGCCTGCACCGGGTAGGGCAAGCCGCCGGTGATCTCCCTCGAGGCGTCGGTGACGGCGCACGGGTCGGGGTATGCGCCAGGGTCCGGGACGCGGTAGTACTGCCCGTAGAAGCCCGCGTGGTGCAGGTCGTGGGTCAGCACGTCCACGGCATAGCGCCCGTTCTCGATCTGCTCGGCATTGCGCTGCATTTCGCGGTGCGCCTGGCTCGAATCGGCGAAGGCCTGCGCAAGCGCCGCGAGCAGGAGCAGCCCCACGGTCACGGCGATCATGAACTCGACGATCGTCGTGCCGCGCTGGCGCGGGATGGCGAATTGCGCGGTCATAGCAGGGACGCGATGCGGACGGTCGTGCGCACCGCCCGGCGCAGGGTTTCGGCGCCGTACAGGCCGTTCGCGCAGGCGACCGTCGGTGCGAATGTCTCGTGGAGCCCCTGCCAGGCGACGACGACGGTGTAGGTGCTCGTGGGCACATCGAAGCTCACGCACCCGCGCGCCCCGATCATCGCGCCCACGCTCCCGGTGCCGCTCGTCGTCGCAGCACCGCGCAGCAGGGCGTCCCATTCGACGAGATCCGCCGTCGCACGCGCGATCTGCTCCGCCGTCGCCCCGCCCAGCGCGCATGCCGGCGCGCCGAGACTGCCCGGTCCCGCCGCGCCGGCGTACGGTGTCCCGGTGGCCGCGTTGGTGAACGCGTAGCACCCGGCGGCCGCGCGGTTCGCATTGATGCGGTCGACGATGTCCGAAAGCAGGACCAGGGCCTGCGCGCGCTGATACGCCTCGAAATCCGCGCGCTGCATGCGGGCCTGGGCCATGGCGAGACCGAGCACGCCGACGCCCATGATCACGAGCGTGATCAGGACCTCGAGCATGGAGAAGCCGCGGCTTCCGGACGCGCTCATTCGCAGCCGTTCGCCGGGTCTACGTCGGTGTCGATCCGGACCATCGGCCTGCCGGCTGGATCCACGTACACGCAGCGCGCGCGGACGGCCGAGCCGTTCGAAGGCGCGATCGTCAGGGCCTGGGCGCCGGCGGAGATGCGCCCGTTGAGCCGATAGCTCACGACCGATGAAGCCGCCGGGGTGACGGTGACGGGCGCGGGACCGCGGCGCTCGAGCACGGTTCCTCCCGTGACGACCTCCCAGCCGTTGGCCCAGTTGCCCGACGCCGGCACGACGTCGACCTGCGCGTTGCGGACCATCGCTTCGCTCCGTGCACGTGCCAGCGATGCGCGCAGGTCGCCCGCGGCGGAGCGGACCTGCGAGGTCGCGACCAGCTCACGCAGCCCCGGCAAGCCAATCGTTACCAGGACCGCGAGCACGAGAACCACGACCATCAGTTCGATCGCGGTGAAGCCGCAGGCCGCGCGGGGGCCGGTCGTCACCATCCGCGGTCCTCGGTGCCCACGATGCGCCGGCGGATCCCGGCGCTGTCGATGCTCATCGTGCCATCCTCCGCCTGGGCGCCGGAGGGCGTCGCGGTCACGGTGAACGCAAGCGGCGGTCCCGCCTCGAGCGTCACCGCGACGGTATAGCGGCCGTTGGTGCACGTCGCGGCGCAGGTCCAACCGTCCTGCGAGGGAATGTTGAGGCCGCCGGCGCCGATCGTCGCGGTGTACGCGCGCGCGTCGAGAAGATACTGCTGCTCGCGGTTGGCAATGCTGACCAGCAGCTTCCCCGCATCCGCGCGCGCCCCGCGCACCAGGTAAGCCTGGTACGACGGATAGGCGATCGAGGCGAGGATGCCGATGACCGCCAGGGCGACCATCAGCTCGAGGAGCGTCACGCCGCGCATGGCGGCACCGCACGCGCGAGCTTCGCGAACCTTCGCGGCGGACGAGCGCGAACGATCGACGTACGACGACGAGTCAGTCAATGAAGCACCAGCGGGACTTGCGTTGACGCGGAGGTTATCGGCGTGCCGCCGCGGCGCCCTATCGGGGCCATCCCGATTCGCGGTTCGCGCGTGAGATAAGTCGTCCCGATGCAGGCGCGTGGTGTGGTCGCGCCAACCCGAGGACGAGCGCCGCTTCAGGGATACCCCTGCGAGGCCGTGGGGCGTGGGGCCGGCGGTCTAGAGGTGGTGCTTCTGATTGGGCCGGAAGCGACGACGCCCGCAGCAGCGGGCGTCGTCTTGTCTGGCGGAGAGAGAGGGATTCGAACCCTCGATACGGCGCAAACCGTATAACGCCTTAGCAGGGCGCCCCCTTCGGCCACTCGGGCATCTCTCCGGGCGGAGCCCGGAGAGATGCCCGAGCGGCCCGGCGGCGCCTTCGCCCCGAAGTGGGGAGCGCGCCTTGCGGCGCGCAGGCCACTCGGGCATCTCTCCTCTTGCGTTCGAGGA
Source organism: uncultured Enterobacteriaceae bacterium (assembly GCA_964552535.1). Taxonomy (GTDB): domain Bacteria; phylum Pseudomonadota; class Gammaproteobacteria; order Burkholderiales; family SG8-39; genus CAZKHE01. The sequence continues at coordinate 12,427 of CAZKHE010000032.1, read as the reverse complement.
GGCCCGCTGGACCCCAACCCACCCTGCCTGACGGCAGCAAACCCCTCGGGTCAAAGCCCGAGCAACGATCGAATGACTATATCACGCGGCCTGTTCGAGGCCAAAAGCGTTGTGCAGCACGCGCACGGCGAGCTCCATGTACTTCTCGTCGACCACCACGGAGATCTTGATCTCCGAGGTCGAGATCATCTGGATGTTGATCCCCTCCTCGGCCAGCGTCCGGAACATCTGGCTCGCGATGCCCACGTGCGAGCGCATGCCCACGCCGACCATGGACACCTTGCAGACCCGGTTGTCGCCGACGATGTCCTTCGCGCCGATGTGCGCCTGCACCTTCTTCGCGATCTCCATGGCGCGCGGGTAGTCGTTCCGGTTCACCGTGAAGGAGAAGTCGGTGTGACCCTCGACGCTCGCGTTCTGGATGATCACGTCCACGTCGATGTTCGCATCGGCGATCGGACCGAGGATCGCGTACGCGATGCCCGGGCGGTCCGGCACGCCCATGACGGTGATCTTCGCCTCGTCGCGGCTGAATGCGATGCCGGAGATGACTGCCTGTTCCATGTTGTCGTCTTCCTCGAAAGTGATCAGCGTGCCCGACCTCGCCTCCTCCGCGATGGGAATCGACGGGTCGGTGAGGCTGGAGAGCACGCGCAGCCGCACGCGGTACTTGCCGGCGAACTCCACCGACCGGATCTGCAGCACCTTGGACCCGAGGCTCGCCATCTCGAGCATCTCCTCGAAGGTCACCGTGTGCAGGCGCCGCGCCTCCGGGACGATGCGGGGGTCGGTGGTGTAGACGCCGTCGACGTCGGTGAAGATCTGGCACTCGTCCGCCTTCAGAGCGGCGGCCAGCGCCACCGCCGAAGTATCCGAGCCGCCGCGCCCTAGGGTGGTGATGTTGCCGTCGCCGTCCATCCCCTGGAACCCCGCCACCACCGGGACGACGCCCTTGGCGAGTTCCGCGCGCAGCCGCACGTCGTCGATGGCCTCGATCCGCGCCTTGGTGAACGCGCTGTCGGTGAGGACCTTGACCTGGGCGCCGGTGTAGCTGCGCGCCTTGACGCCCTGCTCCATGAGCGCCATCGACAGGAGCCCGATGGTCACCTGCTCGCCGGTCGAGGCCACCACGTCGAGCTCGCGGGGATCGGGCTGCGCCTGGAGTTCCCGGGCGAGCGCGATCAGCCGATTCGTCTCCCCCGACATGGCGGACGGGACGACCACGACGTCGTGCCCGGCGGCCTTCCACTTCGCCACCCGCTTCGCGACGTTGCGGATGCGCTCGGTGCTGCCCACGGAGGTGCCGCCGTACTTCTGGACGATGAGTGCCATGCCCTGCTTCGCGCGCAAAAACCGGGGATTTTAGCGGAAACAGCCGTAGAAACGGTCGTCTGAGGACGGCGCGCGCACCGGGCAGGATTAACGATCTTTTACGATTCCCGGAGCGGACGAATTATGACGACGTGCTAGCATCCCCGCGAAATGTCGGGGCGCTGCGACACCTCAATAACTCGGGGAGAACAAGGGGAATGAAGCTCTTCAACTTCGATTTGGATCCGCGAGCCGTCCGCGAGAAGGCCGGCCTGAACCAGCAGGAGTTCTGGACCAAGATCGGCGTGACGCAGAGCGGTGGCTCCCGCTACGAAAGCGGCCGCCAGATGCCCAAGCCGGTGCGCGAGCTGCTGCGGCTGGTCCACATCGAGAAGCTCGACCTGTCCAAGGTTCGGAAAGAGGACTTCGAGGTGATCGAGTACCTCAAGGCCCACCACCCCGACCTCTACAAGAACCTCCGGAAGGCCGCGAAGGGGCGGCGCAAGGGGAAGGACGCCGCCGAGATGGTCGACTGAGTCGGCCCGGAGGGCGGAAAGCTCCCGGTCGCTGCGCAGGACTCCACCTCCGGAGCCTTCCAGCGGGAACGCGGCGCCCGGGGCGCCGGGTCGGCTCACTTGGCGGAAGGGGTGGGATTCGAACCCACGGAGGGCAGTTAGCCCTCTGCAGTTTTCAAGACTGCTGCTTTCAGCCGCTCAGCCACCCTTCCGCATTGCAGTAACGTAGCGATTCCCCTTCCGCAGGGCAACCCCGTGTGCCGCCCTGTCATTAACTTCCGTAATGTGCCGGCGCGGGACCCCCGCTATACTTTCGCCGGTTGAACTCCCGCCCGGGACCACCATCTAACGCGTGTCCGCTCAAGGACTTCCAGGAGGAAAGACAGCATGCAACCGGACCTTCAGACCGTGAACACCAACGGCGCCCTGTCGCAGCGCGCCGGCGACGTCGCGCTCGCCCAGAACAGGGTCCTGCGGAACACCTACCTGCTGCTCGCCATCACCATGATCCCCACGGTGATCGGTGCCGTGGTCGGCGTCAACACGAGCTTCTCGTGGCTGCGCGCCTACCCGATCGCCGGGCCGATCGGCATGTTCCTGGTGATGATGGGCCTGCTCTTCGGCGTGACCAAGCTGCGCAACAGCGTCTGGGGCGTCGGCCTGCTGCTCGCCTTCACCTTCGTGGCCGGCTGGTTCCTCGGGCCGATCCTCCAGGTCGCCCTCGGCCTGAAGAACGGCGCGCAGCTCATCGGGCTCGCCGCGGGCGGCACGGGCGTGATCTTCGCGACCATGGCCGGCATCGCGACCGTGACCAAGCGGGATTTCAGCTTCATGGGCAAGTTCCTGCTCGTGGGCCTGATCCTGCTGATCGTGGCGTCGCTGGCGAACCTGTTCTTCCAGATCCCGGCGCTCGCGCTGACGATCTCGGCGGTCGCGGTGCTGCTGTTCTCGCTGTTCATCCTCTACGACGTGAGCCGCATCGTCACGGGCGGGGAGACGAACTACGTGATGGCCACCATGGCGATCTACCTGAACATCTACAACCTGTTCGTGCACCTGCTGAACCTGCTGATGGTGTTCGCGGGCAACCGGGAGTAGCAGCAGGCCCGGCATTGCGCAGGGCGCGTGACGAGAGGGGCTGCCGCGGCAGCCCCTTTTTCATTGCGGGGTCAGCCGCGCTCGAACAGCGCGATGGACTCGACGTGCGCGGTGTGCGGGAACATGTTCACCACGCCGGCCGTCCGCAGCCGGTATCCCTTCGCGTGTACCAGCAAACCGGCGTCGCGGGCGAGCGTCGCCGGGTCGCACGAGACGTACACGATGCGCTCGGGCCCCTCGTCGCCGATGGCCTTCACGACCTCCAGCGCGCCGTCCCGCGGCGGATCGACGAGCCACTTGCCCGCGCGGGGGAGTGCCATCCCCTCGGTGAAGAGGTTGGCCACCTGGAACTGCGCCACGAGGCCGTTCGCCGCGGCATTCGCCCGCGCGCGCTCGACGAGGGGCGCAGAGCCCTCGATGCCGATCACCTCGGCGCCGAGCGACGCGAGCGGCAGCGAGAAGTTGCCGAGGCCGCAGAAGAGGTCGAGCACCCGCTCGCCGGCCCCCGGCGAGAGCAGGCGCACGGCGCGGCTGACCAGCACGCGGTTCACGGCGTGGTTCACCTGGGTGAAGTCGGTCGGCCGGAAGAAGATCCGCACACCGAATTCGGGCAGCGCGTAGTACAGCGGCGGCGCCTCCACCGGATGGAACGGTGCAGCGGTCTCGGGTCCCTTGGTCTGCAGCCAGAACTGCACGCGATGCGCTTCCGCGAAGGCGCGCAGCCGCACTTCGTCGTCGGCCGTGAGCGGCTGCAGGATGCGGAGCACGAGCACCGTCACCGCTTCGCCGACGCTCACCTCGATCTGCGGCAGCCGGTCGGCGACCGACAGCGTTCCGATGAGCCCCCGCAGCGGATCGATCAGCGCGGCGACGTGCGCAGGCACCACCTCGCAGGTGTGCATGTCGGCCACGTAGCTCGAGCGCTTCTCGTGGAACCCGACCAGCACACCGCCCTTCTTCTGCACCAGCCGGACCGACAGGCGCGCGCGGTGCCGGTATCCCCAGGCAGGGCCCTGCACGGGCGGCAGCAGCGTCTCCGGCGCGACCTTGCCGATGTGGGCGAATGCGTCCTCGAGCACCCGCTGCTTCGCGGCGATCTGCAGCGGGAAGCTCGCGTGCTGGAGCGCGCAGCCCCCGCACACCCCGAAATGACGGCAGCGCGGCTCCACGCGTGTGCCCGCCGGCACCAGCACCCGCGTGGCGTTCGCGAGCTCCCACGTCGGCTTGCGGCGATAGGACGCGTACTCCACCGTCTCGCCGATCAGCGCGCCTTCGATGAAGACGGCCTTGCCCTCGACGCGCGCCACGCCGCGGCCCTCGCGGTCGAGCGATTCGATCATCGCCTGCGGCATCCGGTCAGTCCCGCTGCGGCCAGCGGGCGAGGTACTCGCGCCAGTGCGCGTCGGGCATCGCCTGCAGCGTCGTCCGGACCAGGCGGACCTCCTCCGCATGCTCGTCGCGCGTCAGCGCGCCGCGCATGAGCATGAAGCGCAGGTAGAGCAGCCACGTGTTGACCACGTCGGTCTCGCAGTAGGCACGGATCTCCGCGATCCGGCCGTCGCGGAACGCCCCCCACACCTGCCCGCCGTCCATGCCCAGCTTTCCGGGCAGGCCGGCGAGGCGGGCCATGTCGTCGAGCGGCGCGTTGTTGCGCGGCTGGTACATCGCCAGGACGTCCATCACGTCGCAATGGCGCATGTGATAGCGGCCGATGTAGTTGTTCCACTTGAAGTCGCGGCTGTCGGCGAAATCGCCGTCGCCGAGGTCCCAGTAGCGGGGCGCGTACACCTCGTGAAGCAGGCCGCGGTAGTGGAGCACGGGCAGGTCGAAGCCGCCGCCGTTCCACGACACGAGGTGCGGGGTGAGCTTGCCGATGCCGTCGTAGAAGCGCTGGATGAGACTGCCCTCGTCGTCCGCGGGCGTGCCGAGCGACCAGACCTTGAGGCCGCTCCCCTCGCGCAGGACGCACGAGATCGCCACGACGCGCTGCAGGTGAAGCGGGAGGAAGTCGCTGCCGGACGCGCCGCGCCGGCGCTGGAAGGCGATCTCCGCGACCTCGGCGTCGGTGAGCGCCGGATCGAGTTCCAGCAGGGCACGGAGGCCGGCCGTGTCCGGCACGGTCTCGATGTCGAAGACGAGGGTCGTGTGCATGCGTAGGGCTAGTGTCCCGGCTCAGGCCGGGAACACGCCCGTGGACAGATAGCGATCGCCGCGATCGCAGGTGATGCAGACGATCACCGCGTTCTCGACCTCGCTCGAGATGCGCAGCGCCACCTCGAGGGCGCCGCCCGAGGAGATGCCGGCGAAGATCCCCTCCTCGACCGCCATCCGCCGTGCCATCTCCTCCGCCGCGGCCTGGCTCACGTTCTCGACGCGGTCCACGCGGCCGCGGTCGAAGATCTTCGGCAGATAGGCCTCGGGCCACTTGCGGATGCCGGGAATCTGCGACCCTTCCTCGGGCTGGCAGCCGACGATCTGGATGGCGCCGTTCTTCTCCTTCAGGTACCGCGACACCCCCATGATGGTCCCGGTGGTGCCCATCGAGGAGACGAAGTGCGTGACGGTGCCGTTCGTATCCCGCCAGATCTCCGGTGCGGTGCCCTCGTAATGCGCGCGCGGGTTGTCCGGGTTGGCGAACTGGTCGAGCATCACGCCCCTGCCCTCGGCCACCATCCTGTCGGCGAGGTCGCGCGCGTTCTCCATCCCGCCCGCCTTGGGCGTGAGGATGATCTCGGCCCCGTAGGCGCGCATGCTCTGGCGCCGCTCGACCGAGAGGTGCTCGGGCATGATGAGCACCATGCGATAGCCGCGCATCGCCGCGACCATCGCCAGCGCAATGCCGGTGTTCCCCGACGTGGCCTCGATCAGGGTGTCGCCCGGCTTGATCCGGCCGCGCTCCTCGGCGCGCCGGATCATGGACAGCGCCGGACGGTCCTTCACCGAGCCCGCGGGGTTGTTGCCCTCGAGCTTGCACAGGACGACGTTCGAGGTGTTCCCGGGCAGGCGCTTCAGCCGCACCAGCGGCGTGTTGCCGACGGTGTCCTCGATCGTTTTCCAGTCCATCATGCCGGCCGGCCCTCCCTCGCGAGGGCGCCGACGTACCGTGACACCCCCTCCTCCACGCCCGCGAACGGCGCCGTGTAACCGGCGCGCCGCAGCGCCGAGACGTCCGCCTCGGTGTAGCTCTGGTACTTGCCGCGCAGCGCCTCGGGAAACGGGACGTACGCGATCGCGCCGTCGGCGCGCAGCGTCTCGAGCGTGCCCGGCGCTTCGCCGCGATGCGCGCGCCAGGCGTTCACGGCCGCCACCGCCACGTCGTTGAACGACTGCGCGCGGCCCGTGCCGAGGTTGTAGATGCCCGAGCGACCGCCGTCGTCGAGGAAGTGCAGGTTCACCTTCACCACGTCCTCGACCGCGACGAAGTCGCGCCGCTGCTCGCCGTCGGCATAGCCGTCGGTGCCCTGGAACAGCTTCACCGGCCCGCCGGCGGCGCACTGGTTGTAGAAGTGCCACGCGACGGAGGCCATCCGTCCCTTGTGCGCCTCGCCGGGTCCGTACACGTTGAAGTAGCGGAAGCCCACGACCTGCGCGCTGAGGTCGCGCATGCGGCGGCGCACCGCCTGGTCGAAGAGGAACTTCGAGTAGCCGTACACGTTGAGCGGGGACTCGTGCTCGCGCGATTCCACGAAGGTCCGGCCGCCGCCGTACACCGACGCAGACGAGGCGTACAGGAAGGGAATCTCCTCCTCCTGGGCCCAGTCGAGCAGGGCCAGCGAGTAACGGTAGTTGTTCTCCATCATGTAGCGCCCGTCGGTCTCCATGGTGTCGGAGCAGGCGCCCTGGTGGAGGATGGCGTCGAGCGCGCCGTCGAAATGGCCGGCCTCGAGGCGCTCCAGGAACTCGTGCTTGTCGAGGTAGTCGGCGATCTCGCAGTCCACGAGATTGCGGAACTTGTCGGCGCGGGTGAGATTGTCGACGGCGATGATGCTCGTCGTGCCGCGGCGATTGAGAGCGCGGACGAGGTTGGAGCCGATGAAGCCGGCGGCGCCGGTGACTGCGACGTAGGTGCTCATGTGGATCCCGGACGAGTGGCCGCGAGGTCCGCCGCGAGCTCGTCGGGATGGACCACCGCTGTTCCGAGTTTACCAACCACGATCCCGGCCGCGTGGTTCGCGACCGACACCGCGTCGCGCATCGGCAGGCCAGCGGCCAGCATCACCGCGAGGGTCGCGATGACGGTGTCGCCCGCGCCGCTCACGTCGTACACCTCGCGCGCCTGGGTCGGCTCGTGCGTCACGCCGCCCTCTTCGAACAGGGTCATGCCCTCCTCGCTGCGGGTGACGAGGAGCGCGGCAAGGTCGAGCTCCGCGCGCAGCCGCTGCGCGCGTGCCGCGAGGTCCGTGTCGTCGCGCCAGCGGCCCACCACCTCGCGCAGCTCGGCGCGGTTCGGCGTGATCGCCGTCGCGCCTCGATAGCGGGCGTAGTCGTCGCCCTTGGGGTCCACCAGGATCGGCTTGCGGGCGGCGCGGGCGAGCTCGATCATCCGCGCGATGTGGGTGAGGCCGCCCTTGCCGTAGTCGGACATCACCACCACGTCCGCCTCGGCAAGCAGCGACTCGTAGTCCATCAGCTTGTCGGCGAGCACCTCGCGCGACGGCATGGTCTCGAAATCGATCCGCAGGAGCTGCTGCTGGCGGCTCACCACCCGCAGCTTCACCGTGGTCGCCAGGCTCGCATCCCGATGCAGCGTCGCGCGCACGCCCTCCGCGGCGACCAGGCGCTCGAGGCTCGCCCCCGCTTCGTCGTTACCCACCACCGAGAGCAGCGCGGCCTGGGCGCCGAGCGCCGCGGCATTGCGCGCGACGTTCGCCGCACCGCCGGGCCGTTCCTCGTTCCTCGAGACGCGCACCACCGGCACCGGCGCCTCCGGGGAGATGCGCTCGACGTCGCCGAACCAGTAGCGATCCAGCATCACGTCCCCAACCACGAGGACGCGGGCGCGGCGGGTGTCGGGCAGGCGTTTCATCGGCCGATCGGATGGTACTCGAAGCCCTCGACGCGGATGTCCGCGGGCTCGTAGAGGTTGCGGCCGTCGAAGATGACCGGCGAGCGCATCACGGCCTTCATGCCCTCGAAGTCGGGGCTGCGGAACTCCCGCCACTCGGTGACGATCGCCAGCGCATCCGCGCCCTGTACCGCGTCGAGGGGCGACGTCGCGAAACGAAGGTTCTCGGAGCCCGGCAGAACGTGGCGCGCCTCGTCCATCGCCACCGGGTCGTACGCCGCCACCTGTGCCCCGCGCGACAGGAGATCGTCGAGCAGCACTCGGCTCGGCGCCTCGCGCATGTCGTCCGTGTTCGGCTTGAACGCGAGGCCCCAGACGGCGAAGCGCCGGCCCTCCAGGCGCTCGCCGAAGCGCGCCACGATCTTGCGGCCAAGGACGTGCTTCTGGCGATCGTTGACGGTTTCGACCGCGGTGAGGACCTGCAGGTCGAGGCCGTTCTCCGCGCCCGTGCGGATCAGCGCCTTCACGTCCTTCGGGAAGCACGACCCGCCGTATCCGGCCCCGGGGTACAGGAAGTGGTAACCGATGCGCGGATCGGAGCCGATGCCGATCCGCACGTGCTCGATGTCCGCGCCGAGGCGCTCGGCGAGGTTGGCGAGCTCGTTCATGAACGAGATGCGCGTGGCGAGCATCGCGTTCGCGGCGTACTTGGTCAGCTCGGCCGAGCGCACGTCCATCACCAGCAGGCGTTCGTGATTGCGCTGGAAGGGCGCGTAGAGCATCCGCATGCGGCGCGTCGCCTCCTCGTCGTCGGAGCCGATGACGATGCGATCCGGACGCATGAAATCCTCGACCGCGGCGCCCTCCTTCAGGAACTCGGGATTGGAGACCACCGCGTAGGGGATCTTCTCGCCGCGCCGCGCGAGCTCCTCGCCGACCGCCTCGCGAACGCGGTCCGCGGTGCCCACCGGCACGGTGGACTTGTCCACGATGACCTTGTAGCCGGTCATGTGGCGGCCGATGTTGCGCGCGGCGGCCACGACGTACTGCAGGTCCGCCGAGCCGTCCTCGCCGGGCGGCGTGCCGACCGCGATGAACTGCAGGGTGCCCCAGCCCACCGCCTCCTCGACGTCGGTGGTGAAGCGCAGGCGTCCGGCGGCGCGGTTGCGACGGACCATCTCGAGCAGCCCGGGCTCGTAGATGGGGATGCCGCCCGACTCGAGGATCTCGATCTTCCGCGGGTCGACGTCCAGGCACAGCACGTCGTTGCCGACTTCGGCGAAGCACGCGCCGGTGACGAGGCCGACGTAGCCGGTACCGATCATGGTGATCTTCACTGCACGCACCTCTCGAGCGTGGGCTTATGGGGCAAGGTCGAACTCCTCCGTACGGCGCGGGGGATAGGTTTCCCAGCCGCCGCAGGCGGGGCACTGCCAGTAGAACTGCCGCGCCCGGAATCCGCAGTTCTCGCAGCGGTAGCGCGCCAGCCGGCGCGTCTGACCGTGCACCAGGTTCTTCACCAACTCCAGGTCCTGCCGGCGCTCCATCGGCGCGGTCAGGAGCTGCGCCTCGAGGAGCTTGTCGAGGCCGAGCAGCGTCGGATTGCGACGGATCTCCTCGCGCACGAGCTCGTACGCCGCCTGCGCCCCCTCCGCGTCGAGGGTCGACTGGAACACGACGTCGAGCAGGTCCAGCGACGGGTAGCGGCTGAGATAGCCGCGGAGCAGCGTCAATCCGGTCGGCATGTCGGCGATGGCCTGAAAAGACTTGAGCAGGCGCTGGGCCACCAGCGCGAGGTAGGCGGGATTCTGGGACTCGATCCGCTTCCAGTGGTCGATCGCCTCGGCGTGATCCCCGGCCGCCGCGGCGAGATCGCCGAGCTGGATGCTCGCGCGCACGCACTTGCGGTGCTCGCCGAGCGCCTGCTGTAGCAGCTTCCGTGCCTCGGCCGGCCGGGAGTGCGTCGCCTCGCCGTCGGCCAGCTCGCAGTGGAACTCGGCGATCTCCTTGTGCCAGTGCTCGCCGGACTCCCGGGCGAGCTCCCGGGCGATGCCGATCGCCTTCTGCCAATCCTTCTCCTGCTGGTAGATGTCGAGCAGGTGCTTGAGCGCGGTGCCCCGATGGGGCCCCTGCACGAGCTTGGCGAACACCTCTTCGGCGCGGTCGAGCAGCCCCGCCTTGAGGTAATCCTGGCCCAGCTCGAGCATCGCCGCGGTGCGCTGCTCGGCCGGCAGATCGGGGCGCTCGAGCAGGTTCTTGTGCATGCGGATGGCGCGCTCGGTCTCGCCGCGACGGCGGAACAGGCTGCCGAGCGCGAAGTGCAGCTCCACCGTCTGGGGATCGACCTTCACCACCTCGATGAACGCCTCGATGGCCTGGTCCGGCTGCTCATTGAGCAGGAAGTTGAGCCCCTTGAAATACGAGCGCGGCAGCGCGCGGGACTCGGAGACGAGGTGCTTGATGTCGATGCGGGCAGCGAGCCATCCCAGGCCGAAGAACGCCGGAAACGCGATTAACCACCAGTACTCGAATTCCATCGGGCCGCTGGTCTCTACACGACGGGAATGTCGGGCATGGGCGGCGGCTGCACTTCCGGACGCTTGTGCTGCTCGTGCTCGCGCAAGTCCATCTCCTTGCGCAGGCCCGCGATCTCGCGACGCTGGCGGACGATCGGCGGCAGGCACGCGATCATGCCCAGGACCGCGCCGACGGCAAAGGTGAGCAGGAGCAGCAGGATGAGCGGCGTGGACCACTCGACCCCGAAATAGAAGCGCAGCGTCACCGGCTGCGCGTTCTTGATCGCCAGCAGCAGCAGGACGATGAAGACGGCGAGCCACACCAGCGTGGAGACGGCTCTCACGATGCCCATTGGCGCTCCGGTGCAAAAGCGACGGCCCCGCAAGCGGGGCCGCCGTGATTGGAGAGACGAAGCCGGCGCAACGCTAGGCTTGCGCCTGCTGCGGCTGCCCGGCCGCCGCCGCCGCGGCCGCCGCGTCGTTCGCCGCCTGGCGTGCATCCACGCGCTCGCGCAACTCCTTGCCCGCCTTGAAGTGCGGGACGAACTTCTCGGGCACGTGCACCCGCTCGCCCGACTTGGGGTTGCGCCCCACCCGGGCGGGCCGGTGGTTCAGCCCGAAGCTGCCGAAGCCGCGGATCTCGATCCGCTGCCCCTTCACCAGGCTGTCCGTCATCGCGTCGAGAATCATCTTGACCGCGAACTCCGCATCCTTCGCCACCAGCTGGGGATAGCGGGCCGCGAGCCGAGCGATCAGCTCAGACTTGGTCATGCGCGCCTCCTACACGCACCGATGGGCCGCCCTTACTGCTGGGCGTTCTTGTTGTCGAGCTTGGCCTTCAGCAGCGCGCCGAGGTTGGTGCTCCCGGTGCTCGCCGCGGACTCGCTCTGCAGCTTCGCCATCGCCGCGTTCTCGTCGGCCATGTCCTTCTGCTTGAGGGACAGGTTGATCGAGCGGTTCTTGCGGTCGATGTTGATCACCATCACCGTCAGCTTGTCGCCTTCCTTCAGGTGCGTGCGTGCATCCTCGACGCGGTCGCGCGCGATCTCGGACGCGCGGAGGTACCCCTCCACGTCGCTGTTGATCGCGATCACCGCGCCCTTGGCGTCCACCGTCTTCACCGTGCCCTGCACGATGGAGCCCTTGTCGTGGGTCGCGATGAAGGTGCTGTACGGATCGCCCTCGATCTGCTTGATGCCCAGCGAGATGCGCTCGCGCTCGACGTCGATCGACAGCACCACGGCCTCGACCTCGTCGCCCTTCTTGTACTGGCGCACCGCCTCCTCGCCCGCCGTCGACCAGGAAAGGTCGGAGAGGTGCACGAGACCGTCGATGCCGCCGGGCAGGCCGATGAAGATGCCGAAGTCGGTGATGGACTTGATGTTGCCCTTCACGCGATCGCCCTTCTTGTGGTTCATCGCGAACTCTTCCCACGGGTTCGGCATGCACTGCTTCATCCCGAGGGAGATGCGGCGGCGGTCCTCGTCGATCTCGAGGATCATGACCTCCACCTCGTCGCCGAGCTGCACCACCTTGGACGGATGGACGTTCTTGTTGGTCCAGTCCATTTCGGACACGTGCACCAGGCCCTCGATGCCGCTCTCGACTTCCACGAACGCGCCGTAGTCGGTGAGGTTGGTGACCTTCCCGAAGAGACGCGTGCCGGGGGGATAGCGGCGGCCGAGGCCGACCCACGGATCCTCGCCCAGCTGCTTGAGGCCCAGCGAGACGCGGTTCTTCTCCTGATCGAAGCGCAGCACCTTGGCCATCACCTCGTCGCCCACGGACAGCACCTCGGACGGATGCTTCACGCGGCGCCAGGCGAGGTCGGTGATGTGCAGCAGCCCGTCGATGCCGCCCAGATCCACGAACGCGCCGTAGTCGGTGATGTTCTTGACGATGCCCTTGACGGTGGTGCCTTCCTGCCGGGTCTCGAGGAGCTTCTGGCGCTCCTCGCCCGCGGTGGCTTCCAGCACGGCGCG
>CAZKHE010000031.1:0-42405 GCA_964552535.1 uncultured Enterobacteriaceae bacterium | reverse complement strand
TCGATCGCCGCGGCCAAGGCCGCGCTGATCGAGCAGTACGCCGACCCGGTGCTGCGCCGGCGCGCCTCCATGCTGTGGGGCACGCGCGGCGTGGGCAAGTCGTCGGTCGTGCGCCAGGTGGCCGAGCACCACCGCGTGCCGCTGGTGGACCTTCGGCTCACCACCATCGAGCCGGTGGACATCCGCGGCGCGATCTACGCCGACGAGGCGCTCGGCAAGACGGTGTGGTTCCCGCCCGAGTTCCTGCCCGCGGCCGACGCGCCGCAGGGCATCCTGTTCCTCGACGAGCTCACCGCGGCCGACCAGCGCCTGCAGATCTCGGCCTACTCGCTGATCCTCGACCGGCGCGTGGGGAACTACCGCCTGCCGGACGGGTGGATGGTGGTCGCCGCAGGCAATGCGAGCTTCCACGGCGCGGTCAGCCACGACATGGGGACCGCGCTCGCCGATCGGATGTTCCACTTCAACGTGCAGACCGCGATCGACGCGTTCCTCGCGCACGCCCTCGCCAACGGCTTCGCGCCGGAGGTGATGGCCTATCTGCGCGTGCGCCCCGACCGGCTGGACGACACGCAGGCGCAGCTCGCGAACGACCACCTGGTCGGCGCGAGCCCGCGCGGCTGGGAGGACGTCTCGAACGTGCTGAAGTCGAACCTTTCGGAGTCGGCGAAGCGCACCTTCGTGCAGGGACGCCTCGGCGCGGCGAACGCGGCGGAGTTCTTCGGCGTGCTGCGGGAGCTCGCCGCCGGCGCGGACGTGATCAAGCTGCTCGCCGCGCGCCCCGGCGAGGAGACCGCGGCCCTGCTGCCGCGCACCCTCGACGGGCTCTACGCGATGCTCTACGGGCTCCTCGCGGCGGCGACCGGCGAGCCGTCGATGGCCCGTGCGCTGGAGATCGTCGAGCAGTTTGCCGACCTGCGCGGCGAGACGCCGCTGCCGGCGCGCGAGGCGCAGACCCTCGCCATGGAGCTCCTCATGCAGAAGGCGCTCGAGACCGGCCTCGAGACCACCGTGCTCGACAGCCCCGCGTATCGCCGCTACGTCGAGCGGCGCGCGCAGGAGGCTTGACGCGTGGCGGCCTACGTCCATCGCGGCACGCGCGCGATCCAGCGGATGGTGGAGTATGCACCCGCGACCGGCGGCCTGGCGCTCTGGATACGCCACGTCGACGTCGAGGCGGCCGATCGCGCGCACCAGACGACGGCGCCGGTGTTCACCGACGGCCGCGCGCTGTACTACCGCCCCGCGTTCGCCGCGCTGCCGCTCGCCGAGCAGACCGGGCTCGTGGCCCACGAGGTGCTCCACGTCGCGCTGCGCCATGCGCAGCGCTACCTCGACTTGCAGGCACGGCTCGGCGACGCCGACCTCGAGCTTTTCAATGCCTGCGCCGACGGCATCGTCAACAGCGCCCTCGCGCACCTGTCCTGGCTCGCGCTGCGGCCCGGCGCGGTGTTCCTGGAGCAGATCCTGGTGCGCGTGCTCGCGCTCGACGAGCCGGTGGAGAAGCTGCTGCTCGACTGGGACGTCGAGCGGCTCTATCGACTGATCGACGACCGCGGCAGCGGCGCGGCGACCGGACGCCGCGATGCCCGCGAGCCCCGCCCCATCCGCGCCGACGGCCCGCGCGCGGCGCACGTGCGCGCACTCGCTGCGACCGCGCATCGCGATCTCCTGCCCGACGACGGCACGCAGGGCCCGCCGGAGGCCGAGGCCGACGAGGCCCGCGAGTGGAGCGAGCGGCTGCTGCGCGCCCACGCCGGCGACGGGCCGCACTCGATGCTGCGCGCGCTCGTCGCCGACGTGCCGCGCACCCGCACGCCGTGGGAGCAGGCGCTGCGCACCCAGCTCGCGCGCGGCCTCGCGCGGCGGCCCGGCGTCTCGTGGTCGCGGCCGTCACGCTCGTACATCGCGAACCAGGGACGCGGCGGGGCGGGCCGGCGCATGCCGTGGGAGCCCGGCATCACCGCCGCGCGCGCTGCGCCGCGTCTTGCCGTCGTGGTCGACATTTCCGGCTCGATCGACGATGCGCTCGTCGCGCGCTTCGCCCGGGAGATCGAGGCGATCGCCCGGCGCCAGGAAAGCGCGCTCACGCTCGTGGTCGGCGACAACGCCGTGCGGCACGTCGCGCAGTTCACGGCCGGCACCGCGGAGCTCGGCGCGATCAGGTTCGACGGCGGCGGCGGCACCGACTTCACGCCGCTGCTGGAGGAGGCCGACCGCCACGCGCCCGACATCGGCGTGGTGCTCACCGACCTCGACGGTCCGGCGCGCTTCCGGCCGCGCTGGCCGGTGATCTGGGCGGTGCCCGAGGCGCACGCCGCGGCGGTGGAACCGTTCGGGCGCAAGCTGGTTCTGCGCTAGCCTTAAGGCCCGCTTAAGCCCGCGCCGGCACGCTCCCGCGATGCGACTGCTCCTCGTCGAAGACGACCCGATGGTCGGCGAAGCCGTGCGCGAAGGCCTGCGCCAGGACGGCTACGTCGTCGACTGGGTGCGTGACGGCAGGGCCGCCGAGGCGGCCCTCGCCGCGAACGCCTTCGCGCTGGTGCTGCTCGACCTCGGCCTGCCGAGGAAGGACGGTCTCGACGTGCTGCGCAGCCTGCGCGCGCGCCGCGAAGCGATCCCGGTGCTGGTGATCACCGCACGCGACACGGTGAAGCAGCGCATCGAGGGCCTCGACGCCGGCGCCGACGACTACCTGGTGAAGCCGTTCGATCTCGACGAGCTCTCGGCGCGGGTGCGCGCGCTGCTCCGCCGCGCGTCCGGACGCCCGCAGCCCGTCGTCGAGCACGGCCCGCTGACGCTCGACCCCAGCACGCGCGAGGTGCGCCTGCGCGGCGCCCCGGTCGCGCTGTCCGCGAAGGAGTACGCGCTCGTGGAGGCGCTCACCGAGCGGCCCGGCATCGTGCTCTCGCGCACCCAGCTGGAGGAACGCCTCTACGGGTGGGGCGAGGAGGTGTCGAGCAACGCCATCGAAGTGCACATCCACAACCTGCGCCGCAAGCTCGGCGAGGACACCATCCGCAACGTGCGCGGCGTGGGCTACATGATCCCGGTGGAGCCATGACCTCGCTGCGCACGCGGCTCGTCGTCGCGCTGATCACCGCGCTGCTGGTCGCCGGGGCGCTGGCGAGCTTCGCGTCGTATCTCTCCGCGCGCGCCGAGGTCAACGACCTCCTCGACGAGGAGCTGCGCCAGGTGGCGCTCTCGCTGCGCGAGTACGCCCTCCTCGACCTCACGCGCATCAACAAGTCGGGCATCGATGCGCAGCACCGCGTGATGGTGCAGGTGTGGGAGCTCGCCGGCGGCGTCGTCTATCTCTCCAACGGCACCACGCCGCTGCCGCTCGCCGCCCGCCCCGGCTACTCCACCTTCAGCCACGACGGACGCGAGTGGCGCACCTACACCGTGTTCCTCGGCCCGCGCGCGATCCAGACCGGCCAGCCCACCGCACTGCGCACCGGCCTCGCCGCGAAGTCGGCGCTGCGCATCCTCGTGCCGGTGCTCGCGGTGATCCCGCTGCTCGCGCTGGCCGTCTGGTATCTCGTCGGACGCGCGCTGGCGCCGATCTCGAGCGTCACGGCCACGCTCGCGCAGCGCCACCCGACGTCGCTCGACCCGCTGCCCGCGCAGAACCTGCCTGACGAGGTCGCGCCGCTCGTGGCCGGCCTGAACGGGCTGCTGGCGCGGCTGGGCGCGGCGTTCGGCATGCAGCGCCGCTTCGCCGCCGACGCCGCGCACGAGCTGCGCACGCCGCTCACCGCGCTCGGCCTCCAGATCCAGCTCCTCGAGCGCGCGGCCGACGAGGCCGCGCGCGCCGCGGCGATCGCGCGTCTCAAGGAAGGCGTGAAGCGCGCCACGCGCCTCGTCCAGCAGCTGCTCACGCTCGCGCGGCTCGATCCCGACGCCGCCGACCATGCGTTCGCCGCCGTCTCGCTCGCCGGCGTCGCGCAGCGCACCGCCGCCGAGCTCGCGCCGCTGGCCGAAGCGAAGGGCGTGGCGCTCTCGGTCGAGGCGCCGGCGGACGTGGCGGTGCGCGGCGTCGAGGACAGCCTCGTCATCCTCGCGTCCAACCTCGTCGACAACGCGGTCCGTTACGCCTTCGAGGGCGGGCGCGTCGAGGTGCGCGTGCGCCGCGACGGCGCCGATGCCCTGCTGGAAGTGGCCGACGACGGCCCCGGCATTGCGCCCGAGGAGCGCGACCGGGTGTTCGATCGCTTCTACCGCGGCGCGAACGTCGACGCGCCGGGCAGCGGCCTCGGACTCTCCATCGTGCGCCAGATCGCCGATCTCCATGGCGCGCGCATGGAGATCGCCGACGGCCTCGACGGGCGGGGCACGACGTTCCGCATGCGCCTGCCGGCCTTAAGCGCCCCTTAAGTCTCGCCCGCCATCATCGCCCCTGAACCCGGGACATGGCCCGGTCCGTACACAGGAGCGACACGATGCACATCCCCCGTATCCGCAACACCGCGATCGCGCTGGCCGTGGCGGGCGCGTTCGCGCTCGGCATGAACCACGATCGCCTCGCGGGCGTGACCGAGGCGCAGGCCGCACCGGCCGCCGCCATCACCATCCCGACCACCCAGACCGCGCGCGCGCTGCCCGACTTCAGCCAGCTCGTGGACGAGCAGGGCCCGGCGGTGGTCTTCATCTCGGTCAAGAAGGGCGCCGAGCGCACCGCGCAGGGCGGCGACGGCGCGCAGCCCTACGGCGACGACGAGCTGCAGGAGTTCTTCCGCCGCTTCGGCATCCCGGTGCCCCCGCAGGGCCGCGGCTTCGGCGGGCCCAACCCGGGCGCCGAGCGTCCGGCGATGGGCGTCGGTTCCGGCTTCATCGTGTCCAAGGACGGCTTCATCCTCACGAATGCGCACGTGGTGGAAGGCGCGAGCGAGGTGAACGTGCGCCTCACCGACAAGCGCGAGTTCACCGCCAAGGTGATCGGCGCGGACCGGCGCAGCGACGTCGCGGTGGTGAAGATCGACGCCAAGGACCTGCCCACGGTGAAGGTCGGCGATCCCAACCGCACCCGGGTGGGCGAGTGGGTGGCCGCCATCGGCGCGCCGTTCGGGCTCGACAACACCGTGACCTCGGGCATCGTGTCGGCGAAGTCGCGCTCGCTCCCGAGCGACACGCTGGTGCCGTTCATCCAGACCGACGTGGCGGTCAATCCCGGCAACTCCGGCGGCCCGCTGTTCAACATGAACGGCGAGGTGATCGGCGTCAACTCGCAGATCTACAGCCGCACCGGCGGCTACATGGGCCTCTCGTTCGCGATCCCCATCGACGTCGCGATGAACGTGAAGGACCAGCTGGTGAAGCACGGCAAGGTCACGCGCGGCCGCATCGGCGTGGGCGTGCAGCCGGTGACCCAGGCGCTGGCCGAATCGTTCGGCCTCCAGCGTGCCGACGGCGCGCTCGTCTCGCAGGTGGAGCCCGACAGCCCGGCCGCCAAGGCAGGCGTGAAGACCGGCGACGTGATCCTGTCGTGGAACGGCCAGGCCATCGACGGCGCCAACAACCTGCCGCTCGCGGTGGCGAGCACCAAGCCCGGCGAGCAGGCGAAGGTCGAGGTGTGGCGCGACGGCGGGAAGCGCGAGCTGACGGTGACCGTGGGCGAAATGCCGGCCGACCGCGCGCAGGTGGCGCGTGCCGGCGAAGGCCAGCCGCAGGGCAAGCTCGGCGTCGCCGTGCGCGAGCTGGGCAAGGACGAGGCGCGCAAGTTCGGCGCCGACGGCGGACTGCTGGTCGAGCAGGCGCAGGGCGCCGCGGCGCGCGCCGGCGTGCAGAAGGGCGACGTGATCCTCGGTGTCAACGGCAAGCCGGTGAAGAGCGTTGAGGAGCTCAAGGCCGCGGTCGACGCCGCGGGCAAGAACGCCGCCATCCTCGTGCAGCGAGGCGAAGCGCGCATCTTCGTGCCGGTGCAGATCGGGTAACGACGAGCAGTGGCAGTACCGCGCCGCGGACGAGTCCAAACCGTCCCCGGCGCCGCCTCGCGCCGGTGGGAGCCGGGCGCGAGGCTTTTTGTTTCGGGCGCCATGTCGCCGGCAGCCCGCATCGCTCTTTCGCATCGTCCGCGGCGGTCCTACACTTGCACCGGGGGAGTCGCGCGAAGGAGCTCGCCATGGACCTGCCGCCCAGCCTCGTGCCCGCCGCCAGTGCGGGCATCCTGCGCCTGCCCACCGGGGCCGACCACCACGGTACCCGCCTCACCCTGGATGATCCCGCGCTCGAGCTGATGACCGACTTCGCGCGCGTGCCGCCGATCGGCGTCGACGCCGGCACGTCGATCGACGAGGCGCTCCAGGGCATGAAGCTGTCCGGCGTGCGCTTCCTCTTCGTCGTGGACGGCGCCGCGCTGGCCGGATCGGTCACCGCGTCCGACATCCTGGGCGAGAAGCCGCTGCTCTACCTCCGCTCGTTGGACGGCACGCTCGGTTCGCGCACCCACGGCGAGATCCGCGTCGGCGACATCATGGAGCCGGTCGCGGAGTGGATGGTGCTGCTGCGCCCGCGCATCGAGCGCATGCGCGTGCGCCATCTCGCCGACCTGTTCGTCGAGACGGGCCGGCGCCATCTGGTCGTCGTGCGGCCCGAGGCGGAGGCGCGGGCGGCCACCGTCTGCGGTCTCTTCTCGGCAACGCAGCTGGAGCGCGAGGTGGGCCTCACGCTCGGCGAGCCGGTCCGCGCGCAGCGCTTCGCCGACCTGCAGCGCGCGCTCGCGCACTGAGGCCGGGCGTCGCCGCTGTAGCGGCGCTCAACCCCACGCCAGGCTGGCGCACTCCCGCGAGAGGAACTCCAGGAAGAGCCGCACCCTTGCCGGCAGGTGCCGGGCGGACGAGTACACCGCCTGCACCGCGCTCGCCGGCGGCCGCCACTCGGGCAGCACGATGCGCACCGCACCCGAGGCGAGCTCGGCACTCACCGCCCACAGCGGCATCGGGCACATGCCGATGCCGCCGGCGACCGCGGCGCGCATCGCCTCCGCGTTGTTGACCCGCAGCCGCGCGTTGACGCGCACGTCCGCGGTCGCGCCATCGGGCCCCGCGAGCAGGATGCGTTCGGGCGCATCGAAGTAGGCGTACACGACGAAGTCGTGCCGCTCGAGGTCGGCCGGCGTCCGCGGCGTCCCGCGCCGGCGCAGGTACGCGGGCGAGGCGACCAGCGCGCGCGGCGTCTCGCCCAGCCGGCGGGCGTGCAGCGTCGAATCGCCCAGGTTGGCGATGCGGATCGCGAGGTCGACGCCCTCCTCGGCGAGATCGACGTAGCGGTCGTTCATCACGAGGTCGATCTGCGCCTCCGGATGCGCGGCGAGGAAGCGCACCACGATCGGCACCACGTGGAGGCGCCCGAACGCCATGGGGCAGGCGATGCGGATGCGGCCCACTGCACTGCGGGCGCCACGGCTCGCGCTGGACTCGAGTTCGTCCGCTTCGTCCACGAGCCGGCGGCAGCGCTCGTAGAACTCGCGGCCCGCCTCGGTGGGCCGGAGCCGGCGCGTGCTGCGTTCCAGGAGACGCACGCCGAGGCGCGCTTCGAGCGCGGCGATCTGCTTGCTCGCCGTCGGCTGGCCCAGGCCCAGCGCCGCGGCAGCGCGGGAGAAGCTGCCGGTCTCCACGACCCGGGCATACAGCGCCATGACCGCCAGCCGGTCCATTCATGCCCCCACGGAATGAGTGATATGCCGGCCGAACGGTACAGCAGCCCGTCCGCGGCGGCTACAGTGGCGGCTCGCGGGACCCGCCCGCACCAGGAGACCCGATGACCACACTCAAGGACGCGCTGGACGCCCGCCGCGCCGAGTTCATGAAGACCGCCCCGGCGGACAAGGCCGCCGCCTTCCAGCGCGGCGTGGAGGAACTCGCCGCCTCCGGCATCGCCCAGCGTGCGGTGCAGGTCGGCGACAGGGCGCCCGACTTCACGCTCGCCAATGCGCGCGGCGAACGCGTCGCGCTGTCGGCGTTGCTCGCGCGCGGGCCGGTCGTGCTCACGTTCTACCGCGGCGGCTGGTGCCCGTACTGCAACCTGCAGCTCCGCGCGTACCAGCACGCCCTGCCCGAGCTCGCGGCCGCCGGCGCCTCGCTCGTCGCAATCGCGCCGGAGAAGCCCGACGACACGCTGTCCACCGCGGAGAAGAATGCGCTCGCCTTCGAGGTGCTGTCCGACGCGGACGGCTCGGTCGGCGCGGCCTACCGCCTCTACTTCGATCTCTCGCCGGAGCTCAAGGCGCTCTACGAGGCCGGCGGCAACGACCTGTCGAAGAAGAACGCCGATGGCCAATGGCACCTGCCCATCCCGGCGACGTACGTGATCGGCACCGACGGCCGCGTCGCCGCGGCGTGGATCGACGTCGAGTACCGCAACCGCGCCGAGACCGCCGACATCGTCGCGGCGGTGCGCGCGCTCAAGGCTCGCGCGGCCGCCTGAGGCGATGGCGCTCGTCCTCCACGACCTGGCCGCCGCCGACGGCCGGTGCTTCAGTCCCAACTGCTGGCGCACGACCCTCGCCCTCGCGCACAAGGGCCAGCAGTGGGAGAGCCGGCCGACGCGTTTCTGCGACATCGTCGCCATCGGACCGGGACAGAAGACGGTCCCGGTGCTGGCCGACGGGGACGAGCTGATTGCGGATAGCTGGCGCATCGCCGAGCATCTCGAGCGCCGCTTCCCCGACGCGCCCACGCTGTTCGGGGGCGACGCCGGCAAGCGGCTCGCGTGGTTTCTCCAGCAGTGGACCGTGCTGTCGCTGCTCGTGCCGGCGTTCAGGATGATCGCGTACGACATCTACACCCAGCTGGACCCGGCGGACCAGCCCTACTTCCGCGAGAGCCGCGAGAAGCGCCTGGGCAAGACGCTGGAAGCCGCGCACGCCGAGCGCGAGCAGCATCTCGCCGGCTTCCGCGCGGCGCTGCAGCCGCTCCGCCTCGCGCTCGCCGACGCCCCGTTCCTGGGCGGCGAGAACCCGCTCTACGGCGACTACGTCGTGTTCGGCGTGTTCCAGTGGTCGCGCATGACGAGCCCGCTGCGCCTCCTCGCCGACGACGACCCGCTGCACGCCTGGATCGGACGCTGCCTCGACCTGCACGGCGGCCTCGCGCGCCGCGCCCCGGCCTACTGGCCCGACTGAACCCGCACAGGAGCCCCACCATGATCGATCTCTACTTCTGGACCACCCCGAACGGCTACAAGCCGCTCATGTTCCTCGAGGAGGCCGGGCTCGAGCACCGGATCATCCTCGTCAATATCTCGAAGGGCGACCAGTTCAAGCCCGAGTTCCTCGCCATCTCGCCCAACAACCGCATGCCGGCGATCGTGGATCACGCGCCGAACGGCGGCGCGAAGCCGGTGTCGGTGTTCGAGTCCGGCGCGATCCTGCTCTACCTCGCCGAGAAGATCGGGCGCTTCATCCCCGAGGACCTCCACGGGCGCGTCGAGACGCTGCAGTGGCTCTTCTGGCAGATGGGCGGCCTCGGCCCGATGGCCGGTCAGAACCACCACTTCGCCGTCTATGCACCCGAGAAGCTTCCCTACGCCATCGACCGTTACGTGCGCGAGACCGGCCGCCTCTACGGCGTGCTGAACAAGCGGCTCGCCGACCGCGAGTTCATCGCCGGCGACAGCTACACCATCGCCGACATGGCGAGCTATCCGTGGATCGTGCCGCACGAGCGCCAGGGCCAGAAGCTCGAGGACTTCCCGCACCTCCAGCGCTGGTTCGAGGCGGTGAAGGCGCGCCCGGCCACGGTGCGCGCGTACGAGAAGGGCAAGTCGCTCAACACCCAGCCCTCGGTCACCGAGGAGGGGAGGAAGCTGCTCTTCGGTCAGTCGGCGGCGACGGTGAAGTGACCGCCGCGGCGGGCGCGGGGGGCGCGACGCCGTAGCGCTCGGCCACGTACCGGGCGAGCTCCCCGCGGTCGATCACGTCGTCGCGGTTCACGTCGAAGGCGTTGAACCGCGCCGTCATGTCGATGTCGCCCACGACCTCCTCGCGGGTGAGGCGTCCGTCCCGGTTCCGGTCGAGGGTCTCGAACGCCGCCTGATCGCGCTGGGCGGCACGCTCCAGGTATTCGGCGGGCGCGGCCGCCGCCGCCGTGGCGGCAACGCTGACACTGGCGATCGTCATCACGAACGTGAAGGTCTTGGGCGTCATGATCGGTCCTCCGGGAGGGTCCTCCCGGTTGGACCGCGAGACGCCGCCGTTGATTCCCGCGATCGTTCCGTTCAGTCCGCACCCGCGGCCGCCGGACGGGGCACGCGCCGCAGCAACGCGACCGCCATCGCGGCCACGGCCCCCGCCAGCAGCGCGCTCGCGATCGCCGTCATGCCGAACGCGTGGGCGAACGCCTCGCGCGCGGCGTCGAGGACCTGATCGCCGATCGCAGGCGGCAGCGTCCCGGCGACGGACACCGCACCGCCGATCGTGCCGCGCGCCGTCTCCGCCGACTCGGGCGCAAGCTCCGCCGGCAGCGTCGTCGCGAGCGAGGCGCGGTAGAGCGCGGTGATGAGGCTGCCCATGACGGCGATGCCGAGCGCGCCGCCGAGCTCGCTGCTCGTCTCGGACAGCGCCGACGCCGCACCAGCGCGCTCCGGCGGCGCGGCGCTCAGCACGATGTCGGTGGTCAGCGTGACGACGGGCGTCAGGCCCACCGAGAACACCACCGAACCGGCGACCAGCATCGCCAGCGGATGCCCGACGTGGTCCACCAGCGCGAGCAGCACGAAGCCCGCGGCCGAGACCGTCATGCCGCCCGCGATCACCCCCGCGGGCGGGAAGCGGCCGACGATCGCCGGCGTGAGCATGGAGCCGCCGATGAACGCAAGCGCCGAGGGCACGCCCCAGAGCCCGGCGACGAGCGGCGAGAGCCCGAGCACCGACTGGAGGTATTGCGCCATGAACAGGAACGTGGCGAAGGCGGTGCAGAAGCCGAGCACGTTCACCGCCAGCGCGGCGCCGAAGGCGGGCACGCGGAACAGGGCGAGGTCGATCAGCGGATCGACGAGGCGTGCCTGCCGGCGGACGAAGAGCGCGCCGAGCGCGAGCCCGCCGAGGATCGCCGCACCGGCGACCGTCGCCTCGCCCCCTTCCGCCAGGTGCTTCAGGCCGTAGATCACCGCGAGCACCGCGCCCACCGACAGCGCCGCGCTCGGGATGTCCATGCGCCGCGCGGAGGCGTCGCGGAACTCGGGCAGCAGGAACGGCCCGACGGCGAGCAGCAGCAGCATCACCGGCACGTTGATCAGGAACACCGATCCCCACCAGAAATGCTCGAGCAGCACGCCTCCGATCAGCGGGCCGATCGCCGCGCCGGCCGAGTAGCTCATGATCCACACGCTGATCGCCACGGTGCGCTGCCGCGGGTCGAGGAACATGTTGCGGATGAGCGAGAGCGTCGAGGGCGCGAGGGTCGCCGCGGCCACGCCGAGCGCCGCCCGCGTCGCGATGAGCTGCGCCGGCGTGCCGGCGAAGGCGGCCGCCACCGACGCCGCGCCGAAGGCGGCCGCGCCGATCAGCAGCAGGCGGCGTCGCCCGATGCGATCGCCCAGGGTGCCCATGGTGATCAGCGAGCCGGCGACGAGGAAGCCGTAGATGTCCACGATCCAGAGCAGCTCCGCGCTGCTCGGCCGCAGGTCGGCGCTCAGCGACGGCACCGCGAGGTTGAGCACCGTCAGGTCCATCGAGTAGAGGATGCACGGCAGCGCGAGGACCGCGAGCCCGATCCATTCCAGCCGCCCCGCCCGCGGCGGTGCCGCCCCTTCCGTCCGCTGCATCACCCCTCCACCGCCTCCGGGACGTCCTCGACCATGTGGAGCACCTCCCAGAGGTGTCCGTCGGGATCGCGGAAGCCGTGCTCGTACATGAAGCCGTGGTCCTTCGGCTCGCGGAAGGTCGAGCCGCCGGCGGCGATCGCGTTCGCCACCATCTGGTCCACCGCCGCCCGGTTGGGGCGCGACAGCGCGATCAGCACTTCGTTGGCCTGCTGCGCGTCGCAGATGGCGCGGGGCACGAAGGTCTGGAACAGCGGCGGCGTGATGAGCATCGCGTAGATGTGCTCGTCGATGACCAGGCACGCCGCCTTGTCGTCGGTGAATCGCGGGTCGAAGCGGAAGCCGAGCTGGCAGAAGAAGCGGATCGAGCGCTGCAGGTCCCGCACCGGCAGGTTCAGGAAGATCTTCGTCTTCACGGCGCCCTCCTTCAGCCCTGCTGCGCGGGCCAGGGGCCGGGCTGTTCCGGCTTGAAGATGCCGCCGCTGATCCCCTTCATGTCCCCCGCCGCCTCGGGTTCGACGATGTGGGAGTTGAGCTCGGGACGCGGCGTGATCTTCCACCCGAACAGCCGCTGGTAGAACGCGCCGATCCTGGCGGGGTCCTTGGACATAAGCTCGAAATGCACGACGGGATTGCCCATGCTGCTCTCCTTGGTGAGTGACGGCGCCCCGGCCCCGCGGCATGCGGGGCGGGACGCTCTGGGGGGTAGTCGCGACGGGAGCGGCGGGATCGACAGGCCGCGGAAAAGAAATCCGCGGCCCGCGCCGCCCCGCCGGGGAACAAATCATCTTAGTTGCTAAGATATCCGGACGGTAAGAGAATGCGCGCGCCATGTCAATGACCAGAAACGTCAAGCGCGCCGACCTGCTGGCCGGGGTCCTCCGCGAGGTGCGCCGCATGACCGCGCAGTCGGTGCTGATCGGCGATGCCGTGAGCGCGCGCTTCGGCCTCAACAGCACCGACCTCGAGTGCATGGACCTCGCGCTGCTCTCCGGAGGCGCGACCGCGGGCGAGATCGCGCGCGCCACCGGCCTCACCACCGGCGCCATCACCGGCGTCATCGACCGCCTGGAGGCCGCGGGCTACGTGCGCCGCGAGCGGGACCCCGACGACCGCCGCAAGGTGGTCGTCCGCGCGCTGCCGGCGATGACGCGGCGCATCGCCCCGGTGTACGAGTCCCTGCAGCGCGAGATGACGAAGCTCTGGTCGCGCTACGACGACGCGGAACTCGCGGTGATCCTGGACTTCCTCACGCGCAGCTGCGACCTCGCCGTGGACGAGATCGCGAAACTGCAGGGGGATGAGCGCGCCCCGGTTCGCAAGCGCGCGGTGCGCCGGCGGCGGAAGGCGCAGGCGCCCGGCTGAGCCCGCCCTACTTGCCCGCGCCGCGGCGGGCGAGGTAACGATCGAGCTGACGGGCGAAGGCCTGGCGGTCGCCCATGCTCATCGCGCTCGGTCCGCCGGTCTGCACCCCGCTCGCGCGCATCGTGTCGAGGAAGTCGCGCATCGCGAGGCGCTCGCCGATGGTCTCGGGGGAGAACGGTTCGCCCCGCGGCGTCACCGCCTGCGCGCCGCGCGCGAGCACCGCCGCCGCGAGGGGAATGTCCTGCGTCACGACGAGATCGCCCGGCGCCACTCGGCCGACGATCTCGTCGTCGGCGGCATCGAAGCCGCGCGGCACCTGCAGCGCGCGCACCCAGCGCGACGGCGGCGAGTGCAGCATGCGATTCGCGACGAGCGTCACCTCGACCTGCGCGCGCTCCGCCGCTCTGAAGAGCACGTCGCGAATCACCTTCGGACAGGCGTCGGCATCGACCCAGATCATCGTCGTCGGTCCGTCAGGGGTTCGCGGTGCGTCGCTTTCGCCACATTTCGACGCCAACTCGTTGTCGGAAAACGCAGATAAACATTGACAACGGTTATACGCCGCGATAAACAGCGAGTTGCGTGACGCTCATGTTGCGCAGTGTCATCACACAAACCTGGAAAGGAGCAACAGATGGCGACCAAGAAGAAGGCAGCGAAGAAGACCGCAGCGAAGAAGCCGGCCAAGAAGGCCGCGAAGAAGCCCGCCAAGAAGGCTGCGAAAAAGTAAAGCCCAGCTCCTTACGGAGCCGGGCTCTGGAGGGTCTCAGACGATCCCACTCGCAATGTGACGTCTGGACCGTTCGGGTCGAAAGGGCAGCCTAGGCTGCCCTTTCTTTTTGCTGCAGTTGGTGTGCTGCGGAAGACTCGTGCAGGAAGGAGTGAAGCACGACTCGCGGACGATTCTAGCCAGACCTTGCCCAAGGAAGCACCAACTTTTTTCGGGTCTGGCGATGCAAAAAAAATTTCCCGGCCCCCGTTCCTGGCACGCCCTCGCCAAGCGCTTGATTTTCCGCCCTCCCCGTCCGGAACGCCCGGCAAGGCGGGTGTTGCCTCGGCCCAAACCGGCGGGAACCGGCAAAAGGGGGGTTGACGGGTCCGCCGGGGCGTGATCCCCCTTGCTACGGCGTCGCATTCCTTACTAGAATGGGTTTCGTAAGGAGGAACGCCGGATGACCACCGAAGCCGCGCTCACCAGCAAGGGGCAGACGACCATCCCGAAGGAAGTCCGGGACAAGCTGGGGATGAAACCCGGCGATCGGCTGACGTTCACCTTCATGCCGGACGGGACGGTGCAGCTGCGCGTGAAGAACAAGAGCGTGCTGGACCTCGCGGGCCGGCTGCGGCGCAAGGGCGGCAAGCGGATGCCGCTCGACGACCTTTCGCGCTAGATGATCGGCCTCGACACCAACGTCCTGGTCCGCTTCCTCCTCCGGGACGACGCGCGGCAGTTCGAGCGCGCCCGGCAGCTGATCGAGCGAGAGTCCGCGGCGGGCCAGCCGGTGCTGATCAGCCTGCCGGTGCTCGTCGAAACCGAGTGGCTCCTGCGCAGCCGCTACGGCGTGCCCAAGGAGGAGATCGTCGCCGCCCTCTCCGGCCTGCTCGATGCGGCGGACGTCCGCATCGAAGACGAGCCGGCGGTCGAGCGCGCACTGTTCCTGTGGCGCGACTCGCCGGCGGCATTCGCCGACTGCCTGATCGGCCAGCACTACCAGGTCCTCGGGTGCAGCACCACGGCGTCGTTCGACGCGCGCGCGACCCGGCTCCCCGATTTCTCTCCCGCGTAAGCGCTATTGCGGCACCGGATACCGCCGCGTCCACGCCCCCGCCTTCACCACCTGCCCGGGCACCTCGTGCCCGACGATCGCCGGCATGCGGCCGGCGCAGGCGAGCAGCGCGTCGAGGTCCACGCCGGTGTCGCAGCCCATCGCCTCGAGCATGTGCACGAGGTCCTCGGTGCAGACATTGCCGCTCGCGCCCGGCGCATAGGGACAGCCCCCCAGCCCGCCGAGCGACGCGTCGAAGCGCACGATGCCCGCCTCCAGCGCGGCGAGCGCATTCGCCAGGCCCATGCCGCGGGTGTTGTGGAAGTGCGCGGTCAGCATGAGCGTCGGCCAGCGCGCCGCCACCGCGCCGCAAAGCCGCTTCACCTGCGCCGGGTTCGCCATCCCCGTCGTGTCGCACAGCGTCACGCGGTCGATGCCCATGTCGACGTAGCGCGCGACCAACTCGATCACCCGCTCGTCCTGCACCACGCCGTCGAACGGGCAGCCGAATGCCGTGGACAGGGACGCGTTGATCTGCGTCCGCCCACCGACCTCCTTCACGATCGCCGCGAATTGCGCCAGCGACTGCTCGCAGGTCATGCGCAGGTTGGCCAGATTGTGCGACGCGCTCGCCGACATCACGACGTTGATCTCGTCCACCCGGCTCGCCAGCGCCCGCTCGCAGCCGCGCACGTTGGGCACCAGCGCCGCGTACTCGACCCCCGGCACACGGTCGATCTGCGCCATCACCGCCTCGGCGTCCTTGAGCGCGGGAATCGCCTTGGGCGAGGTAAAGGACGTCACCTCGATCTTCGCAAGGCCGGTGCGCGACAGCGCGTTGATCAGCGCGACCTTCTCCTCGGTGGGGATGAAGATCGGCTCCATCTGGAAGCCGTCGCGGGCGGCGACGTCGTGGATGTACAGGCGCGCGCTCACACCACCCCCGCCTGCTTCA
Organism: uncultured Enterobacteriaceae bacterium; assembly: GCA_964552535.1. Classification (GTDB taxonomy): domain Bacteria; phylum Pseudomonadota; class Gammaproteobacteria; order Burkholderiales; family SG8-39; genus CAZKHE01. Next base: position 26,559 of record CAZKHE010000031.1, on the reverse strand, counting down.
GCTCGGCGAGCTTCGTCCCCTCGATCCCGATCGACCGCAACACCTCCTCGGTGTGCTCGCCGAGCTTCGGGCCTACCCACTTCGTGCCGCCGGGCGTTCCCGAGAGCTTGGGCACCACGCCGGGCAGATCGATCGGCGTGCCGTCGGGCAGCGTGCGGTGCTCGATCATGCCGCGCGCCGCGTAGTGCGGGTCCTTCACGATGTCGGCCGCGGTGTAGATGCGGCCGGCCGGCACCGACGCCGCGTCGAGCGCCGCCAGCACCTCGTCCAGCGTGTGCCGGCCGGTCCATTCCGAGATGGCCGCGTCGAGGCGTTCGGCCTGCTTTGCGCGGCCGTCGTTGCGGGCGAGCGCCGGATCGTTGCCCAGGTCCGGCCGCCCCATCGCCTCCGTGAGGCGCTTGAAGATGCCGTCGCCGTTGCCGGCGATCGCGACGTACTTGCCGTCGCCGCAAAGGTAGGTGTTCGACGGCGCGATGCCCGGCAGCGCCGCCCCGCTCCGCTCCCGGATGAAGCCCTGCATGGTGTACTCGGGCAGCAGGCTCTCCATGATGGCGAACACCGACTCGTACAGCGCGACGTCGATGAACTGTCCCTTGCCGCCGTTGACCTTGAGGTGGTGCATCGCCATCAGCGCGCCGATGGTCCCGTAGAGCGACGCGAGCGTGTCGCCCAGGCTCACGCCGACGCGCACCGGTGGCCGGTCGGGGAAGCCCGAGGTGTAGCGCAGCCCGCCCATGCACTCGGCGATGGCGGCGAAGCCCGGGCGCTGCGCGTAGGGACCATCCTGCCCGTAGCCGGAGATGCGCACCATGATGAGCTTCGGGTTGATGGCCGAGAGCGCTTCCCACCCGATGCCCCACTTCTCCAGCGTGCCGGGGCGGAAGTTCTCGATCACGATGTCCACCTCGGCCGCGAGCTTCTTCACGATCTCGCGCGCCGCCTGCTGCTTGAGGTCGAGCGTCACCGACTTCTTGTTGCGGCTCTGCACGTACCACCAGATCGACGTGCCCTCGTGGAGCTTGCGCCAGGTGCGCAGCGGATCGCCGCCGTCCGGCGGCTCGATCTTGATCACCTCGGCGCCGAACTGCGCGAGCAGCGCGCCCGCATAGGGCCCGGCGATGAGCGAGCCGAGCTCGAGGACCTTGACGCCGGCGAGCGGCGCGGATGAGGTCTCGGGGGTCATGTCTGGTCCTCCTTTATTGCAGGTACTTCGTACAGAACTCCTCGATGCCGAACACCGGGCAAATGCCCGGGCTTCCGGCGAGCGCCAGCAGCGCACGATCCCCGGACACCAGCGCCCGCGCCTTGCCGGCCACCGCGAGTTGCAGGAAGGGGACATCGTACGGATCACGACAGGCGGGTACGGCAGGCGGCGGATCCGGCACGTGCACCACCTGCACCCAGGGCAGGTAGTCCGAAAGCAACTCGGCCTGCTCCGCTGGAGCGAGTCCGAACTTCGGATAGCCGAGGACGCGCACGAGCTCGTCTGCGGTCGCCCTGCTCGCCAACGGCACGAAGCGGGCAGCCTGCCAGCCCGCGCGGATCCGCGCGACGAGCCCCCCGCCGAACAGGAGCGCCGAGAGCACGACGTTCGTGTCCAGCACCACCCGGGGAGGCGCGATCATGCCCGTCGCGCGGGCTTCTTCCTCGCCTTGGCGGCGGGACGCGCTGACTTGTGACTTGCCGGCGGTTCGGCGGCCAGCGGCGCCCTTGCACCGGACCGGGCCCACTGCACGGCCTCGGCAACGTCGGACTCCGTCAGGCCGAGGGCCGCGAGCTTGGCGCGCACGGCATCCCCGCGCTGAATGCGCACCGGCGTGAGCACGATCTGCCCGTCCCGCACTTCGACGTCGAAGTACTCGGTTCCGCCGACGGCAGCGACCGCGCTCTTCGGCAGCGTGAGCTGGTTCTTGGACGTCAGCTTGGCAAGCACGGCAGAACTCGCAAAGTAAGGATTCCTTACTTTAGCACAGCCGTCCAACGAGCGGTGCCGTCACGTCAGCCCCAGCCCCTCGAACCGCAGGTACAGCTCCCGGCACACCCACGCGTCCGTCGCCGCGTACTGGATCTGCAGCGGCGTGAGGCGCTGCGCCGCCCAGTTGGACGTGCTCGGGCCCTTCGGGATGCGCACCCCGAGAAAGATCCCGGCGAGATTGCGCACGCCGGACTGCACGATGCCGTGGCGCTTCGCGACGCGGCCGAGGTCCACCACGCCCTGCGGCTCGAACGGGAAGACCTCCTTCAGCATCTTCAGGTCGTGGCTCACCGACACGCCCGCCTTCACGATGCGATGCGAGGCCAGCACCTCGCGGATCGCCGCGGAGAAGTCCGCCTGCTGCACCTGGAAGAGGTACACCATGCGCGCGGTCGCGAGCTGCACCAGCGACGGCAGGTAGCGCTCGCCGACGCGGAAGGCCGGCCGCGTCTCGGTGTCGAAGCCGACGACGCCTTCGTCGGCGAGGTCGCGCACCGCCTCGTCGAGATGCTCCGGCGTCTCGACGAGGCGGATCGGCCCCTCGTAACGATGGATTGGCAGGACCGCGAGCGCCTCTCGGGCGATGGCGCGCGGCATGTCGGGCGGAAGGAACGCCCCGGTATGGCGGGTCATGCGGGACGGCGCGAGTGGCCAAGTTGGACAGCCGCCATTGTCGCGCACGCGTCTCCAAGACGCTTCAAGGAGGCAGGAGAAGCAGCGTCAACCCCGCGCGGCAAGCAGGACGTCCACGACGGTCCGCGAGTTCTCCTTCCTCGCGATATCGAGCGCGGTTTCCCCGGCGTTGTTCTTCCGATCCTTCCGCGCGCCGCCCTCGATCAATGCACGGGCAGAGGCGGCCTGCCCCGCATAGGCCGCCGCCATCAACGGCGTCCAGCCGTTCTTGTTCACCGCATTCGCATCGGCGCCCCGTGCGAGAAGCAGCTTCACCATTTCGGGGGAGCCGCGTTCGGCGGCGATTATCAGGGCCGTCGTGCCCGCGGTCGTGCGGGCATCGACGACGGCCCCGTGCCGCAGCAGCACCTCGGCGACCTCGGGCGTCCTCGCCGCCATCAGCGGGGTCCACCCGTCGTTGTCGGCATTGGTCGCCTTGGCGCCGCGGGCGAGCAGCACCTCGACCACCGGAGCGGATCCCCGCTCGGCCGCGAGCCAGAGCGCCGTCCGCCCGGACGCGGTGCGCCGGTCGACGTCTGCACCCTTGTCGAGGAACGCCACGACGGTATCGAGTTCGCCCTCCTTCACGGCCAACATGACCGGCGTCAGGCCGATACCGACCGCTTCGTCGTGCCCGCCGTGTGCCACGGCCAGGGCATTTACGTCCGCGCCACGCTCCGCGAGGAAGCGTGCCATCTTCCAGCGCTTTGCCAAGGCGGCGGCCAGCAAGGGCGTCCAGCCTTCGCTGTTGTTGACATCGACGGCACGCGCGCTCAGGTCCGCACCTTTGTCGAGCAGCAGCGCCGCGACCTCGATGGCACGGTGCTCGTCCTTCGATGTGACGGCCGCGTAATGAAGGGCGGTCTTGCCTCGAGTGAATGGGTCGGTGCGTCCGGCATTGACGTTCACTCCGCGCGCAAGGAGCAGTCGGGCGACTTCGGGATTCGCCTCGTCGGCGGCGTCCATGAGTGGCGTCTTGCCGTCCTTATCCGCGGCGTTGGGGTCGGCGCCCCGATCCAGCAGCAGGAGAGTCACCCGCGGCTCATGTCCCGAAACCGTCAGCGCCTCCCCGAGCGCCGCCTTCGTCGGCCCCTTGCTTAACAGCAGCTGCAGCGCCTCCATCTGCCCTGCCCCGGCTGCCCAGCGCACCGGCGCTTCGATCCTCGCCCCGGCCTTGATCAACGACTTCATCATGGCGAGGTCGCCGTGGCGGGCAGCGAACTGCAGCGCCGTGAGGCCCCGGCGGTTGGCCGCGTTGGGGTCCATCCCCGCCTTGAGGAAGAGCGCCATCGCAGTCGCATCCTTCCGCTCCGCGGCGTGGACGAACGCATCGGCCGAATAGGGAATGTCCATCAGCTCCAGTTGCGCGCGGGCTTGCTCGGACGTAAGGGTGACCTGGGAGAGATAGACGGTCCCGATGCCGGCCGCGACAACCAGCGCCAGGGCGATCGCAACTGCGGGGCGCGTCAGCGGACGGAGCCAGCGCGCGTGGAACGACCGCGGTGAAAGGTCCTCCAGAAGCAGCGACACGTCCCGATCGAACTGCGTGTCGCGGATCTCCACCGCATTCCGGTGCGCAAGCTTGGACAGGGCGACCGGGAGGTCGCCGGAACGGGGCATTTTCGCACCCTGCACGAGCACCGGGATCACGCGGACGCCGCGTTCCAGCGCCGTCGCGATCTCGATGCGGACCAGGTCGCCCTCCTGCGCGAGGCGCCAGCCTCCGGTTTCGTCCGTCGCCTTCAGCCAGCCCGGGCCGATCAAGGCCAGCAGCACGTCGCAGCCCGCCACCCTGCGGCGAATCGTCTCGACGAAATCCTCGCCGGGGCGCCCTGAATCGATATCGCGATAGACCCGCTCGGGGCCGAACCGCGCAACCAAGCGATCGTAGATCCGGCCGGCGTGGCCGACCGTGTCTTCCCGTCGGTAGCTGATGAAGATGGCGGACATCGCGCGTTCGTCGTGCTCGCGGGGCAAGAGCATAGCTGCGGATCGCCCAACGCGCGCGGCGTTGATTATGCGGGACGAGGGAACCACGGGCTTCGTTGGCTGTACTCGAGCCGGATCGCGCGCCGCGGAGGATCGGGAGTTGCTGTAGCGGAGCCTCGAAAGCGCCGGACTCCGTGTGCCCGCTCACCCGCGCCCGGCCGACAGCCACGCGCGAAGCTGCTCGTACACGTCCCGCCGGCTCAGCAGCGTCCAGTGGTTCGCGCCGACGAACACGCGCCGGTTCGACTCGGGCAGCCCGAGGTCCAGCGCCCGATCGGCGTGCTCGCCGAGCGCGCTCGCGACGGGCACCAGCCCGTCGCCGACCACGCGCGCGCCTACGCCGTCGACACGCCGGCTCGTGCAGCCCGCGATCGCATAGGCCTGCGCGCCCGGAGGGAGCGCGATCGGCCGGCGCTCATCGAGCCGCTGGTCGTGCCGGCGGTCGTCGCCCAGCGGCCCGGACCAATCCTCGTCCACCAGGTTGCCGAAGCGCAGATCGGTGATCCCGGCGCTGCGCGCCTTGCCGAGGCGCGCGAACGGCGCGAGGTACGGGCTCACGCCGAACAGCGCATCCACGTGGCGTCCGCCCCGCTCGAGCGGCGCGCCGTGATGCGGCGTGCCGAGGAACACGAGGCTGCGGAGCGCATTGAGCCAGCGATGCCCTGCCTCGCGCGCGTAGTGGCAGGCGCTGCGCGCCACCAGGCCGCCCATGCTGTGCCCCACGATGACGAGCTCGTCCACGTGCACCGGCCACTGCGCGAGCAATTCCTCCAGCATCCCGGCGAAGGCACGGCCGTTCTCCGACACGTGCCGGCCGCTGTTGTAGTGGAGGTACACCACGCTCATGTCCAGCTCGCGCGCCAGCGCTGCACCGTGATCGTGGCCGCGCCGACGCCATTGCAGGTCGTTCATGCAGAGGCCGTGGACGAGCACGAGCACCCTGCTCTTCGCACCCACGGTCGCGATGTCGAGCGGCTGCCCTGCCTGCCGCAGCGACATCGGGATGGCGAGCGGATTGTGGGTCGCGGCGAGATGATCACCCCACACGCCGTTCAGCGCGGCGAGCAGCGCTTCACGTTGCGGCGTCGAAGCCGCAGCCGGCGTCACGCGCGCGAGCGCACCGAGCACCGGGCTCAGCGTGCCCCGCACCAGCTTCGTCGTGCCCCGCACGGCGCCGTAGACGAATCCCGTGATGCCTCGCGTCCGCCCGGACGGCGAGCGCGCGAACATTCCGGGCCGGCGCCCGATGGTCAGGTGCATCGCCTCGACCAGGTCGACGACGCCGAGCATGCCGTCGATGGAGAGAGCGGCGAGGCCCTGGAGGTCGGTGGCGGAGAACGGGAGGGTGCGGCGGGGCGGAGCCATCATCGATGGTATCGGCGGGAGAGCGAGTTCCGTCTCCTACCGGACGCCGGCGTCGTGCTCGCCCTTGCGGACGAGCTTTCGTCCCGTCTAGAGAACGGCAGCTTCAGCACCTTGGCGCACGCCGGTGCGGTGATCGGCGATCCTCGGCGTACCTGCAGTGGGTGCGGAATCGCGCGAGAGATCCTCGAGTGCCGAAACAACGCGGTCCGGTACGGCGTAGTGGACCATGTGGCCGGTGTTCGGCACGACCAGGAGCTTGCTGTGGACGACGGCCTCGTGCAGCCGCACGGAATGCGCTTCGGGATCCACGATCTTGTCTTCCGCCCCCGCGACGATGGTGACGGGCATTCGCAGCTCGTGGTAGCGGCCGTCGAATTCCTGGGCCGCCGGAATCATGAATGCCGCATCCTCCGCGTTGGCGCCGATCTGCCCGGGCCGCAGCATCATCTCGCGCGACATCATGTCGAAGAACTGCTGGGGCACCTCGCACGGCGCGAACATCGCCTTGGCGACGCCCTTCAAGGACAGTCGACCGAAGATGGGCGAGACCGTGTAGCGCAGGACGTCGCCGAGGACGGGCACCGCCACCGGCGCGGTCAACGCGACATCGAGACGTGCAGTCGGGAAGAAATAGCCGGACGCCAGCAGCAGGCCGCGCACCTGATCGGGGAAGTCGAGCGCGAGCGCCAGGGCCACCAGCGTGCCCCACGAATGACCGAGCACCACCGGCGCCTCGATGCCGAGCTGTGTGAACGCCCGCGAAAACAGCGCAGCCTGCGCCTCCGCCGTCCATAGCCGGTCCCGCGGACGCTCGCTGAAGCCGAACCCGGGCCGGTCGAATGCGATCACGCGATGGCGCTGCGCCAGGTCGTCGATCAGGCCGCTCGCGATGAAGTCCTGGAGGAGCACCGTGTTCCCGTGCAGCAGGACGACGGGCGCGCCTTCGCCACGTTCGACGTAGTGCAGGCGCACGCCATCGACGTCGATGAACTTGCCGATCGGCGGATGCGCGTGCTCGGCCTTGCGTGCCTGACGCCCGACCCAGAGTGCCGTGCCAGCGGCCAGCGCAGTGACGGCTGAAAGGGCGATCGGCAAGATCGGCAGGCGACGGGATTGAAACGGAGATGCGTTCATGGACGTTGAGCTTTCTGACGGAGTGTTGCGTGAGAGGGATGTGCCGACGACAGAGCCCTGCTCCGTAACGGCGTCGACCTTCGAACTGAAAGGTCTTTGTGGACCAGGACGTATTGCGACGCAACAAACGAGCCAGTGCGACGCGATCTAGGTCGGGAAGACGATCGTCGCCACGCGCCATTCGTCGCGCTGCCGAGCACCTCGCTCCCGGCCCGTTCGGTGCCCGAGTTAAAAATTTCCCACAGACGCGAGCCCGTCGACCTTCTCCGCCACCGCCCTGCACGCCGTCAGCAGGTCGGTCACCAGCCGCTCGTCCAGATCCAGCAAGCCCTCGTACTCGGCCTTGTTGCGCAACTCGTGGCACTTGGCCAGCACACGCGAGATGGAAGCGGCTTGCGAGCGCAAGCAAAGCATTTCCGGCGCGGCGAGCCGCGCCAGCTCCCGCCCCTCCGAGAGCAGCATGTTGCCGGCAACGCCGAGCCTTCGCCAATCATGCCCAACAAGTCTGGCGCCTCCCGCCACCCGCCCCGCTACCCCAGCGTCTCGTACCACCCCGCGACCGCGCGCCCAAGCTCCGCAGGACAGTCCTCCTGGTAGTAGTGCTTCGCGTCCAGCGTGATCTCCTGCTGATTGGGCCACGTGCGGCAGAAGTCGCGGTCGCGTCCGAGCAGCGCGTGGCCGCTGGTCGTGTTCACGAAGAGCTTCGGCACCTCGGACGCGGCGAGCCAGTCGGCGTACGCCTGCCGGCCGGCTCAGGTCGAGACCGACCGCGTCGCGATGTCCGCATGCAGCGTTGTTGAGAAGTTCGCCTCCAGCACCCGCGCCGCGGCCGCTTCGAGCAGTCCGGCGACGTTGCGCAGCGCCTGGTCCACACCGCTCGGGAAACCGCCGTGGACGTGCAGCGAGGCCAATCGCAAGGTGAACGGTTCGCACGACACGCCGACAGACGCTCGCCTCAGCAGCGCAGAGGAGGGCCTCGCGCCGCTAGAGATAATTCGGACGTCGCACGCCAGTCACTCCCCCTCCGAGTCGGATCAGTGCAATCCCGGCGGCGCCATCGAACGCATCCACGTGAATGCTCACGTTGCGCGGCGCGTCGGTGAACACTGCGCCGGGCAGCCGCTCTCCGCCGACGAGGAACACCCGCTCAGAGAACGGAGCGATGGCGTAGTCGCCGCTGTCCACGGTGTCGTGCACGCCGCCGTCGCGCGGGCAGCGGCTGGTCGCAACGTTCGGCCCGTAGTGCAGGGCCTGGCATTTCCGGCACCAGCGCCAATCGGCCTGGCCTTCCCCGAAACTCCCCGCCGGCAGCAGGCGATAGCGTCCGCCCGTGCCCGGAGCATGCGAGCCACCCGCCGGACATGCGCCGAGATCGCTCCCCGGCCCGGCGAACACCAGGCCGCGACACTTCGTGCATCGCGCCCAACCGGTCTGGCCTGCGACCTCGGACATCGTCTCGGGCAGCAATGCATAGTCGTCACTGTCGTGCCATGCATGCGAGCCGCCGGCAGGACAGTGCGACATACCCGCGTGGATGAGTCCCTGGCAACCCCGGCACCATCGCCAGCCCGGCTGCCCCACCGTGCCAGCGCCCTGCATCACGACGTACGTGCCGCTGCCCGAATAGTCGTGCACGCCGCCGAGGGGGCACACGCCGATCGACGAGCCGCTGGCGTACGACAGGCCCTGGCATTTCTGGCACCACTTCCAACCCGACTGGCCCGCACCGGAGGACGGAAGCCGGTAGTCGCCGCTGGTGCCGTGATCGTGGCTGCCGCCCGCGGGGCATGCACCCGGGTCACCACCCGCGTAGGCCAATTGCTGGCACTTGCTGCACCACCGCCAATCGCGCTGCCCGCCCGCGGAGGCGTCGTCGACCGCGACGCGATACTCCGCGCTCGCGGTGAGGTCGTGCAGGCCGCCTGCCGCGCAGCGCAGGTGCCCCGCGTGGTGCAGCCCCTGGCACTTGCCGCACCAGCGCCAGTGCTGCTCGCCCACCGTGTAATGCGAGCGCAATTCGTGGATGAATACGGCATCGCGCTCGAGGCCGCGATCCCACTGCGTGCGTTGGCGGTACTCGACCGTGTAGATGCGGTCGCCCGCGATGATGCGTGCCATCATCGGACCCGGCAGTTCGGGGCGGTTGAGCGCCGCGAGCTGCACTTCGCGGTCCACCGACAGTAGCCCGGTGACGGGCATGTGCGTCAGTACGCGATCGTCCGGCAGCCATCCCCAGCGATGGAGGTTGGGCGCGTTGAAGCCCGGCCCCGCAGGGGAGAACGCGACGTTCTCGAATGTCTTTACCAGCATCGCGCTCATGATGTCCCAGGAATCGCCGTACTTCTTGTCCGGCGTGCCCGCGGCCCACGAATGCGCGAAGCCCAACGCGTGCGCGGTCTCGTGCGCCCCGAAGGTCGTGTTCAGGCCGTTGGTGGAGCTCGCGACCGTGTAATCGCTGCTTGCCGAGAAATCGTGCCCCTCCCCTGCCGGGCAGACGCCCGGACGCTCGGAGTACGCCAGGCTCTGGCACTTCCGGCACCACTTCCACTTCGCCTGCCCGACGTACCCCACGTTGCCCGTACCCAACCGGTACTCCCCGCTACCGGAGACATCGTGCACGCCGCCCGCCGCGCATGTGCCGGCTGCCCCGCCGGCAAAGACCAGTCCACGGCACTTGACACAGTGCCGCCACTGCCCCTGTCCCGGAAAGCCGGGGTCATTGTGCGACAGGAGATAGGGCTTGCTCCCGGTCACGTCGTGCCGGCCGCCGAGTGGGCAAACTCCCCGATCCCTCTGACTGTGGAACAGACCTTCGCAGCGCTGGCAATGACGCCATCCGTTCTGGCCCCAATCCGCCACCGCGAGCGCGAGATCATTCCCCGACGCGGAATCGTCCGCCTGCGCGTTGATCACCGCGATCACGCCGTGGAAGCGCGACAGGTCGACGCCGTGCTCGGCGGCCAGACGGCGCGCCTCAGCGATCCATGCCGTGCGTGGGAACATGAGCGGCGCGCCCGGCGCCTGCTTGAACGGATCGCGGCTGTCCGTGGCGAACGAATACTTCATCGTGTACCAGCCGAACACCTCGGAACCAGCCAGGCCGAACTGGCCGTAGGAGATCTCATTGAAGTAGTCGTGCAATCCCGCTCGACCGTACTCCGACACAAACTCAAGAAACCGGCTGCGCGGCACCGCCGGCGGCGGAAGGTCATTGAAGCGGCACAGAACGACCGCAAACGACCGACGGCCTCGTAGAAATGGATACATGATCCCTCCTCTCACGCGATGCCCGTCGATGTGCGGGGGAGTGCGCGAGAGATGCTAGAGGCTTGACCCTTCCGTCTTGAATAGCCCATTTGGCTGGCCCGGACCGACCCGGAGTGCACAGGGAGGCGAGTTGCGCCATGTGGAATTAAGGCGCCACACGAACGAGGCGCCGACGCATCCCCGGGAGACCGCCCATTCGCCCCCGGCGGCGGTCACCGGACCATCCCCCGCCCCGGCCCCTTGAACACGTTCTTCACATTCCACGCCAGGAACTCCGGCGCCGGCCGAAGCCCCGCATGCTGCGGATCGAGCAGCCGCTGGCCGTGATGGCGGATCTCGCCCTGCCGGCCGCGGTCGCCGGCGATCGCGTGCTGGCTGAACACCACGCGGTACCCGGCCGGCTCGATGGTGAACGCGCCGAGATCGAACAGCTTGTGGTGCAGGGAGCACAGCGCCAGGCCGTTCGGCTCGAGGTCCGGCCCGCCGACGTGGTGCCACTGGATGTGCGCGGCCTCCAGCCCGACGCTGACCGCGCCGATGCGCAGGTCGAAGCCGCACACGCAGCAGCGGTACTCGTAGGCGCGAAGCACGCGCTCCCGAAAGCCCGGATCGCGCCGCCTGGCGCCGGTCGGCCCGTAGGCCGGCGCGTCGGACTCGCTCGCCACGGGCGATGCCGGCCGGCTCAGGTCGAGACCGACCGCGTCGGCGATGTCCGCATGCAGCGTCGCGGGGAAGTTCGCCTCCAGCACCCGCGCCGCGACCGCTTCGAGAAGTCCGGGGACGTTGCGCAGCGCCTTATCGACACCGCTCGGGAAACCGCCGCGGACGTGCAGCGTCTTGAGCTCGTTCAGATTGGGCGTGGCGCCAGGCGGACGCGCGAGCAACTCGCGCGGCCCGTTCAAGTCCCAGAGCGCGCCCTGCCCGTCGGTCGCGAGATGCCAGAACGGATAGTGGCGCGACTTGGCGGCGCTGCTCGGGCCGAACTCGCTCAACAGCGAGCGGAGCGAGGCGTCGATGTCGGCGAACTCCACGAGGCGCGGCTCGCAGCGTTGCACGCGGGCGAGTGCTAGGAGGAGCAGGAGAGGCTTGTGCGGGGCGTAGACGCCGGCGCGTTGGGCACGGCGGATGTTGTCGAAGGCTTCCAGGACTTTAGTCGCACTCTTCATGAACCGTCTCTATGCGAAACGACGTTGCGCCACAGGTACGACGACGTGGGATTGCCGCGGAGGAGGACGATCCGCTCGCCGAGGAGATGTGTGCCGATGTACGCCATTTCAGCGTCGAGCACTGTCGCGCGATGGTATGTGAACGAGTTCTCGGGGGAGATGGGCGATTCGGGCATCCGTCGTCCTCTCGTGAAGTTTGCGCCTTACCCGAATCGACCGATGAACGTAGCAGGATCCAGCACGCAATTGCTGCCCACTGGACCTGAGAGGGTGAAGAGCCTCGGCTGCCGCCGGAACTGGAAGAACCGGTACAGATGGTACTGATCGGCTGTCGCCGCTGAAAAATCCACCTCGGAGCGAGTGATGAAGAACGGCGTTTCCTTGCCGAACGCCGTGGTCTTGACTTCGATAAAGCGCTCGCGACCGTCGAGGTCGAAAGATAGGATGTCGTATCCCAGGCCGTCGCCGCGCGTTCGGGAAACGTGCTCAACGCGATCGCTCAACTTGGGGCGCCCTCCCTTGTGCAAGCGGAAGCGCTCATATGCGACCGCTAGCTCCTCCCCGGCCGCCCCAAGGGAACGGTTGCGCGCCTCTCGCGCGAGGTAGTCGCGGCGATGAGCCGTTGTAGGCAACTGATAAGCCTTCTTCGGTTCGGCTGCCTTGAGCGCCGGTGCCGGCTCGAGCATCGAGGCGAGTTCCAGCGCCGCAGGCGGCGTCGCGGGTTCCTCAGCGACCTGAACCACCGCCCGTTGCAACGCGGCGTCATGTGTCAACCTATCCGAAACTACCTCGAACAGAAGGGCTTGGTAGTTCACCAGCGGCTTGTACCCCGAGATGTAGGGGCAACCCAGCTCGATCAAGACTGCGCTGATGTTCTGGTGCTTTCGCTCGATCGATCCATCACTTCTTTCGCGTAGCTTGGCAGCGAGCGCGTGACGATGTGCGGTCTTGCTGTACGCCGCCCCGGCCAGCTCTTGCGAGAGCATGTCGAAGTAGTCGGCGACAATCGCCTCTACCTCTTCGCGGGTCCATGCGACCGCAGTAGTCACAGGCGTGCCTGCTACGGCCTTTGCCTGTAGAGTTGGTCGAAGCGTCGCTCCAACTCTCCATGAGCCGGGCGCAGTTCGTCGACCATGCTCTTTGCCCAATCAAAACACTTTCGCCGCCGCTTGACGTCCTGGACCGCCCATCCGGCGGACGTCAAGAGCGCATCAATCGTCTTTCGAGCTTCTTGTTCGGCCGACATGGCCCTGTGCTAGCCCCCACCCGGCGGCGATGCTAGCACAGCATGTGGCGATCGCCATGCAAGTAGCTCTTTTGGTGGACGCTTTAGGAATCCTGCTTCGCGTAGGCCCGCGGCTCGATGTCGCGGCACCGCTGGTCGAGCTGATGGGCAACTTGCTGGATCTGCTTTGGCGTGAGCACAGTCGGACGGCGCCCCACCTGCGTTCTCACTTGCTTCTCATTGAGAACCATCATCCCCTCGGCGGACGTGCGCGTGACGTACCAGCCAGGCAGGACGAGTAGAGGCGTCACCGAAACGCGCTCTCCGACGGCGCTGGACAGCCACTTGGCGACCCACTCCGCGTTCAGGCCCGCCTGCTTGAGGGGCTGGGACTCCCGCCATCCCGGGAACTGCAATGTCTTGCCGTCGTAGTACACCTTGTGGCCCTCGTCGCTGCCCTCCTGCACCCGCTTGGGCCGACCTTTCGTCTCGACGGCGTACACCCCCGTCGGACCTACGACAACGTGGTCGATGTTGAACGACGGCTCGCCGGGCACATCGTGGAAGACGTAGTAGCCCTCGGGCATCAATCGGTTGAGTTCTTCGCCCGTCGCCATCTCAGCTTCTAGGCCAAGTCGAACTTTCCGCAACTCATCCCATCCCGCCCAGACCTTGTAGGCGGCGTAAGCGAGCATCGCGAGCGCGGCCGCAACCGCCAACACGACGAAAGTCGTTCGCGTTGGCACTCCGTCCACGCGTTGCTGGAGATAGAGCGCGTACATCACTAGCGGGAATACCGGGGCAATGGCCAGCCAGACGCCGAAATCCCACCGCACATCCTCCAGTCGCTCGCGCAAGGTGTAGCCAGGGCCCCGGAGTAGAGATCTGGTCAGCGGCGAACGGCGGGCCCGACGCCCGTCTCGATATCTGAGGTACTGCACCAACCCGATAAGGAGGAACGTCGGTGCAAAACCGAGGGCGAGGATGAGAATGGAGCCGGAAAGCATGGGCAGAAGCTAGCCGGCGACCGGGCACGACGCGATGAAATAGTTGTGCTTCCAATTCCCGAAGCTTGGCCGGCCAAGCACCACCGAGCCTGCGGGGACCCAGGCGTTATCCGATGCAGGCAGATTGCACGGCAGCCGCAGCACCTCCTTGCGGTTGCTGAGGTTGCCCAGCACCACCGGGCCGTTCGGGGTCCCTGTCCAGGCAGCCGGGTGTAGCATCTGCCGAGTCGCTCCCGAACAGCGAGGACGGCGAGGGCTGACGCCCTCGCCTGCGCTACGCATGGCCACGCCCGACCCCTCGAAGCTCGATCGCATCGTCGCCGAAGCGCGCCGGGCCGCCGACGCGCGCGCCCTCACCTATCGGGAGCAGGCGCTGAAGATCTATCCGTGGATCTGCGGCCGCTGCGCACGGGAGTTCACGCGCGCCCACCTGCGCGAGCTCACGGTGCATCACCGCGACCACAACCACGACAACAATCCGCCGGACGGCAGCAACTGGGAACTGCTGTGCCTCTACTGCCACGACAACGAGCACCAGCGGCAGCTCGAAGCGGCACAGGGCGGCGGCGGCGCCAGTGAGCGCGGACAGCCCTCGACCTACTCGCCGTTCGCCGACCTCAAGGCGCGGCTGGAGAAGAAGCAGTCGGGGAAGTGATCGCAAGATGCCGGAGCCGGGCCCCGAAGTTCGCGTCCCCGGGCAGTTGCCAGAGCCGTTCAGGGGCGAGAGGGCAACAGCTCCGCGACGTCCTTGAGTAGCGCCGGGACCTGGTGCTCGATCGTGCTCCAGACGAGCCGGTGATCCACCAGATCGTAGCCATGGATCAGCACGTTGCGAAACGCGATGATCTGCCGGTAATCGCCGATGCGCGCTGCGCAGTCGGGATCGTGCTGAGCAATGCGCTTGATGGCCTCACCGATGATCTCGAAGTTTCGCTCGATCGCCTGCCGCAGCAGCCGATCCGCGCGGTAGTCGTCGATGCTCTTCCCCGCAACGACCTCGCGGATGAAGGTCGCCGAGTCCCGAATGTCCTCAAGCAGCTTGGGCGTCTTCGGCTGCATAGACCAGCTGCCGGGTATTGTTGACCGCCTCGATGAAGTACGGATTGACCATCGCTTGCGGCATGAGGAGGTCGACCGGGCGGCCATACAACGCCTCGAGCGCCTCCTTCAATCCGAAGTAACGGCTGAACAGGTCCGATTGGCCCGCGCCGAAGTCCACCAGAAAATCCAGGTCGCTCCGACCGGGATCGAATGCGCCGGTCGTTGCCGAGCCGAACAATTCCAACCGCGCGACGCCGAAGCGTCGACAGAGTTCGTGAAGCTCGGCGATGTGGGTGTCCAGAACGCTCGCCATGGCGAGAAGCATTATGCCACCGGCGACTCCTCGTCCCGGATCACGGCGACCCCCTCGGGACCGGCGGCAACCGGGTTAGGATTCTGCCCATGATGACAAACGCATCCCCGCCATCCCGCCTCGCCGGCAAGGCCGCCCTCATCACCGGCGGCGCCGGCGGCATCGGCTCCGCCACCGCGGCGCTGTTCCTGCGCGAAGGCGCGAACGTCTGCCTGCTCGACCGCGACGACAAGGGCCTCGCGAAGGTGGTGGGCGACCTGGGCCTGCCGCCCTCGCGCCTCACCAGCGTGGTGGCCTCGCTCGAGGACGAGGTCGAGACCATCGCGGGCATCGCCGAGGCGGTCGCGAAGCTCGGCCGCCTCGACGTGCTGGTGAACAACGCCGCGGCGCGCAACTACGGGCCGATCGCGGACGTGGACGCGGCCTCGTGGGAGCGCGTGCTGCGCGTGAACGTGGTCGCGGCGAGCACGTGCGCGCGCGAGTCGCTGCCGTTCCTGCGGCAGTCGGGGCGCGGCGCGATCGTGAACGTGTCCTCGGCGTTCGCGCTGCTCGGGCGCCGCGGCATGGCGCAGTACGACGCGAGCAAGGCGGCGCTGGTGGCGCTCACGCGCGCGCTGGCGGCCGAGGAGGCGTCGCACAACGTGCGCGTCAACGCGGTGTGCCCCGGTTCCATCCTCACGCCCTACACCAAGGGCCGCGCGGCGGTGCGCAACATGACCGAGGAGGAGCTCGTGCAGCACGGCTCCTATCCGTGCCTGCTGCAGCGCTGGGGCACGGCGGACGAAGTGGCCGCGCCGATCCTGTGGCTCGCCAGCGACGAGGCGAGCTTCATCACCGGGGCGCTGCTCGCGGTGGACGGCGGGCTGACGGGCGCGGTGGCGTAGCCCGGCCGCCCGCATGACGATGTCCTAACCCCTCCGGTCTATTGCCCCGGTGCGCCGACAGGCGCACAAAGGCACCTCCCAGCAACAGTGTCGCGGAGGTGCCTCATGAAAGTCGAATGCTGCCGGCCGGATGCCGACGATCAGCGCGCCGAGGGCGCGGTGCAGGTGCGCGTGTGCTTCGGCCGGGACGACCTGCGCGTGCGCGAGACGCCGTTCGGCGTGATGCTGGACCTCGAGGGCTGCACGCCGGGCGCGGAGGTGGGCGGGCCGGCGCTGCCGCGCGCGTCGATCTTCGTCGCGGTGCCGGAGGGCACCTGGCCGCTGGATATCGACGTGCGCGCGACCAAGACGGTGCCGATCACGAAGAAGCCCGTGTTCGTGGCGCCGGTGCAGCCGCTTCGGCCGGGCGACGAGTGCAAGCCGCCGCGCCGCCCGCGGCCGGAGCAGGATCCGGACGACGAGACGTTCGAGCCGTTCCCGCCGCCGGCCATCGTGCCGCCCGACGCCGCGCTGTACGAGGCGGCGGTGAAGGCGCCGCTGTGGCGCCTCACCGGCATCGAGTACTTCGGCTTCAACCCGGCGGTGCGCGTGGCGCTGCGGCCGGTGCGCTACTCCGCCGAGGGGCGGCTGGAGCTGGTGACCGAGTGCGAGGTGGTGGTGAAGTACGGCGCCCGGCCCGAGCCGCTGTCGCAGGAGCGGCTCGCCGAGCTGCTCGCGCAGGAAGGCATCCGCGACGCGGACGTCGCGCGCCTCGTGCCGATGCCGGAGCCGAAAATCGTCTCGCGCGGCCAGGCGAAGCGGCTCGCGGAGCTCGCCCGCGCGACGGTGGTGAACCCCGAGGTGATCGGCCGCTGGGCCGACCGCTTCCCGTACCTCGAGCTGCCGGCGGACTACCTCGTGGTCACCGACAACCAGAGCTGGGATGCGCAGGCGATCCGGCCGACCGGGACACTCGCGGGCGACATGGTCGCCGAGTTCCAGCGCCTGGTGCAGTGGAAGCGCCAGCGCGGCCTCACCGCGAAGGTGGTGACGATCACCGACATCGTGGGCGGGCGCTACGGCAACTTCCGCGCCGGCGCGCGGGACCTGCAGGAAGTGATCCGGCGCTTCCTCAAGTGGGCGCACGAGCACTGGGGCGTGGCGTGGGTGCTGCTCGGCGGCGACGTGAACGTGGTCCCGGCGCGGCTCGCCGCCGGCGCGGTGGAGGGCCACATGGACGTGCAGGCCACGGATCCGCCGCCGGACAACAAGTCCTTCTGGACCGGGTCGTTCCTGAAGATGAACGTGCGCTCGCCGGGCACGTGGTGGCCGGGCAGCTGGGACCGCATCCTCACCAATGCCGGCACCGGGCAGCCGATTCCGCTCGACTCGACCGGCGCGAGCGCCACGTCGGGGCTCGGCTGGTACTTCACCACCGACGCGACGTACACGACGCGCGCCACCATGCCGACGCAGTTCGTGCGCGTGAACGGCCCGGCGTCGGTGTGCAACGCGCAGATGCAGTGGCTGTACGAGTGGAACCGCATCCCGACGGACTTCTACTACTCGAGCCTCCACAGCTACGCCATCGGCTATCGCGAGATCGAGTTCTGGTTCTTCAAGATCCGCATCCCGTACGTCTACCAGCCGGCGCACGACTGGGACGCGCTGGACAACGGCCTCTATGGCCAGTACGTGAACGGCCAGGACGTGGACGGCGTGGTGTGGCGCACCGACGTGAGCGTGGGGCGCGCGCCGGTCGCCTCGGCGCAGCAGGCGCGGGCGTTCGTGAACAAGGTGCTCGCGTACGAGAGCTTCCGCACGCCGGACGGCGGGTTCCTCAACGGCAACTGGCCGCGGCGGCTGGTGGTGGCGGCGGACAATTGGGGCGGCCCGGTGACGGTGTTTCCCACGTCGGCCAATCCCCCGGGCGACAACCAGTACCGCAACGCCGGGTCGCACGCACTGATCAAGCTCGCGACCGTGCCCGACCGCCTCGAGCGGCAGCTCATCGCCGACATCTCCGACAGCGACCGCCGCGAGCTCGTCTTCAAGCCGTCGGGCGGCGCGGGGCCGGGGTGGTACTACGCGCGCAGCGGCACGGATCTCTCGGTCTCGGAGTTCCACTTCAAGGTGCTGTGGTTCAACATCCGCTTCCCCATCCCGACGCAATGGATCGTGGTGCACGGCGCCGCGGCGGAGATCACGCCGCGCTGGTTCCTCCTCGACCATCCCGCGCAGGACGGCTCGATGGCGGACCAGGAGGCGCTGCGCGAGCAGCTCCGCGTGGAGATTCCGGGCTGGGACCAGGTCTCGCGCTACTACAAGGACGAGACCGATCTCACACCCGCGCAGGTCGCGGCGGCGCCGCTGCAGCACCTCACCAGCGCGCGCATCGCCGCGGCGCTCAACGCCGCGCCGCACGTGGTCTCGCTGTCCGGGCACGGGTCGTCGGGCGGCTGTTGCGGCGCGGGCACCGGCATCGCGATGACGGCCACCAACGGCGCGCATCCGTTCATCGTGTACGCCGACTCGTGCCTCACCGGCCAGTTCGACAGCGAGGATGCGTTCGCGGAGGAGCTGCTGAAGAATCCCTCGGGCGGCGCGGTGGCCTACGTCGGCAGCTCGCGCTTCTCCTGGATCAGCGCGGGCGACGATCACCAGCGTGCGTTCTTCCGCCGCCTCACCTCGACGCGCCACATCGGGCTCGCGAACGACGTGCGCGTGGCGGCGCTCGACATGAGCTACTGGCACGCGTATGCGCGCTGGTGCATCTTCTCGCTCAACCTGCTCGGCGATCCCGAGATGCGCATCTGGCGCGGCTATCACCGGCCGTGGGGCGTCGAGGTGATCTGGAAGGGCGACCGGCGTGTGCCCTTGGTGGTGAAGGTGAAGCAGCCGCGCCGGCCGAAGCCGGGCGAGCCCGTGGAGGACTTCGAGGACGTGTTCGTGCACCTGCGCCAGGGCGAGTTCGAGCGCGTCGCGCGCGTCGATGCGCGCGGCGAAGCGGCGTTCGATCTGCAGCAGGCCGGGGAAGGCCGCATCACGCTCACCGTCTCCGGCGCCGACGCGGTGCCCCACGTCGAGGAGCTCGAGGTCCTCGGTCCCTGCTGGGTCGAGGGCCGCGTGGCGTGCGTGTCGCATCGTCACGAGGGCCGCGACGAGACGCGCGTGACGCTTTCCACCGACGACGGCGAGCGCGCGTTCGTCGTGCCCGGCGGCGGCGGCGATTACGCGATGATCGTCAATGCCGCGGCCGAGGCGCAGGCCAATCGGCGCCGCATCGAGCTGATGGTGGCGAGCCGCCGGGACGGGGCCGTGGTGGAGCGGTTCAGGCTGTGCGAGGGGTAGGCGCGCGAGTCGGGAGGTTGGCGGCGCATCTCGTGTAGGACGACGCCTACAGCCTCCCGGCACGGCGATTGCGTAAGTGAGGTCACGCGCGATACGCGCATCCCATCAGGAGCCTCACCATGAAACGACAGTCCCTGCTCATCGCCGCCGCGGCTGCCGCACTCGCTGCCGCACCGATCGTCCATGCCCAGTCCACCTCGGGCAGCGGCAGCAACCAGCGCAGCGTCACCGACGGACGTTCCGGCGGCACGGCGCCGCCCTCGGCCACCAGCGGCGCCACGCCGTCCACGCAACCGCAGCAGGACATGCGCAGCGGCAGCTCGACCACCGGCTCCACCGCCCGCGACCGCGATCGCGACCGCACCCGCAGCATGGGCACCTCGCCCTCGGGTCGCAGCGCCACCGACGGGCGCGCGACGACCGACGGTCGCACGGGCGGCACGGGCCCCGGCCCGGCGCCCTCGGCGCCTTCGCCCTCGCCGGCGACGGGCGGCACCCGCTGACGCTCGCGCATCAACCCTCCCCCCGCTTCGGCGTGGGGAGGTTCGCGCGCGTTGCAGGAACGCGCGCGCGGCCGGTACAGTTGCCGCATGGCGCTGGCCCGGTACATCGATCGTTTCGCACGCCTGCGCGTGAATGCGGCGGTCGATCACTGGAGCCCGCACAAACCCTGCATGCTGCTTGCGGTCTCGGCGCTCGCCGAGGCCGGGCGGCTCGCGAAGAACCGCGTCGCGTTCGACCGGACGCTGCTCGAGAGCTACGCGCAGGTGTTCGACGCGGTATGCGCCGAGCGCGACCATCGTAATCCCTACTTCCCCTTCTTCCATCTCCAGGGCGAGAGGTTCCGGCACCTGAAGCCCCGGCCCGGGCGCGAGGCGGTGCTCGCCGCGATGAAGTCGGCGCGCACGTTCGCCGACATCGTGGACAACGTGGCTTACGCCTACCTGGACGAGGAGCTGCACGCGCTGCTTGTGCGCCCCGACGCGCGAGGCCGAGCCGGTAACCGCTGCCGAACCCGTACCCGCGAGGGCGCGTTCGCTCGCTTTCCGGCGTCTCGTCACGGAAGCGCACGACTATCGCTGCGCGGCATCCGGCGTGCGGCTCGTGCTGCCCGACACGACGGTCCTGGTCGAAGCCGCTCACCTCATTCCGTTCTCGGTGGCGCAGGACGACGACCTCCGCAACGGCATCGCACTCGCGCCCACGCATCACTGGGCTCTCGACCAACATCTCATCGCGCCCGCGCCGGACCTCACCTGGCGCGTCTCGAAGGTGCTCGACTTGACTACGCGTTTCTCGTCGAACTCGCCGGCAAGCCGGTGTTCGTGGCGTCATCGGCGAGGCATCGCCCGCGCGAGGACGCGCTCGCGTGGAGAGCGGAGCGCCTTCTGGAGTAAGGTTGCGGCTCGGCTTTCCCCTTCTGCGGAGTCGCGTTCATGGATCTGCCCTGGTACCGCTTGCACAGCCCCGACCCCGTCCCCATCCGCGAGCCCGACGATGACGACGACGCGCCGGACAATCAGGACGACGAGGACGACGATGACGAGGACGACGATGACTACTGACCGGCAGGGCGGCGCATGTCCGGCCTGAGGCTGGACCGCGGCGCGCAGGCGTTGTACGACGCGCAGGAACGGCGCTTCGATGCGGCCACGCGCACGTGGGCCGCGGGCGGCGCGGCACGCGGCGAGCCGGTCGATCTCGTCGCCGCCGCGACCTGGCTGCAGCGCGAGAGCGGCCATCCGCATCGCGTGCCGGTCGGCGTGGTGGGGACGCGGGATGCGACGCCCGCGCGCTACGCGGCGGCCGAAGCGATCGGACGCGGGCTCGCGGCGATGGACTTCGCGGTGCTGTGCGGCGGCCGCACGGGCGTGATGGAAGGCGTGTGCAAGGGCGTGAAGGCCGCGGGCGGCGTGTCGATCGGGCTGCTGCCGGGACGCGACATCGCCGATGCCAATCCGTACGCGACCTACGTCATCGCGAGCGGCATCGGCGAGGCGCGCAACGCCATCATCGCGCGCGGCGCGTTGTGCCTCGTCGCCATGGGCGGCGGCTTCGGCACGCTCACCGAGGTGGCGTTCGCGCGCAACTACGGCAAGCTGGTGGTCGGGCTCGAAGGGGCGCCGCAGGCGGCGGGCGTGGCGCACGTGGAGTCGGTCGAGCACGCGCTCGAGTTGGTCGCGCGCTGCGCGCTCGGGCTCGAGGACGGCGCGGACATCTCCGAGGAGCGCCAGGCGCGCTAGCCGCGGCCCCGCTCCGACCGCTCGATGGCCGGCCGCCGATGGAGGCGGGCCTGCTTGACGCCGAACACGAGCGCGGAGACGCCGACGACGAGCCCAGCGTCGACCACCCACCGCATCAGCGCGTCGCCAATCAGCGGCAGCTCCCCCATCGCGAGCGCCATGCCGACGAGTGCCATGCTGGGGATGAGCGCGAGCGCGATCATCACGCCGGTCGTCAGCACCGACCGCAGCCCGGCGATCACGTAAGCGCCGGCCGCCGCGGCGAACACCGAGACGAGCACACCGGCCGGCGAGAACGACGACCAGTAGCGCACCCATTCGCGTGAGCGCAGGTCACTGGCGGCGGCCGCGTCGATCGTGCCAAGGATGAGCGTCGCGATCGCGGCGCCTGCCACCAGCGCGGCATAGCCCGCGAGGGCCGAGCGGACGCCGCTGCGCGCGACCGTCGGCAGGCGGGTGATCAGCCCGAAAGGCATGCGCACGAGCGGCTCGAACGCCGGGGCGATCACCATGGCGCCGATCACGATGTGCAGCATGTCGGCCCAAAGCCCGCACGCCGCGACGCTGCCCGCCAGCGCCATGAGCGCCACGTAGTTGACCGAGAGGTTCGTGTCCTGCCGCAGGTGCGACGCCATCTCGTCCCACACGGTCTCGTTCGACTCGAGGTCGACCGCCCGCTGCCCCGACGCGGTGATGAGGCACTTCGGCTGGCTGGTCTCGATGGACCCGTGCTCGTGCACGCGCAGGTCGACCAGCGCGCCGAATACGTTGCGCACGCCGTCGTTGGTCGCCTGGAACTGCACGATGTCGCCGGGTGGATCGAGGGAGGCGCCGCGCATGCGGGCCACGCCGACGACCTCGCGCATCGCCTGGATGCGGCGAACCGCCTCGTCGGCAATCTCGGGCGGTACGGCGATCTGGATCGAGCGGGGCACGCGGCGGTCGGGCGGGCGCGGCCGGGCCGGCCGCACGACGCGGCGCGCAACTTCCGTGCCGCGACGCTCGAGCGGATCGTCCGGGTCAGTGCCGGCGCTTGCCCAGCAGGAGCACCACGCCGATCGCCGCGAGCAGCGCGAGCGTGCCCGGCTCGGGGATCGCGATCTGCTGGCGGATCTCGCCGGCGGGGAACGCCGGGCTGTGCAGGTTCACGTACCAGAGGCCGCTGAAGAGCTGCTGCTCGCGCACGCTGAACGGCACGTCGTCGAAGGCGGGCGAGAGCAGCGGGTCGCCGTCGAGGTCCGCGGAGCCGGAGAAGGACCCGCTCGAGGGCAGCTCCACGCGTCCGCCGAAGAAATCGATCAGCACCGGCGCGGCGACGTTCGGCGGTGCGGCGCCGTGGATGTGGCCGAGGATCAGCGGGCCGGTGAGATCCTGGTAGCTGACGTTCCAGGTGATGACGTGGCTCACCGTGTCGTAGGTGCCGAAGGCCGTGCCGGTGGCGGGCGTGTTCACCGGGGGCGCTTCGGTGGCACCGGTGAGCGGCGAGGCATTCCAGCTGAGCAGCGAGGCCTGGGCGGCGGCGCTGGAGAACGTGAACAGCAGGGCGAGCAGGAAGGCGCGCATGGGTCGGACTCCTTGGCGATCCGGTTGCGGCAGGCTCCGCGGCGTACCGTCTGCAAGAACTCTGCGCAGGCACGCAAGTCCTTCAACGCGCTGCGAATCGTCTCCGCGCCGCGGCGGACTGAGGGGCGCGTTGTAATCCGGTGCGACGCACCGCGCATTGACGATGCGCCCCCAGTCGTCCCATGATTGGGACCTTTCACGCCGCCGGAGCAGGAGCGCACATGGGCCAGTGGAGCCGCAGTCCCGACGATCCCCCGTTCATCGACCTGGTGCCCGTGGACAAGGCCACCGGCGGCCGCAAGGCGCTCTACGACGCGCTGGAGCGCGTGCGCGGCAAGGGCCGCGTCTCCAACCTCTTCAAGGCCTACGCCGCCTTCCCGGAGCTCGGCAAGGCCAACTTCGAGCGGCTCAACGTGCTCCTGAACAAGGGCTCGCTCACCAAGAAGTTCAAGGAAGGACTGATGACGGCGCTCGCGGAGGTGAACCGCTGCGACTACTGCGTCTCCTTCCACGCCACCGCGATGCTCGCCGCGGGCGCGTCCGACGAGGAGGTGAAGGCGGCGCTCGCGATGGATCCGGAGAAGCTCGGCCTCTCCGAGAAGGAACGCGCGCTGTTCGACTTCGCGCTGCGCGCCAACGGCGATCCGCATTCGATGACGCGCGAGGACGTCGAGACGGTCAAGCGCGCCGGCGCGACCGACGCCGACATCGTCGAGGCGCTCGAAACGGTGAACACCGGCAACGCGTTCAACCTGATCAACGGTGCGCTGAACGTCGGGCCGGACGACTTCCTCGACTACATGCGCGGCCGCGGCGAGCTCTGGAAAGAGCAGGCGGCCTGATGGCGCTGCTGCGCGACGGGACGGGCACGCCGGCGTTCGCGGACGCGATCGCCGGCGAGGGCGTGACGGTGGTCGAGGTCTACGGGCCCGACTGCCAGATCTGCAGGAAGATCGAGCCGATGGTCGCCGCCTTCGAGACCGCGCTCGAGGGCCGCGTGAAGGCGTTCAAGCTGGACGCGTCGCGCGACCTGGACTTCGCCGCGCGCCACGACGTGCGCGGCCTGCCGACGCTGCTGCTCTTCAAGGACGGCGCGCTCGCCGGCCGCAGGAACGGCTTCATGACCACCAGCATGCTGAAGGACTGGGTGCGGCCGTTCATGGCCTGAGCACCCCGCGTCCTCACATCGGCGCATTCACACCAGGGAGAGCACACGCATGGCCGGGCACGAGTTCGTCAACACCAACGAGGCCCCCACCCCGCCGGGCCCGTTGTCGCACGCGACCGTCGTCGGTCCGTGGGTCTACACCTCGGGCATGGGCGGCCTCGATCCGAAGACCGGGCAGGTGGTCTCCGACGACGTGATCGAGCAGACCGTGCAGTCGATCAGGAACGTGGAGGCGATCCTCGCCGCCGCCGGCTGCACGCTGCAGGACGTGGTGAAGGCGGTGGTGTACCTCTGCGACATGGCGGACTATCCGCGCGTCAACGCGGTGTACGAGAAGGCCTTCGCACCGAACAAGCCGGCGCGGACCTGCGTCGCGGTGAGCGCGCTGCCGGTGCGCGAGCGGATGAAGATCGAGACGGTGGCGTACCGGAAGGGCTGACGCCCTTCCCGACCCTTACGCCGCCGCCTGCTCCTCCGCGTCGGCCTTCACGCTGCCGTAGTGCGTGTAGGTATTGCGCATGTACCACTCGAAGAACGACCAGTAGCTCTGCGCCGGCCACTTCGGCGGGTTCTCGGCGGAGTGGCACGTGGGGAGGCACTCGGCTACCGAGTCGAGGCTCGTGTTGATGAAGCACGCGAACGAGTAGCGGTCGTTGTGCCGCGGCGGCAGCACGCGGTGCGGCGTCGCGCGGAAGCGGCCGTTGGTCCAGCGGGAGAGGAACTGGCCGGTGTTGACGATGAGCGCACCCGCCGGCACCTGCGGCCAGATCCACTGGTTCTTCTCGTCCAGCACCTGCAGCCCCTCCTCGGCCGCGAGCGGCAGGAAGGTCATGAAGCCGGTGTCGGCGTGCGCGCCGAGGCCGAACTCCTGGTCCGCCACGTACTCGACCTTGGGATACTTGGCGAGGCGGATGTAGGCGTACGGCTCCTTGAAGTACGGCGCGAAGAAATCGGCGGGCAGCTCGAGCGCGCGGGACCACACCGGCAGCAGCTTCAGCGCGAGGTCCTGGATGGCGGCCATGTAGCCGGCCACGGTCTCGCGGAAGCCGGGCACGTTCTCCGGCCACGGGTTCTGCCCGTAGAACTGCTTGCCGGCGAGCGACTCCGGATGGTTCTCCGGATAGTCGGTGGCGAGCACGAGGCACTCCACCGTGTCGAGCTTGGTGTGCTTCTCGTAGGTGGAGTGCTTGACGATCGTGGCCTTGGACGGGATGTAGCCGCGCTGGTGCTCGTTCACGCGGATCTGCATCTTCTCCTCGTGCGGCAACGCGTGGAAGCGGCGCACCTCGCGGTCCATCGCGTCCACCATCTCCCGCGGCACGCCGTGGTTGACGATGCAGAAGAAGCCGAGGTTCTCGCAGACCTCGCGCCACTGCGCGGCCAGCGTCTCCAGCGCGCCGGGCTCGCCCCTCAGGAAGGGCCCGAGGTCCATCACCGGCAGCGGGCGGGTCACGCGGGCGCTGTCGCGGGCGTCGATGGCGGTCATTCAGTCTCCTCCTATTCTCGTGCCCGATATTCTAGACTCCGCACACCGCAAAACACCAAGGGGTATTGATCAGATGAAAACCAAGGTCGGCATCGTCGGGCTGGGCATCATGGGCGGCGCGTTCGCCCGCAACCTGCTCGCCAAGGGCTTTCCCGTCGTGGGCTACGACGTGGATGCGACGAAGCTTGATGCGCTGCGGCAAGCCGGCGTCGAGGCGGCCTCGTCGCCGAAGGACGTCGCGCTCAAAGCTGATCGCCTGATCACTTCGCTGCCGAGCCCCAAGGCGCTCATGGCGGCCGTGGCGGGCCCCGGCGGCATCGCCGAGGCAAAGCGCGACATCGTGGTGGCCGACACCTGCACGCTCGCGCTCGCCGACAAGGAGGCGGCGCGTGCGGCGCTGGAGACGGCCGGCACGACCCTGCTCGACTGCCCGGTGAGCGGCACCGGCGCGCAGGCCGCGAAGGGGGACCTCGTGATCTTCGCGAGCGGCCCCGAGGCGCGCGCGAAGTCGATGCAGGACGTCTTCGAGGGCATCGGCCGCAAGGTCCACTTCCTCGGCGCCTTCGGCAACGGCAGCAAGATGAAGTACATCGCCAACCTCCTCGTCGCCATCCACAACGTGTCGGCGGGCGAGGCGTTCGCGTTCGGGCAGAAGTCCGGGATCGCGCCCGAGACCATCTTCGACGTGCTCGCCGACAGCGCGGGCAGCTCGCGCATGTTCCAGGTGCGCG